>NZ_JBEXNM010000055.1:0-58313 GCF_040611095.1 Streptomyces sp. NPDC003077 | reverse complement strand
CCCCGGAATCCTGCCCCCGGGGCGCGCCGCGTCGCCGTATGCCGAGGGCGCGCGGAAACGGGCGGACGCGGCCCGCCGCGCCCCTCCTCACACCCGCCCCCCATGACGCAAAGTGACCCCCCGTCGCCGATCGTCGCCGCAAGGCTGGTGCACGCCGTACGAATCGGGTACAGACTCACAAGTAGCACTGACCGGTAGCCGCACCGGCGGACCGGCAGGACGACCCGATTCCGCGGCGAGGTGAGCCCGTCATGACCGCTCCATCCACCCGCAACGTCTCCGAGCGCGAGGCCCGGCAGGTCGCCGAGGCCGCCCGGGAGCAGGACTGGCGCAAGCCCAGCTTCGCCAAGGAACTGTTCCTGGGGCGCTTCCGGCTCGATCTGATCCACCCGCACCCGGTCCCCGCCGCCGAGGACGTCGAGCGCGGCGAGGAGTTCCTGGCCAAGCTCCGCGACTTCTGCGAGACGGAGATCGACAGCGCGCGCATCGAGCGCGAGGCCCGCATCCCGGACGAGACCGTCAACGGCCTCAAGGAGCTCGGCGCGCTCGGCATGAAGATCGACACCAAGTACGGCGGCCTCGGCCTCACGCAGGTGTACTACAACAAGGCGCTCGCCCTCGTCGGCTCCGCCAACCCCGCGATCGGCGCGCTGCTGTCGGCCCACCAGTCCATCGGCGTCCCGCAGCCGCTGAAGATCTTCGGCACGCAGGAGCAGAAGGACACCTTCCTGCCGCGCTGCGCCCGGACCGACATCTCGGCGTTCCTGCTCACCGAGCCCGACGTGGGCTCCGACCCGGCCCGCCTGGCGACCACCGCCGTCCCCGACGGCGACAGCTACGTGCTGGACGGCGTGAAGCTGTGGACCACCAACGGCGTGGTCGCCGACCTCCTCGTCGTCATGGCCCGCGTGCCCAGGAGCGAGGGCCACAAGGGCGGCATCACGGCCTTCGTGGTGGAGGCGTCCTCCGAGGGCATCACGGTGGAGAACCGCAACGCCTTCATGGGCCTGCGCGGCATCGAGAACGGCGTCACCCGCTTCCACCAGGTCCGCGTCCCGGCCTCGCACCGCATCGGCCCCGAGGGCGCCGGTCTGAAGATCGCACTGACCACCCTGAACACCGGACGGCTCTCCCTGCCCGCGATGTGCGTCGGCGCCGGCAAGTGGGCCCTGAAGATCGCCCGCGAGTGGTCGGCGGCCCGCGAGCAGTGGGGCAAGCCGATCGCCAAGCACGAGGCCGTGGGCGGCAAGATCTCCTTCATCGCGGCGACGACCTTCGCCTTGGAGGCCGTGGTCGACCTCTCCTCCCAGATGGCGGACGAGGACCGCAACGACATCCGCATCGAAGCCGCCCTGGCCAAGCTGTACGGCTCCGAGATGGGCTGCCTGATGGCGGACGAGCTGGTGCAGATCCGCGGCGGCCGGGGGTTCGAGACCGCCGCCTCCCTCGCGGCCCGCGGCGAGCGCGCGGTCCCCGCCGAGCAGATCCTGCGCGACCTGCGCATCAACCGGATCTTCGAGGGCTCGTCGGAGATCATGCGGCTGCTGATCGCCCGCGAGGCGGTGGACGCGCACCTCGCCGTCGCCGGTGACCTCGTGGACGCCGAGAAGTCCCTGGCGGACAAGGGCCGGGCCGCCGCCAAGGCCGGTTCCTTCTACGCCCGCTGGCTGCCCAAGCTCGTTGCCGGTCCCGGCCAGCTCCCGAAGTCCTACGCGGAGTTCGGCGACCTCGCGACCCACCTGCGGTACGTCGAACGGGCCGCCCGCAAGCTGGCCCGCGCCACGTTCTACGGCATGTCGCGGTGGCAGGGCCGGATGGAGACCAAGCAGGGGTTCCTCGGCCGGATCGTGGACATCGGCGCGGAGCTGTTCGCGATGAGCGCCGCCTGCGTCCGCGCCGAGCAGGCGCGCGTCGACGGCGCCCACGGCCGCGAGGCGCACCAGCTCGCCGACGTCTTCTGCCGCCAGGCCCGCATCCGCACCGACGAGCTCTTCGCGCGGCTGTGGACCAACACCGACGACGTGGACCGCAAGGTCGTCTCCGGCGTCCTCGGCGGCGCGTACACCTGGCTGGAGGACGGCGTCGTCGACCCCAGCGGCGACGGCCCCTGGATCGCCGACGCCACCCCGGGCCCGTCCCGCCGGGAGAACGTCCACCGCCCGATCCGCTGACGGCGAGGCCGCCCGACCCGCCGCCCGGAAGGAGCGCCGGGCCCGCCGCCCGGAAGAAGCGCCGTACCTGCTGACCGGAGGAGTCACAGGCTCGGCCGACCGAAAGGATCGCGGGGCCCGCCGCCCGGAAGGAGCGCCGCCCCTGCTGACCGGAGGGGCCACAGGCTCGGCCGACCGAAAGGACCGCGGGCTCCCCTGACCGGAGGGGCCCGTCCCCTCCTCCGACCGGAAGGACGGGCCCCTCCCCTCCGCTACCCCGGAGGGGAGGGGCCCGGGACGCGTCATCACACCCCCGGGCGCTCCTCCGCCCCGGCCTCCGAACGACGGCCGGCGAGCCGCGAGAGCCCCCCCGGCCCCCGAGATCGCCCCCCGATGACCAGCCCCCGCGCCCCCACCCTGCCGTGGCATCACTCACACCGCCCCGGCCCGCTCGCCCCCGCCCTCGCCGTCCGTGCCCCCCGCCCGTCCCGAGGGGGCGAGAATGGCCCCATGACCGACCTCCTCGCTGACCCCCATCTGCGCTTCGCCCCGGCCGGTGCCGCGGGCGACGGCCCGCGCGACATCGTCATCCTCGGCTCCACCGGCTCCATCGGCACCCAGGCCATCGACCTGGTGCTGCGCAACCCCGACCGGTTCCGCGTCACCGCGCTCTCCGCGGCGGGCGGCCGGGTCGAGCTGCTGGCCGAGCAGGCGCACCGGCTGCGGGTGGGCACGGTGGCGGTGGCCCGCGAGGACGTCGTCCCGGCGCTGCGCGAGGCGCTGGCGGCGCGGTACGGGGCGGGGGAGCGGCTGCCGGAGATCCTGGCCGGGCCGGACGCGGCCACCGAGATCGCGGCCTCGCCCTGCCACACCGTCCTGAACGGCATCACCGGTTCCATCGGCCTGGCGCCCACGCTCGCCGCCCTGAAGGCGGGCCGGGCGCTGGCGCTCGCCAACAAGGAGTCGCTGATCGTCGGCGGCCCGCTGGTGAGGGAGCTGGCCGCCCCCGGCCAGATCGTCCCGGTGGATTCCGAGCACTCGGCCCTCTTCCAGGCGATGCTGGGCGGGCCGCGCTCGGAGATCCGCCGCTTCCTGGTGACCGCCTCCGGCGGCCCGTTCCGGGGGCGGACGAGGCGGGAGCTGGCCGCGGTCACGCCCGAGCAGGCGCTCGCGCACCCCACCTGGGCAATGGGCCCGGTCATCACGATCAACTCCGCGACCCTGGTCAACAAGGGGCTGGAGGTCATCGAGGCGCACCTGCTGTACGACGTGCCCTTCGAGCGCATCGAGGTCGTCGTCCATCCGCAGTCCTACATCCACTCGATGGTGGAGTTCACGGACGGTTCCACCCTCGCCCAGGCGAGCCCGCCGGACATGCGGATGCCCATCGCGCTGGGCCTGGGCTGGCCCGAGCGGGTCCCGGACGCGGCGCCCGGCGTGGACTGGACGAAGGCGCACACCTGGGAGTTCTTCCCGCTGGATGCGGAGGCCTTCCCGTCCGTGCCGCTGGCCTGCCACGTGGGCGAGCTGGGGGGCACGGCGCCGGCGGTCTTCAACGCGGCGAACGAGGAGTGCGTGGACGCGTTTTTGACCGGCGGGCTGCCGTTCACCGGGATTGTCGATACGGTCGCTGAGGTCGTCGCCGAGGCCCTGGCAACGGGAGTGGTCACGGGGAAGACCGGGACGAGCGGCGCCACGGTGTCCGCCCCGGGAACCTCCCTCACCGTCGCGGACGTCTTGCAGGCGGAGACCTGGGCGCGCGCCCGCGCCCGAGAACTCGCCGCCCGCGCGGCACGTACGGCATCGGAGGTCCGCGCATGACGGTGTGGATGACCATCCTCGGCATAGTCGTCTTCGTCGTCGGCCTGCTGTTCTCGATCGCCTGGCACGAGCTGGGGCACCTCACGACGGCCAAGATGTTCGGCATCCGGGTGCCGCAGTACATGGTCGGCTTCGGGCCCACACTCTTCTCCCGCCGCAAGGGCGACACCGAGTACGGCATCAAGGCCATTCCCCTCGGCGGCTACATCCGCATGATCGGCATGTTCCCGCCGGGCGACGACGGACGGCTCCAGGCGCGCTCCACCTCCCCCTGGCGCGGCATGATCGAGGACGCCCGCTCGGCCGCGTACGAGGAACTCCAGCCCGGCGACGAGAAGCGGCTTTTCTACACCCGCAAGCCCTGGAAGCGCGTCATCGTGATGTTCGCCGGGCCGTTCATGAACCTCGTCCTCGCGGTCGCGATCTTCATGAGCGTCCTGATGGGCTTCGGCATCAACACCCAGACCACCCAGGTCGGCTCGGTCTCCGACTGCGTGATCGCCGCCTCCGCCAAGACCGACAAGTGCCCCTCCGGCGCCAAGGACTCCCCGGCCAAGGCCGCCGGACTGCGCGCCGGCGACAAGATCGTCGCGTTCGACGGCGAGCCCGTCCCGGACTGGGCCGCCCTCCAGGAGCACATCCGCGAGACCACCGGCCCCGCCACGATCACCGTCGAGCGCGACGGCGCCCGCCGCGAGCTGCACGCCAACCTGATCGAGAACAAGGTCGCCAAGACCGACGGGCGCGGCGGCTACGTCCGCGACGAGTTCGTCACCGCCGGGTTCCTCGGCTTCACCCCGGCCACCGGCGTCGTCCAGCAGTCCTTCGGCCAGTCCGTGGACCGGATGACCGGCATGGTCGAGCAGGGCGTCGAGTCGCTGGTGCACCTGCCTTCCAAGGTCCCGGACCTGTGGAACGCGGCCTTCAACGGCGGCGAGCGCAAGCAGGACTCCCCGATGGGCGTGGTCGGCGCGGCCCGCGTCGGCGGCGAGGTCTTCTCGCTGGACATCCCGCCGGAGCAGCGGGTGGCGACGATGCTCTTCCTCGTCGCCGGGTTCAACCTCTCGCTGTTCCTGTTCAACATGCTGCCGCTGCTCCCGCTGGACGGCGGGCACATCGCGGGCGCCCTGTGGGAGTCGCTGCGCCGCGCCTTCGCGAAGGTCTTCCGGCGCCCCGACCCGGGCCCCTTCGACGTGGCCAAGCTCATGCCGGTCGCCTACGTCGTCGCCGGGATCTTCATCTGCTTCACGCTGCTGGTGCTGGTGGCGGACGTGGTGAATCCGGTCAAGCTGGCGGGATGAGGGGTCGCGCCCCGGCTTCCGGGGCGCGATGTGCCCGGCGTTGGGGATGTGCCGTAATCTCGGGGAATGGAGGCGCCCGCCGATTCCGGGACCTCGATCCCTCCTGATTTCTCTCCCTTGGGGTTGCTCGCCAGATGACTGCCATTTCGCTGGGTATGCCGGACGTGCCGATCAAGCTGGCCGACCGCCGTGTCAGCCGCAAAATCCAGGTCGGCTCGGTCGCCGTGGGCGGGGACGCCCCGGTGTCGGTGCAGTCGATGACGACGACGCGGACGTCGGACATCGGGGCGACGTTGCAGCAGATCGCGGAGCTGACGGCGTCGGGCTGCCAGATCGTGCGGGTGGCCTGCCCCACGCAGGATGACGCGGACGCGCTGCCCGTCATCGCGCGGAAGTCGCAGATCCCGGTGATCGCGGACATTCACTTCCAGCCGAAGTACGTCTTCGCGGCGATCGACGCGGGGTGTGCGGCGGTGCGGGTGAATCCGGGGAACATCAAGCAGTTCGACGACAAGGTCAAGGAGATCGCCAAGGCGGCGTCGGCGGCGAAGGTGCCGATCCGGATCGGGGTGAACGCGGGGTCGCTGGATCGGCGGCTGCTGGCCAAGTACGGCAAGGCCACCCCGGAGGCGCTGGTGGAGTCGGCGCTGTGGGAGTGCTCGCTGTTCGAGGAGCACGGTTTCCGGGACATCAAGATCTCGGTGAAGCACAACGACCCGGTGGTCATGGTCAACGCCTACCGGCTGCTGGCCCAGCGCTGCGACTACCCGCTGCACCTGGGCGTGACGGAGGCGGGGCCGGCGTTCCAGGGGACGATCAAGTCGGCGGTGGCGTTCGGGGCGCTGCTGAGCGAGGGGATCGGGGACACGATCCGGGTCTCGCTGTCGGCGCCGCCGGCGGAGGAGGTCAAGGTCGGCATCCAGATCCTGGAGTCGCTGAACCTGCGCCAGCGCCGGTTGGAGATCGTTTCATGTCCGTCGTGCGGGCGGGCGCAGGTGGATGTGTACAAGCTGGCGGATCAGGTGACGGCGGGTCTGGAGGGCATGGAGGTGCCGCTGCGGGTCGCCGTGATGGGGTGCGTGGTCAATGGTCCCGGTGAGGCGCGTGAGGCGGATCTGGGCGTGGCGTCGGGCAATGGCAAGGGGCAGATCTTCGTGAAGGGCGAGGTGATCAAGACCGTTCCGGAGTCGAAGATCGTCGAGACGCTCATCGAGGAAGCCCAGAAGATCGCCGAGCAGATGCGCAAGGACGGCGTCGCCTCGGGCGAGCCCGCCGTCTCCGTGGCCGGCTGACGACCTGGTCCTGAGCCCCGCGTTCCCGCCGGCGGGAGACGCGGGGCTCTCGCGTGCCGTGCCCAGGGCCCACCGCGGCCCGTCCGCCACCCGCCGTCACCGGACGTCGCGGCCGGTATGCCGCGCCCGCCGGGGAGGGGCGGGCCGCGAGCCGAGTGCCGCCGCGCAGGTGGAGGTACAGTGCCAAGACCTGCTCCCCGCCTGGCCTCCCAGGCCCGTACCGGTGAGGCTGTCCACCACGTGCTGACGTCCACGACCACCAAGGTCCTCGATCCCGGCGAACTCGACGAGGCCCTCGCGGTCCTGGACCGCGACCCGGTCGCCAACGCCTTCGTCTCCGCCCGCGTCCGCGTCGCCGGGCTCGACCCGTGGCGGCTCGGCGGCGAGATGTGGGGCTGGTACGCGGGGGGCCGGCTGGAGTCCCTGTGCTACGCGGGCGCCAACCTCGTCCCGGTGTGCGCCGGGCCCGAGGCGGTACGCGGCTTCGCCGAACGCGCCCGGCGTCAGGGCCGCCGCTGTTCGTCCATCGTCGGCCCGGCGGAGGCCACCGCCGGGCTGTGGGCCCTCCTGGAGCCGCACTGGGGCCCGGCCCGCGAGGTCCGCGCCCACCAGCCGCTCATGGTCGCCACCGAGCCGTCCGCGGAGATCGATCCCGATCCGTACGTCCGCCGGGTCCGCAAGCACGAGATGGACCTGATCATGCCCGCGTGCGTGGCCATGTTCACCGAGGAGGTCGGCATCTCGCCGCTGGCCGGGGACGGCGGCCTGCTCTACCAGGCCCGGGTCGCCGAGCTCGTCGGCTCCGGCCGCTCCTTCGCCCGCGTGGAGAACGGCAAGGTCGTCTTCAAGGCCGAGATCGGCGCCGCCACCGAGCGGGCCTGCCAGATCCAGGGCGTGTGGGTCGCCCCGGAATTCCGCGGCAAGGGCCTCTCCGAGACCGGCATGGCCGCCGTGCTGCGCTACGCGCTCGCCGACGTCGCGCCCATAGCCAGCCTCTATGTCAACGACTTCAACACCGCCGCGCGGGCCGCGTACCGGCGGGTGGGGTTCCGGGAGGTCGGGGCCTTCATGAGTGTGCTGTTCTGAGGCGTCTTCTTGGATCGCTGGATGCAGAAACGTTTCTGCCCCTGGCGATGGGCAGTCTGTGCCGACTTGGGAAGGTGCCGTCGCCGGTCTCGTCCGGGGCCGTGCCGGAACGTTTCGGCACCCGTCGCGTCCCGTCCCGGCGCAGGGCCGTCCCGTCCCCGTGGGCACGGCGGTGCGGTGCTCCGCCGCAGCGCTCCGGCCGCCGGAGGACGAGTCCCGGCCACCCCGGGCGCGGCTCCCCGCCCGGCCGATCGTCTTCGGGCGGTGCGCCTTGTACGCTCCCGACCATGAATGACGTCGCGGTCGGGCCACTGGACCTCGCTGCCCGCGTGGACGAGGCGCTCGCCGTCCAGGCGCTCGCCTTCGGCCTCAGCGAGGAGGAGGTCGGCGTCCGCCGCCACATCGTGCTGCGGCACCTCACCTGCCCCGGCGCCCGCGCGCTGGGCGCGACCACGCCGGAGGGCCGCCTCGTCGGCTTCGTGTACGGGATGCCCAACGACCGGACGCACTGGTGGTCCACCGTCGTCGAGCCGTACCTGCGGGCGCGGGAGCTGGACCACTGGCTGGACGACTCGTTCGTCATCACCGAACTCCACGTCCACCCCGCCTACCAGAACCGCCGCATCGGCCGGTCGCTGATCACCCGCATCACGGACGAGGCGAGCGAGCCGCGCAGCATCCTGTCCGCGATCGACGCCGACAGCCCGGCCCGCGGCCTGTACCGGTCCCTGGGCTACCGGGACATCGCCCGGCGCGTCCTGTTCCCCAGCGCCCCGACGCCGTACGCGGTGATGGGCGCCCCGCTGCCGCTGCGCCGGGGCTGAAAGGGGCCGCTTCCCCCCGCCCGTCCGGGCCCGCGGACCCGCCGCCGTTTCGCCACTCGGCCGCATTCGCATTTCCGTGCGCCCGACCCGGGCGGCTAACCTCCTGGCAGTCACCTTTCTTACGCAGGAGAATCACCATGGCCCAGGTCCAGCGCATGTCCCGATTGATGATCAAGACGCTGCGCGACGACCCGGCCGACGCCGAGACCGCCAGCCACAAGCTGCTCGTACGCGCCGGGTACGTCCGCCGCAACTCCGCCGGCATCTGGACCTGGCTGCCGCTGGGCAAGAAGGTCCTGGAGAACGTCTCGCGCATCGTGCGCGAGGAGATGGACGCCATCGGCGGCCAGGAGGTCCTGCTGCCGGCGCTGCTGCCCAAGGAGCCCTACGAGGCCAGCGGGCGCTGGGAGGAGTACGGCGACCTGCTCTTCCGCCTCAAGGACCGCAAGGGCGCCGACTACCTCCTCGGCCCCACCCACGAGGAGATCTTCACCCTCACGGTCAAGGACCAGTGCACGTCCTACAAGGACCTGCCGGTGATCCTCTACCAGATCCAGACGAAGTACCGCGACGAGGCCCGCCCCCGCTCCGGCGTGCTGCGGGGCCGCGAGTTCCAGATGAAGGACTCGTACAGCTTCGACACCACCGACGAGGGCCTGGCGGAGTCCTACCGCCTGCACCGCGAGGCGTACACCCGCATCTTCGAGCGCCTCGGCCTGGACTACCGCATCGTCTCGGCGGTCTCCGGCGCCATGGGCGGCTCGGCGTCCGAGGAGTTCCTGGCCCCGGCCGCGGCCGGCGAGGACACCTTCGTCGACTGTCCCGAGTGTGACTACGCCGCGAACACCGAGGCCGTCACGGTCAAGGTGACGCCGGTGGAGGGCGCCGGGCACGGCCCGGTGGAGGAGCTGGACACCCCCGACACCCCCACCATCGAGACGCTCGCCGAGCACCTGGGCGTCCCGGCCTCCGCGACCCTGAAGAACCTGCTGGTCAAGGTGGACGGCGAGATCGTCGCCGTGGGCGTCCCCGGCGACCGCGAGGTGGACCTCGGCAAGCTGGGCGAGCACCTGGCCCCGGCCGTCGTCGAGCTGGTCACCGCCGAGGACTTCACCGACCGCCCGGACCTGGTGCGCGGCTACGTCGGCCCGCAGGGCCTGGCCGGCGAGGGCTTCCGCTACATCGCCGACCCGCGCGTCGCCCCCGGCACCGCCTGGATCACCGGCGCCAACAAGCCCGGCAAGCACGCCAAGAACGTCGTCGCCGGCCGCGACTTCGAGGTGGACGACTACCTCGACGTGGTCGTGGTCGAGCCCGGCGACCCCTGCCCGAAGTGCGGCGCCGGCCTGCGCATCGACCGCGCCATCGAGATCGGCCACATCTTCCAGCTCGGCCGCAAGTACGCGGACGCCTTCGAGCTGGACGTCCTGGGCCAGAACGGCAAGCCCGTCCGCGTCACCATGGGCTCGTACGGCATCGGCGTCTCCCGCGCGGTGGCCGCCCTCGCCGAGCAGACCCACGACGAGTCCGGCCTGTGCTGGCCGCGCGAGGTGGCCCCGGCGGACGTGCACGTCGTCGCCGCGGGCAAGGCCAAGCAGACCGAGCTGGCCCTGGAGGTCGGCGAGAAGCTGGGCGCCGCGGGCCTGCGCGTCCTGGTGGACGACCGGGCCGGGGTCTCCCCGGGCGTGAAGTTCACCGACGCCGAGCTGCTGGGCATCCCGACGATCCTGGTCGCCGGCCGCCGCGCGGGCGAGGGCATCGTGGAGCTGAAGGACCGCCGCACCGGCGAGCGCGAGGAGCTGACGGTGGAGGAGGCCGTGGCGCGGCTCGGCGCCTGATCCCTGGCTTTCCGGGCACAAACACCTCACCCGGCGCCCCCACGACGGCTTCGTGCCGTGGTGGGGGCGCCGGGTTTCGTCTTCCGGTCCGTGCGGTCTGTACGTCTGTACGGGGTGGTCCGTGCGGGAGACGACCGGGCCGCCGCCCCCGGCGACGCCGGTCCGTCCCGTCTCGTCCGTACGGGGCCCGCACCGGGGCGTCCTCCGGGGTGCCGGAGAGCGCCGCACGGCCGTCACACGAGGCCCGGTGCGCCCCGGTCCCTCACAACCAGGTGGCGAACTCCAGCAGCACCTCGCCGCGCTGCCGGTCGCCCGCCGCGTACTCGCGGGCGCCCCCGTCCACCGCGCGGTACAGCGACCAGGCGCGCAGCCGGTCGCGGTCCACCTCCAGCGAGTCGGCCAGCCTGGCCACCCGCCGCCGGGCCGCCGAGGCGGCGCCGGAGCCGGCCGCCAGGTCCTCGCACCGGTCCAGGACCAGCCCGGCCAGGTCGTACGCGCGCTCGCCCAGCACGGGGGAGGGGCCCACGGCCAGCCAGGGCACGCGGTCGCCGGCCAGGACCTTGCCCTGCCGGAAGGCGCCGTGCAGCAGCAGTTCCTCGGGGGCGTCGGCGGGCAGCGCGCGGCGCAGTTCCAGCGCCTCGTCCAGGAGCGGCCCGGCCGCCGCGGTGAGCGACCCGGCGAGGCGCAGCGCCTCCACGTCCTCGTCCGTGCGCCCGGCGACCGTTTCGAACGGGTCGTCCCCGGCGGGCGCCACCCACAGGCGGCGTACCGTGCCCGCCGCCTCCAGCATGGCCTTGGCCTCCGGCAGCGAGCGCAGCGACACCGCGGGGCGCAGCCGCTCCAGCAGGAGCGCGCCGGTGGCGGCGTCGGAGCGCAGCAGGCGCACCGCGCCCCAGCCGTCCCAGCGGGCCAGCGCGGCGCCCTCGTGCGCGGACGTCCGGCCCGGCACCGGGATCTTGAGCGCGGCCGGGGTGCCGTCCTGCTGCCGGACGAGGGCCACGAAGCCGTTCCGGCCGCCCGGCTCCGGCACGCGGTCGAGCGTCAGGTCCCATGCGGCGAGCTGGTTCCGGACGAGTTCGGGGAGCGCGGCCAGCCATACGCGGACGGGGCTCTCCGGGTCCCCGCTGAGCCCGTCGGCCAGCCGCCGTGGTGGTTCGATGGGTGCCGTTGCCATGCTGGGACCGTCCCTTTCGTGCGTGTGCTGGGGCCGCGGGCCGGACGACCGGCCCACCGGCCCGTCTCCGGGGCGGCGACCTGCCGTCCGTGCCGCGCGGGCCGGTGTTCTGCCGTCCGTGCCGGGCCGGTGGCCGCCGTCGGTGCCGCCGCCCGTGCCGCGGGCCGGTGGCCCGTACGGCCGCGTGGGCGGCGTCCGGGCCGGCCGCCGGCGAGCGGTCAGGCGCCGTCGGTGCCCGCGTCCATGCCGGCCGGGGAGGGCCGGGCGCCGCCGGACGGGGTGCCCGACGGGGTGCCGGGCGCGGCCCGTTCCGCGAGCCCTGGGAAGGCTACGCCGCCGCCGCGCCAGCGCACCGCCCGCACCGCCGCCTCGCGCAGCGCGCCCGCGGCCTCCCGGCGCCGGGCGCCCCGCGCGGCCCGGACCAGGTCGGCGTAGACGGCGGCCACCCGGTCCTCCAGTTCGGCGGCCAGCCGGACCGCGGCGGCGCCGTCCTCCACCGCGAACGGCAGCGCGTACGCGGCGGCGGCGGCCCGCGGCGTGCCGCCCAGGTCGCGCACCCCGCGGTGCAGCGCGTCCCGGCGGGCCCGGTGCGCGTCGTACCCCTCGTGGGCCTCGGCCCGGCGGTCCCGGCCGACGCGCCCGCCGACCACCCCGTACCCGTAGACGGCGGCGTGCTCGGCCGCCAGCGCGGCCTGCAGCGCGTGCAACTCGGCGGCGCGCGGATCGTCCGCCCGCGCCCCTTCGGGGGTCCGGCCCGCCGTGCCCGCGCGCAGTTCGGCGCTCAGCGTCCCCGTCGTCCTCATCCCGCTTCCCTTCCCGGGTACGGGGCGCCCGCCGCGCCCCGAAGCCTGCCCGCGCCCCGAAGCGTGCGCGCGCCGTGGACCTGGTGCGTGTTCCGGGGCCTTCCCACGGCCCGGGCCCGGCCGGTGCCGTGTAACCCGTCCACCGCCCCGGCCCGGCCCGTGCTCCCGCAGCTCCCCGCGTCCCGGGCCCGGCCCGACGCCCGAGGCGCGTCCCCGCCCCGGCCCGCACCCTCAGGCGCACCCCTCACGCCCCGCCCCCCGATGTCAGCAGATAGGCATGGGCCGCTCCGGCCGCGGCCACGGAGGCCAGCAGCCGGGCCAGTTCCGGGGGCGCGTCGGCGAGCGCGGCGGTGCGGGCGTCGGCGGTGCGGCGTTCGGCGTCCGCGAGGGCGGCGCGGGCCTTGGCGGCGTCCTCGGGGACGGTCGGCGCGGACGCGGAGGGGGACGGCGCCGGGCGGGCCCGGCCGGACGGCTGCCGGGCGCTCGCCGAGGGCGAGGCGTTCGCGGAACCGCCGAACGCCCCGACGTGCGCGGCCACTTCGGCGCGCAGCGGCTTCAGGCGCGGGGCGAGGGCGGGGTGGGCGGCGAGCGTGGCGTCGTAGTGGGCGAGCAGCGCCGCGCTGTCGCGCGCGGCCCGGTCGCGCAGCCGGTCGGCCGCCGCGTTGTCCTCGGAGCCGGTGCCGCGGCGTTCTCCGGCGTCGTCCGAACAGCCCGCCAGGACGGCCGCGCCCGCGAGCGCGGCGCCGGCCAGCACGGTGGTCCTGCGTGTGAGCGGCACGTCGCGCACGTCCCCTTCGTCGGGTTCCCCGGTGTCGTCGGCGGTGATCACCGCAGGCGAGAGTATCCGTGCCCGGCCACCGAATCGTCAGTACCCCGCCGGAACAGATAGGCTTTGACCCGACACGCGACCTTCCCACAACAGCACACGCGGCCGAGGAGTCACCCGGATGAGCACCACCCAGAGCGAGAGGCTGCGCGGACTGCTTGAACCGCTGGTCGTCGCGCGAGACCTGGATCTGGAAGAGATCGAGGTGACTCCGGCAGGCAAGCGGCGTGTGCTGAGAATCGTGGTCGACTCCGACGACGGCGTCCAGCTGGACGAGTGCGCGGCGCTGAGCCGCGAGGTCTCCCAGGTGCTGGACGACTCCGACGCGATGGGCGGCGCCCCGTACACCCTTGAGGTCACCTCTCCCGGCGCGGACCGCCCGCTGACCGAGCCGCGGCACTACCGCCGCGCCGTCGACCGGCTCGTCAAGGCGCGCCTGAAGGACGGCGGCGAACTGGTCGCCCGGATCACCGCCGTGGACGACGAGGGCCTGGACCTGGAGGTCCCGGGGGTCAAGGGCCGCAAGCCCACCACCCGCCGGGTCGCGTTCGACGAGATCGACCGTGCGCGGGTCGAGATCGAATTCAACCGCAAGCAGGACAAGAAGAACGACGGCAAGGACGACGGGCGGCTCGACGAGCGGCGCGACGGCCGGAGCGACGAGAGCCAGGAGGAGGCGTAACCGTGGACATCGACATGAGTGCCCTGCGGGGTTTGGTGCGAGAGAAGGAGATCTCCTTCGACCTGCTGGTCGAGGCCATCGAGTCGGCCCTCCTCATCGCGTACCACCGCACTGAGGGAAGCCGCCGACAGGCCCGGGTGGAGCTGGACCGCGCCACCGGGCACGTGACGGTCTGGGCCAAGGAGGACCCGGCGGACCTCGAAGAGGGCGCCGAGCCCCGGGAGTTCGACGACACCCCGTCCGGTTTCGGGCGGATCGCGGCGACGACCGCGAAGCAGGTCATCCTCCAGCGGCTGCGGGACGCCGAGGAGGAGATCACCTTCGGCGAGTACGCCGGACGGGAGGGCGACGTGGTGACCGGCGTCGTCCAGCAGGGCCGGGACCCCAAGAACGTCCTGGTCGACATCGGCAAGCTGGAGGCCATCCTGCCCACGCAGGAGCAGGTCCCCGGCGAGGACTACTCGCACGGGACGCGGCTGCGCTCGTACGTGGTCCGCGTGGTCAAGGGCGTGCGCGGCCCGTCCGTGACGCTCTCGCGCACGCACCCCAACCTCGTGAAGAAGCTCTTCGCGATGGAGGTCCCGGAGATCGCGGACGGTTCGGTGGAGATCTCCGCCATCGCCCGCGAGGCCGGCCACCGCACGAAGATCGCCGTCCGGTCCACCCGCTCCGGCCTGAACGCCAAGGGCGCCTGCATCGGCCCGATGGGCGGCCGGGTGCGCGCGGTGATGGCCGAGCTGCACGGCGAGAAGATCGACATCGTGGACTGGTCGGACGACCCGGCCGAGCTGGTGGCGCACGCGCTGTCCCCGGCGCGGGTGAGCAAGGTGGAGGTCGTGGACCTGGCCGCGCGCTCGGCGCGGGTGACCGTCCCCGACTACCAGCTCTCGCTGGCCATCGGCAAGGAAGGCCAGAACGCCCGGCTCGCCGCCCGCCTCACGGGCTGGCGGATCGACATCCGCCCGGACACCGAGCAGCCGGCGGACCGGGGCTGAACCCGGCCCGCACGGACCACTGACGGGACCGCTGAGGGGAAGGTGGCACGGCCGCAGGGCCGTGTCGCAGGGAACCGCGGCGGTCCCGGGGCGTCGATCGGCCGAAAACGATCAGGATCGGCGGCCGGAACGGTCCCGGGCGGACCGGAAGCGGTCCGGAACGGATCCGAAGCGGCTGGTGAGCGGCCTTGATCAAAAGCCGCCCCGCCTGCGGAAAGTGACCGATCGGAACGGATCGGTGAGAGGCCACTCGTGATCAGAGTGGCCTGACGGGAATGACGAGCGACCGTTCGGGCATTACCCCATAGGGGTGAGGTCCTCGCGGGGAGGTAGACTTAACCAGTGTCTGGCCGGACGCGTGCCCGCGCATGCCCTGAGCGATCCTGCGTGGGATGCCGGGAGCGAGCGGTCAAGGGTGATTTGCTGCGCATCGTGGCGATCGAGGGCGAGTGTGCCCCCGACCCTCGCGGTACGCTGCCCGGCCGGGGTGCTTACGTGCACCCGACACGGGCCTGTCTCGACCTGGCGGTCCGCCGCCGGGCCTTCCCCCGGGCCTTCAGGGGCCCGGGACCGTTCGACGCCACGGCGTTGCGCCAGTACGTCGAACACCTTGATCAGGCAACACCGTAAGAACAGCACAGCGCACGGAGAACCGTGCGGTCAGGTACCTCGCGAGTCGGAAGTAGGTCGAGATTGCGATGAGCACTCGATGAGTACGCGATGAGTACGCCCATGAAGTAGCGACGGTCCGGCGGACACCCGGACCTAGAAGGAGCGAAGTGGCTAAGGTCCGGGTATACGAACTCGCCAAGGAGTTCGGAGTGGAGAGCAAGGTCGTCATGGCCAAGCTCCAAGAACTTGGTGAATTCGTCCGTTCGGCGTCCTCGACCATCGAGGCGCCGGTTGTTCGTAAGCTGACCGACGCTTTCCAGGCGGGCAACGGCAACGGCCGTGCCGCCGGCAAGCCCGCGCCGCGCAAGGCGCCCACCCCCGGTCGCCCGGGTGGTGCCCCCACCCCGTCCGCGCCGTCCCCGGCGCAGGCTGGGGGCCCCTCCCGCGCAGCGGGGGACCGTCCCGCTGCCCCGAAGCCGGGCGCCCCCAAGCCGGGCCCGGCCGCGCCTGCCCCGGCCGCCCCCGAGGCGCCGCAGGCCCCCAAGAGCAGCGCCCCGACCCCGGGTCCGCGTCCCACGCCGGGCCCCAAGGCCCCGGCGCCCAAGCCCGGCCCGGCCGCGCCCGCGCAGCCGGAGTTCCAGGCCCCGCCGTCCGCCCCGGCCCCGGCGGCCCCGAAGCCCGGTGGTGCCACCCCCGGCCCGCGTCCCGGCCGTCCCGGTGGCGAGCAGCGCGACCAGCGCCGCAACGGCCCGCGCCCCGGCCCGGCCGGTGAGCGCCAGGGCGCCCCGCGCCCCGGCGGCAACCGCCCGTCCGGTCCGCGTCCGGGCAACAACCCCTTCACCTCCGGTGGCTCCACGGGCATGGCCCGTCCGCAGGCCCCCCGGCCCGGTGGCGCGCCGCGCCCCGGCGGCCAGGGCGGTCCCGGCGGTCCGCGTCCGCAGGGCGCCGGCCAGGGCGCTCCGCGTCCGCAGGCTCCGGGCGGCAACCGTCCGACCCCGGGCGGCATGCCCCGTCCGCAGGGCGCGGGCCAGAGCGGTCCCCGTCCGGGCGGCAACCGTCCCAACCCGGGCATGATGCCCAAGAGCCCCGCCGCGGGCCCGCGCCCCGGCCCGGGTGGCCGCGGTCCGGGTGGCCCCGGCCGTCCCGGCGCGGGTGCCGGTCGTCCGGGTGGCGGCGGGTTCGCCGGCCGTCCCGGTGGCGGCGGCGGTCGTCCCGGTGGCGGTGGCGGTTTCGCCGGTCGTCCCGGTGGCGGTGGCCCCGGTGGTGGCGGCGGCTTCGGCGGTCGTCCCGGCTTCGGCGGTCGTCCCGGTGGTCCGGGTGGCCGCGGTGGCACGCAGGGTGCCTTCGGGCGTCCGGGCGGTCCGGCGCGCCGTGGGCGCAAGTCCAAGCGGCAGCGTCGCCAGGAGTACGAGGCCATGCAGGCCCCGTCGGTGGGCGGCGTCATGCTGCCGCGCGGCAACGGTGCGACGGTTCGCCTGTCGCGCGGTGCCTCGCTGACGGACTTCGCGGAGAAGATCAACGCCAACCCGGCGTCGCTCGTCCAGGTCATGCTGAACCTGGGTGAGATGGTCACCGCGACGCAGTCGGTCTCCGACGAGACGCTGGAGCTTCTCGGCCAGGAGATGAACTACGTCGTCGAGATCGTCTCCCCGGAGGAGGAGGACCGCGAGCTCCTGGAGTCGTTCGACATCGACTTCGGCGAGAACGAGGGCGGCGAGGAGATGCTCGTCGCGCGTCCGCCGGTGGTGACCGTCATGGGTCACGTCGACCACGGAAAGACCCGACTGCTCGACGCGATCCGCAAGACGAACGTCATCGCGGGCGAGGCCGGCGGCATCACCCAGCACATCGGTGCCTACCAGGTCTCCACCGAGGTCAACGAGGAAGAGCGCCGGATCACCTTCATCGACACCCCGGGTCACGAGGCGTTCACCGCCATGCGTGCCCGTGGTGCCAAGTCGACCGACATCGCGATCCTCGTGGTGGCGGCCAACGACGGTGTCATGCCGCAGACGATCGAGGCCCTGAACCACGCCAAGGCGGCCGACGTGCCGATCGTGGTCGCGGTCAACAAGATCGACGTCGAGGGCGCGGACCCGACCAAGGTGCGCGGCCAGCTGACCGAGTTCGGTCTGGTGGCGGAGGAGTACGGCGGCGACACGATGTTCGTCGACATCTCCGCCCGCGAGGGCCGCAACATCGACCAGCTCCTGGAGGCGGTCATCCTGACCGCGGACGCCTCGCTCGACCTGCGCGCCAACGCGGAGCAGGACGCGCAGGGCATCGCGATCGAGGCCCACCTCGACCGTGGCCGCGGCGCCGTGGCGACCGTCCTGGTCCAGCGCGGCACCCTGCGGGTCGGCGACACGATGGTGGCCGGCGACGCGTACGGCCGCGTCCGCGCGATGCTGGACGACAAGGGCAACAACGTCGAGGAAGCGGGTCCCTCGACCCCCGTCCTGGTCCTGGGTCTGACCAACGTCCCGGGCGCCGGCGACAACTTCCTGGTCGTCGACGAGGACCGCACGGCCCGTCAGATCGCCGAGAAGCGTGCCGCCCGCGAGCGGAACGCCGCGTTCGCCAAGCGCACCCGCCGGGTCTCCCTGGAGGACCTGGACAAGGTGCTCAAGGCCGGCGAGGTGCAGCAGCTCAACCTCATCATCAAGGGCGACGCGTCCGGTTCGGTCGAGGCCCTGGAGTCCTCGCTGCTCCAGCTCGACGTCGGCGAGGAGGTCGACATCCGCGTCCTGCACCGCGGCGTCGGTGCGGTCACGGAGTCCGACATCAACCTGGCGTCCGGCTCCGACGCGATCGTCATCGGCTTCAACGTGCGCGCCGAAGGCCGTGCCACGCAGATGGCCGAGCGCGAGGGCGTCGACGTCCGGTACTACTCGGTCATCTACCAGGCGATCGAGGAGATCGAGGCGGCCCTCAAGGGCATGCTCAAGCCGGAGTACGAAGAGGTCGAGCTGGGTACGGCGGAGATCCGCGAGATCTTCCGCTCCTCCAAGCTCGGCAACATCGCGGGTGTCCTCATCCGCTCCGGCGAGGTCAAGCGCAACACCAAGGCGCGCCTCATCCGCGACGGCAAGGTCGTGGCGGAGGACCTCACGATCGTCGGTCTGCGCCGCTTCAAGGACGACGTCACCGAGATCCGCGAAGGCTTCGAGGGTGGTATCAACCTCGGGAACTTCAACGACATCAAGATCGACGACGTCATCGCGACGTACGAGATGCGGGAGAAGCCGCGCGGCTGACCCCGCGGGGTTGACCAGCGAACCACGGCCCGCCCGTGACGCGGCCCACCGGAGACGGTGACCGCGGAGCGGGCGGGCGACCGGGGCCGGTCGGCGGAGCAGTATTTCCGTCGATCGGCCCCGTCCGTTGCGTGTACGGTTCACAGGACACGTACACCGAAGGCCCCACGGGTGGCTTGACCCGTTACGCATGTACGTAGGGACGCTGTCCTTCGACCTCCTCCTCGGCGACGTACGGTCGCTGAAGGAGAAGCGGTCCGTCGTCCGCCCGATCGTCGCCGAGCTCCAGCGCAAGTACGCGGTGAGCGCGGCGGAGGTCGGCGAGCAGGACCTCTACCGCAGGGCCACGATCGGCCTCGCGATGGTGTCCGGGGATCCCGGGCACCTGTCGGACGTACTGGACCGCTGCGAGCGCCTGATCGCCGCACGTCCGGAAGTGGAGCTGCTGTCGGTGCGGCGGCGGTTCCACGGCGACCACGACGACTGAGCACGTCGGCGGCGCCAAGAGCACAATGGTGGAAGACAAGAAGGAGACGGACCAGTGGCCGACAATGCGCGGGCGAAGAAGCTGGCGGACCTCATCCGGGAGGTGGTCGCTCAAAAGCTCCAGCGCGGCATCAAGGACCCGCGGCTGGGCACGCACGTGACCATCACGGACACCCGTGTCACCGGCGACCTGCGGGAGGCGACGGTCTTCTACACGGTCTACGGCGACGACGAGGACCGGGCCAGCGCGGCGGCGGGCCTGGAGAGCGCCAAGGGCATCCTGCGCTCCGCGGTCGGCGCGGCGGCCGGTGTGAAGTTCACGCCGACGCTGACGTTCGTCGCGGACGCGCTCCCCGAGAACGCCAAGACGATCGAGGACCTCCTCGACCGGGCGCGTGCCTCGGACGCCGCGGTGCGCCAGGCGTCCTCGGGCGCCACGTACGCGGGCGAGGCGGACCCGTACCGCCGGCCGGGCCAGGACGACGAGGACACCGCTGCCGAATGAAGCACCAGAACACCGGGCCGGACGGTCTTGTCATCGTCGACAAGCCGTCCGGCTTCACTTCGCACGACGTCGTGGCGAAGATGCGCGGCATGGCCCGCACCCGCCGCGTCGGGCACGCCGGCACCCTGGACCCGATGGCCACCGGCGTCCTCGTCCTCGGCATCGAGCGGGCCACCAAGCTGCTGGGCCACCTGGCGCTGACGGAGAAGGAGTACGTCGGCACCATCCGGCTCGGCCAGGCCACCGTCACCGACGACGCCGAGGGCGAGATCACCTCGTCGAAGGCGGCGCACGGGCTCTCCCGTGAGGCGATCGACGCGGGGGTGGCGGAGCTGAGCGGCGCCATCATGCAGGTGCCGTCGAAGGTCAGCGCGATCAAGATCGACGGCAAGCGCTCGTACGCGCGGATGCGGGCCGGCGAGGACGTGGAGATACCGGCCCGCCCGGTGACCGTCTCCTCCTTCGTCGTGCACTCCGTCCACGAGACCGAGGCCGGGGACGGTACCCCCGTGACCGACCTGCTGGTCTCGGTGGAGTGCTCCTCCGGTACGTACATCCGGGCGCTCGCCCGCGACCTGGGCGCGGCGCTCGGCGTCGGCGGCCACCTGACGGCGCTGCGGCGCACCCGGGTCGGCCCGTACAAGCTCGACCGGGCGCACACGCTGGAGCAGCTCCAGGCCGCCGTGGACGACCCCGAGGCCGAGCTGCCCGTCATGCCGATCGGCGAGGCGGCCGACGCCGCGTTCACCCGCTGGAACGTGCCCGCCCCGCAGGCGCGGCTGCTGCTCAACGGCGCCCGCGTCCCGATGCCGCGCTTCGAGGGCACCGGCCCGGTGGCGGCCTTCGGACCGGACGGGACGTTCCTGGCGCTGCTGGAGAACCAGGGCGGGAAGGCCAAGAGCCTGGCGGTGTTCGGGCAGTAGGAGCCGTCGCCCTCGGGCGAGGACGGGCGGGTTCGTGGGAGTGCCGCGAGCCCGCCCGTCGGCGTTTTCGGGGGGCGGTGCCGTTTCCCGGCCGGGGGTGCGGCTGTCGGTCGCGGTGCGGTTTCCGTTTGCTGTGCCGTGTGCCGTGTGCCGTGTGCCGTGTGCCGTGTGCCGTGTGCCGTGTGCCGTGTGGCCTGTG
Source organism: Streptomyces sp. NPDC003077 (assembly GCF_040611095.1). Taxonomy (NCBI): domain Bacteria; kingdom Bacillati; phylum Actinomycetota; class Actinomycetes; order Kitasatosporales; family Streptomycetaceae; genus Streptomyces; species Streptomyces sp. NPDC003077. Next base: position 37,539 of record NZ_JBEXNM010000055.1, on the reverse strand, counting down.
GCCGTGTGCCGGTCCGGTGGTGGGCGGGCGTGGTGCCGGGCGTTCGGACGCCGCCGGGTGGGGTCCGTCGTCGCGGGCCGTCCGATGGCTCGGCCCCGTGGAGCGCGGGTCCCGTCCGTTCACGGTGGGCCCGCGTTCCACGGTCCTCCTCCCTACCCCCTTGTGTGTTTATCCGTTCAACCCCCGTCTGTCACTCGAACGGGCAGGCGCGTGGGAGGAAGAACGGGCGCGAAGGGGGCGCTTTCGCCGGATGAGCCGTTCGTGACGGCGCCCGCGCCGTCTCCAGGGGCGCGCACGCCCGCCGTAGGGCGCGTACGTCGTGGGACGCGGACGAAGGCGGCGCGGCCGGGTGGGCGCGGCCCGGCCCGGCGTGCCGCACGTAACACGAGCGAGGGCACCCTTCGCGCGTGACCGGCCGCGCGGCATGGCACCCTTAGACCTGCGTAAGGCCGTAAGGGCGCAGTGGAGACAAGAGTTCGGGCGGGAGCAGGCACAGTGCAGCGCTGGCGTGGCTTGGAGGACATCCCCGAGGGCTGGGGACGCAGCGTCGTCACCATCGGCTCCTACGACGGCGTGCACCGCGGGCACCAGTTGATCATCGGACGGGCGGTGGCCCGCGCCCGCGAACTGGGCATACCGGCCGTCGTCGTCACCTTCGACCCGCACCCCAGCGAGGTCGTGCGTCCCGGCACGCACCCCCCGCTGCTCGCGGCCCACCACCGGCGGGCGGAGCTGATGGCCGAGCTGGGTGTGGACGCGGTGCTGATCCTCCCGTTCACCAAGGAGTTCTCCAAGCTGTCCCCGGCCGACTTCGTGGTGAAGGCGCTGGTCGACAAGCTGCACGCGAAGGTCGTCGTCGAGGGCCCCAACTTCCGCTTCGGCCACAAGGCCGCCGGCAACGTCGGCACCCTCGCCGAGCTGGGCGAGACCTACGACTACGAGGTCGAGGTGATCGACCTGTACGAGCGCGGCGAGGCGGGCGGCGGCGAGCCGTTCTCCTCCACGCTCACCCGGCGGCTGGTCGCGGCCGGCGACATGGCGGGCGCGCGCGAGGTCCTGGGCCGTCCGCACCGCGTCGAGGGCGTCGTCGTCCGCGGCGCCCAGCGCGGCCGGGAACTGGGCTACCCCACCGCCAACGTGGAGACCCTCCCGCACACCGCGATCCCCGCCGACGGCGTGTACGCGGGCTGGCTGCACGCCGACGGCGAGGCGATGCCCGCGGCGATCTCGGTGGGCACCAACCCGCAGTTCGACGGCAAGGTGCGCACCGTCGAGGCGTACGCCATCGACCGCGTGGGCCTGGACCTGTACGGGCTGCACGTCGCCGTGGACTTCCTCGCCTACCTCCGCGGCCAGGAGAAGTTCGAGACGCTGGACGCGCTGCTGGAGCGGATGGCGGTCGACGTGAAGCAGGCGCGGGAGCTGGTCGCGGCGGAGGACGAGGCCGGGGCGTAGGGCTTTCCGGAAGGCTCCGGGGCGTTCCCGGGGGTCCGTGGCACTCCTTTACGGCTCTCTTTCCGGTCGGCCGGACGCGGGCGAAAGCGGCCCGGGGCGGGCGTGGTTGAGCGGTCCTGGACCTGACGGACGAACGAGGGGCGGGGCCCGGCATCTTCGGATGCCGGGCCCCGCCCCTTTCGTGTGCCCCGGGTCAGGCCGGGGGCTGCTGCTGCCAGCCCGGCGGGAAGGCCTGCTGTTCCGGCGCCTCCGGGGGCGCGGGCTGCTGCCAGCCGGCCGGCGGCTGCTGTCCCTGGGCGGGCGGCTGCTGATGCCAGCCGCCCTGCTGCGGCGGGTAGCCGGCCGGTGCGGGCTGCCCCGGCTGCGGCTGCGGAGCCTGCGCGGGCTGCCCTTCCTGGCCGGGCTGCGGCGCGTACGGCTGCTGCTGCGGCGCGTACGGACCGCCGGCCATCGGCTGCCCGGCGTGCGGCGGCTGGGCGTGCGGATCACCGGGCATCTGCTGCCCGGCGTGCGGATCGCCGGCCCACCCGCCGGGCGCCTGCTGGGTGCGCGAGAAGTCCTCGGCGACCAGGGCGGAGAGCGTGAAGTACGCCTCCCGCGTCTTGGGCCGCATCATGTCGAGGTCCACCTCGGCACCGGCCGCGAGGTGCTCGTCGAACGGCACGACCACCACGCCCCGGCAGCGCGTCTCGAAGTGCGCCACGATGTCCTCGGTCTTGATCATCTTGCCGGTCTCGCGGACCCCGGAGATGACGGTGATGCCGCGCTGCACCAGGTCGGCGTAGCCGTGCGCGGACAGCCAGTCCAGCGTGGTGCTGGCGCTGCTCGCGCCGTCCACGGACGGGGTGGAGATGATGATCAACTGGTCGGCCAGGTCCAGCACCCCGCGCATCGCGCTGTAGAGGAGGCCGGTGCCCGAGTCGGTGAGGATGATCGGGTACTGCTTGCCGAGGACGTCGATGGCCCGGCGGTAGTCCTCGTCGTTGAAGGTCGTGGAGACGGCCGGGTCCACGTCGTTGGCCAGGATCTCCAGGCCCGAGGGCGCCTGCGAGGTGAACCGGCGGATGTCCATGTAGCTGTGCAGGTGCGGAATGGCCTGGACGAGGTCGCGGATGGTCGCACCGGTCTCGCGGCGCACCCGGCGGCCGAGCGTGCCGGCGTCCGGGTTGGCGTCGATGGCCAGGATCTTGTCCTGGCGCTCGGAGGCCAGCGTGGCGCCGAGGGCGGTGGTCGTGGTCGTCTTGCCCACGCCGCCCTTGAGGCTGATCACCGCGATCCGGTAGCAGGACATCACCGGTGTACGGATCAGCTCCAGCTTCCGCTGCCGCTCCGCCTCCTCCTTCTTCGCGCCGAGCTTGAAGCGGGAGGGCTGGGCGTTGGCACCCGGCTTCTTCTTCTTGGGCTGGTTGCGCAGCAGCCGGTCCGAGGTCAGCTCGACGGCCGCGCTGTAGCCGAGCGGCGCGCCGGGAGCGGCCCGCTGCTGCTGCGGCTGCCCCGGCTGCGACCAGCCCTGCTGGGAGTAGGGGGACTGGGCGGGCTGGGCGTACGCGCCGTAGGCGGGGGCGTTGGCAGCCGGGGTGCCGGTCGAGGGGTTGGCCGGGGTGACGGCCGGGTTGGCCGGGGTGCCCTGGGCGTTGGGGTCGGCGGGGGGCTGGGTGGGGGCCGGTTGCTGGTACGGGGGGTAGGGCTGGGGTTGTTGGGGCTGCTGCTGGCTTTGGGCCTGCGGGTCTTGGGGCTGGGGCTGGTGCCCGGCTTGGGCCTGGTGGGGCTGGGGTTGGTTCGCCTGGGGCGTGGGCTGCTGGGGGTAGCCGTAGCCCTGCTGTGGTGCGGGGGCCTGGTGCGGCTGGTTCGGCTGGGCGTCGAACTGCTGCGGGTAGCCGTAGCCCTGCTGCTGGGGCACGCCCTGGCGCGGGTCGGCCTGCTGGGGCGCGCCGTGCGGCGGCCGGCCGGGGCCGGTCTGCGGGTAGCCGTAACCCGCCTGCTGCGCGGCCGAGTTGGGGGACGCGTCGGGCTGCCCGTACGGCGTGGGGGCCTGCGGCGGGAGCGGGGCCCCGGCGCCCTGGACGGGCTGCTGCGGGTAACCATAGGCGGGCTGCGGATATCCGTAACCGGCCTGCGGGGTGCCGTAGGGGTGAGGAGCTCCGTAACCGGCTTGCGGCGTCTGCGGAGCTCCGTAACCGGTCTGCGGTGTGGGCGCCTGCGGGACGCCGGGCGCGGGCTGCGGCTGGCCCTGTTGTGCGTGCGGGGCCGCGGCCTGCTGCGGGGCGCCCTGGTAGGGCCCGCCCTCCGCCGTCGGGTACGGCTGCGGCCGGCCCTGCAGCTGGGCGGCCCGCGGGTCGGCGGGCTGGAACTCCGGCGGCAGCGGCGGCAGGCCGACCGGTACGGGCGCACCGGCCTGCTGCCCCTCCGGCGCGGCACCCCACGGCGCGCCCTGCTGCGGCATCTGCTGTGGCATCTGCTGTGGCATCTGCTGCCCGGGGCCAGGCTGCTGGGCGGGGGCGGTGTTCGGGGCGTACGGACCGGGGGCGACCGGGGAGGCCACCGGGGCCTCGGGCGCCGCGGGGGCACCGGATTCCGGAGCCGCGGTGTTGCCCGCGTTCGCGGCCGTCCCGGCGTCCGCGCCCGGCCCGGGGTCCGCGCCTTCGGGAGACGGGTGCTGGGCGGGCGCGGTGGGCGCGGACTCGGGGGCGGACGTGGACCCTTGTGCGGCGGAGGCCGACTCGGGCTGCTCGGGCGCTTCCGGGCTCGTGGACGCGGGGCCGGTCCCCTCGGGGGCCTGCGGCTGCCCGGTCTCGGGCGTCGCCGTCCGGGGCTGCTCGGCCGCCGGGGTGGGGTCGTCGGCCCAGAGCGCGGCGGTGGGGTCCGCGCCGGTACCGCTGCGGACGCCGCCGGAGCGGGACGCGTCGGCGGTGGCCGAGGCATCGGACGCGGCGTCGGACGAAGCGATGGCACTGGACGAGGCGTCGGACGAGGCGGGGGCTGCGGACGCGATATCGGACGCGCCCTCACCGGATGCGGGCCCGCCGGACGCCGACGCGCCTTCGGCCGGTTCGGCGTGCGCGGCCTCGGCGGGGCGGGTGCCCGGAGACGGCTGGGCGGCGGTCTCCGGCTGGGCGGCCGGGGTCGGCTGCGCGCCGCCCGAACCTCCGTCACCGACCGGGCCGGAACCGTCCTCTTGGGGCCGCAGCGAGGGGAATCCGGGCGGGGCGGCGGCAGCTTCGAGAGTCTGGGGAGCCACAGGAGAGGGCGCGGGCGCCGCGTAGGCCGGCGGCACGCCGTCCGGCGCGGCCGGGGGCGCGAGGGGCGCGGGAGCGCCGCCCGCCACCGGCGTGGAAGCCGGGGCGGGGGAGTGCGGGGCGGCGTTCGGCGGGGCCGGGGGCGCGACCGCGGGGTGTGGCGCCGGTGCGGGGGCCGGGACGCCGGGCACGCCCGGGGCCCCACCCTGCGGACCCGCGAAGGGGGCTCCCTGCGCAGGCGGCCCCGGCACCCCCAACGGAGCTCCCGTGGGCGGCGGCGGGGTCGGCGCGGCAGAGGCCGGCGGCGTCGCGGGTGCGGGTGTGGGAGGCGGGGCGGCGGCGCTCGCGCCACCACCGCTGGAGTCGTTGCTCGCATACCAGGCCGGCGCCGCGAAATCGATCTTGAATTCGCCGGTCAGGTCGAACTCGGACTGGTCGTCCTCAGGATCGCTCCCGTCCGGACGGAAAGCCTCCTGCTCGTTCACTGTGCCTCCTGGTGTACTGAAACGCACCTGAACGGCAAGACCGGATACAGGCGGATCAAACGGATGTGGCGGACGTCGGAGCACGCCGCCCCGGAAGCCCCGGATTGCGCCAACACTTGACTTTCTCCATCCCCGTACCGGCAGCCGACCGGTGTGCTCCTGCGGCTCTCCGTACAGCCTAATCAAGAGACGGCCGCGAACGGCAGCCGCTGTCCCTCCGTCTTCACACGGCACCGGCGCACCAGCGGGCGCGCCCCACGGACCCGCCCGCGCCCGACGCGGCGTCAGTCCGCGAGCACCCCGGGGAACGGCCGACTCGTCGGCGTTCCCACCCGTCACACAGGCCCCACCGATCCCCGTAAAGACGACCCTCTCCACGACCCCGGCACGGATCCGCCCCCGAAACCCAAAAAAGAAAGGGGGCGGGACCGGCCGCACCGCCGTCCCGCCCCTATCGCGCCGAGCGCCGAGCGCCGCGCCGAGGGCAACCACCCCCGAACCGTCCGCCGCCCCCTCAGTCCATCCGCCGCGCCGCACCGAGCAGACCGGTCTCCGCGTCCGTCGGCTGCGTCATCACGAACTGGTGGCTGTCGCGGGTGCACCACAGCATGGCGTTGTCGCTGAGCGTCGGCAGCACGCCGCCGATCTGCCGCGGCAGCCGCATCACGCGCGTGACCACCTCGGCCTCCTCGGGGGACAGCCGCTGGAGCCCGACGAGGTCGGCGCGGGCCATCATCTGCGGGGAGCGCGGGCCGAGGAACGGCAGCACCGTCAGGACGGACTGCCAGGGGCTGGGCGCGAGCTGGTTGCGCGGCGGGCGGGCGCCCATGTCGCGTACCACCAGGACCGGGCTGGACACCGTGGGGCCCTGCGGCGCGATCTGCCGGACGTCGTGGACCGAGACGCACTGCTGGCCGCCGCCCGCGGCCTGCGCCATCTGCGCCCAGGCCGGCGGCCGGGCGGTCTCGACGGCCACCCGGGCGCCGGTCGCCACCGTGCGCAGCGCCAGCACCTGCGCCATCCACATGCTGCCGACCAGCACCACTTCGAGCGGGGTGGGGCGCAGCAGGCTCAGTACGGCGGGCTGGTTCTGCGGGTCGACGCCGATGACGACGCCGTCGTCGCCGACCGGCAGGTCCAGGGAGGCCAGCGACTCCGCCGTCAGGACGTGCGGGTTGCGCCGGGGGCCGCGCAGGCCGAAGCCGGGCTGCGGCTTGGGGCCGGTGGGGGCGGTGCGCCGCTCGTCGGGGCGGGGCTGGTGCGAGGGCCGCCGACGGGTGGCGGCGGTGGGGCCGCCGGTGGGGTTGCGCCAGCCGGAACCGCTCTGGTCGGTGCGCGGCTGGTAGGTGGGCGTGGCCATCAGCGGGTACCTCCGAGGGGGAGCGTGGCCAGGAGGCCGGGCAGTTGCTCGCGGTCCAGCCGTACGAGGCCGACCTTCAGCGTGCCGGAGCGCCGCTCCAACTCCTGCTGGGCGGCGTCGAGTTCGCTCTCGCTGCGGGTCGACAGGCGGACGTAGCCGGAGATGGCGGGGGCCCGGCCGCTGCCGTGCGAGGCGGTCAGCGCGAAGGTGCTCGCCATGGCGCGGGTGCCGGTCAGCTCCTGGACGATGCCGGACAGCGGCGTGCCGCCCGTCCCGAGCTGCGGCCACCGGCCGATCCAGGAGGTGGTGTGCCAGCGGTCGTCGCAGCGCAGCGCGCGGGGCGTCTCCTGGGTGCGGCGGGCCGCCCGGCCGTCGCGCCCCATCGCGCCGCTGGCGGCGCGCGGGCTGACGCAGACCGCGGTGCCGATCGCGGCCACGACCTCGCGCTCGGCGAGCACCCGCGCGCGCACGCCGCGCGCCGAGAGCCGGCTCACGAGCTGGTCGGCGGCGCGCAGCAGCGATCGCTGGGCGCCCTCCATCCCGCCGCCGCGCGCTTCGATGGCCTCCGCGCACAGTTCGGGGTCGAGCTTGAGCGCGATCCACGTCAGCTGGAGCGCCGGGGTGCGGGTCTGCGCCTGCAACGGGGCGTACGAGCGGGCCGCGACGGCCTGCTCGGGAAGGTGCGGCGCGGGCGCGGGCTGGAGGTACTGCACGAACTGCACCGATTCGAGGTGGATGTCCTCGACGTCGAGCGCGGTGTGCAGCACGTCCAGCGGCAGCGCGCGCCCGCCGCCCTGCGGGCGCAGCGGTTCGTCCCGGGCGTCCACCTGCACCAGGGCGGTCAGGAAGGTGCCGTCCCCGACGAAGCCGATGGCCCGCTGCTCGGGGTCGGTGTACTCGTAGGTGCGCAGCGCGGGGTCGCACTCCACCACGGGGGCGAACGCCGGGTCCACGCCGGCCGTGGACGCCGAACCGCTGCGCTTGGCGCGGCCCTTCATCGCCCGCACGGTGACGATCCACTCCGGGAGCGGGATCCGCCGCCGTCGGCCCACCGCGAGGACGATCAGCACCACCGCCACCACGCCCGCGACGCCCAGGGCGATCGGGTTCTCCAGCGACCAGCCCACCAGGAGGAGCGCGGCGGCCAGTTCGACCAGGGCGAGCTGCTGGACCCGGACGCCACCGATGTTCCCGGCCTGGGCACGCAGCCGGGGGGCCACCGGTCCGGCGGTCGCGGACCGTTCCGCGGAATCGCGGCCATTTCCCGCATTGCCCGGTGCCATCCCGTTTGGGCCCCCGTTTTCCGCATAATGCGGTGCGGCGGAAGGCTGTTGCTGTTGTTGCCGCCCATTGCGGCGTCGAGCCCTGGTGGCGCTGGACATCCCCCGGCCTGCTCCTCTACTGGTGGTGTGGCCTCCGAGCGCCGTGACCGACGCCGAGACTGGTGTCGTGGAAGGTGGCACCCGTACGGTACGGGTCGATCGACACACGGCATAGTAGAGGGCGCTGCGGCGCGAGTGCCGGGTGCGGTCCACGATGGATCCGACAGGCGGGGAGAAATAGCGACAATGGCATCACGTCGGGACGAGCTGAATGCGTATTCGTTCGCGCGAAAGCGGACGACTGCCGCATTTCTGAAGCCGCTGCCGAACGGATCGATCGAAAGCGCTCCGCGACCGCTCAAGACCGTGCTGCCCAGCGTCCTTCTCGGCGTGGTGATCGTTGTCGGGTTCGGTGCCTGCGGTGTCCTCAAACCCGTCGCGCCGAAAGGCTGGGACAAGCCGGCGCAGAACGTCATCGTCGGCGACGAGTCCACCACGCGTTATGTCGTCCTCAACAGCAAGGACGAAAAGGGCCGGAACCAGAAACTGCTGCACCCCATCCTCAACCTCGCTTCGGCCAAGCTCCTTCTCGACCCGAAGAAGTTCAAGGTCGTAAAGGTCAAGGAATCGGAACTCGACGGAAAGATTCCGCACGGTCCGGCCATCGGAATTCCGTACGCCCCGGACCGTCTGCCCACCGCCAAAGAGGCCGAGGCGCCGAAGTACTGGGCCGTGTGCTCGCGCCCGGGGAGCGGCACCAACAGCAAGGCGCAGCAGGCCGTCTTCGTCCTCGGCGGCAAGGACAAGAAGCTCGTCGAGGACAAGGGCAGGCTCGACCTCCACCAGGCGCTCTACGTGCAGGACCCGCACGGCGAGAAGTACCTCGTGGACGAGAACGGTGTGGCCTTCACCTTCGACTCCAGCATGGGCGGGCGGATTCCGGTGCCGGCGCCTCAGAAGCAGCAGCTCGACGACATGCTGCGGCGCGTCGTCTTCCAGGACGCCCAGCCGCAGCAGGTCTCCGCGGAGTGGATGGAGACGCTCATCAAGAGCCCGGTGCCGATCGGGATGCCGGTGGTCCCGGACGCGGGCGGGCAGTCGAACGCTCCGGGCGTGCCCAAGGACGCCAACGTCATCGGCAGCATCCTGCAGGCCAACGAGTCCCAGGAGAAGTACGTCGTCCTCAAGGAAGGCGTACAGAAGGTGTCGAACTTCGTCGCCAAGCTGCTCATGGAAGGCCCGAACGCGCAGAAGGTGACGAGGAACAGCCAGAAGATGGAGCCGAAGCAGGTCGCCATCTCCAGCATCACGCCCATGCTCGACGGCGACGGCCGCGCCATCCAGTACTTCGGATCCGACCCGAAGACGAAGATGCCGCTGCCCTGGCCCCAGGAGGTCGTCGGCATGGCCAACGCCGACGCCACCCGGGGCGGTACGCACATCGGCGACGCGGCGAACGGCGCGAACGTCAGCTGCAGCGTCTACCACGGCACTTCCGTGGATTACGCGAACGGTGCCGGCAAGGCGCTCGGTTTCGACGGCGCCGTCCCGAAGATGTCGACCTGGGTCGGCAAGGATTACCCCGCGAAGATCGCCCCGGGCGCCACCTCGTACGTGACTCCGGGCAGTGGACTGCTGTACCAGCAGGTGAACGCGCTGGAGAAAACCGGAACGCTCTACCTCGTCACGGACACCGGTCTGCGCTACGCCGTTCCGCGCAACAATGACAGCGCCACGAAGGCGGGCAACGCGGAAAAGGAACAGAACCAGTCCCAGATCCACCTCGGATACGAGAACGTGCATCCGCCGACGGTCAGCAAGGCGTGGTCGGAGCTCCTGTCCGAAGGCCCGACGCTGGACGTGGCGAGCGCCAAGAAGCCGCAGACTTCCTGATCGGGTTCGCCGGGGCCTTCACGGTCCGCGCCATCTCCGTTCACGTCTTCTCCGCCCGCGCCTTCTTCACCCGTGCCGTCTTCACCCATGCCTTCTCCGGTCACGCCTTCTCCGGTCACGCCTTCTCCGTTGTGCGTCCGGCCCGTCCCGAGGTGATCCCGTTCGGGATTCCTCCCACCCCGATTCTCTTTTCTGGTCGAATAGCCCAATAAAGGCTTCTGTCCGATTCCGTTTCGCGAATCGGTGAAACACCGCTCCGAGGTGCGTAGTTGGCAATGTTGTGATCGCGTCACAACGTCCACCCCGCGGTTGGGCCGGACGTACAGAGTGGTTAAAGTGGCGGAAGGCTTCAACAGAAGACGCCTACCGTGCGGCGCCGTCACCGGCGCCCCGCGGATCAACGTACGAGTCTCATGGGGGACGTTGACTTATGGCTGGTCAGCAGTTCACAACCACTGAGGCGGAGATGGTCGCCTTCAGCGGCCGTATCGCCTCGGTCAACGAGTCGATTCAGGGGCAGATCAAGCGCCTGAACGGGGTCGTCGAAGGCATCACCTCGGGGTGGCGCGGCGCCGCCGCCACCTCGTACCACCAGCTCCAGACTCAGGTGAACGACGACGCCACGCGTCTGAACCAGTTGCTGAGCGAGATCAAGGAAGCGATCGACGCGACCACGAAGAACTACGTGGCCTCGGAGAACGAGCAGCAGCAGTCGATTTCGCAGATCTCCGCGCAGGCCTCGCCGTTCGGATGACCGGGCCGCGCCGCGTCACGCGGCGCACCGCCCCGCCGCGGCGCAGGGCCGACGGCCGGCCGGTCACCCGGCCCGCCGCACCGGCGGCCCGCCGCGGCGCGTGAATCGACCAGTCCTCACAACTCCCCGGGGAGATCACATGTCCGGCCAGATCCTCGTCAATTTCTCGACGATCTCGCAGGCCGCCGCCGACGTGCGCGGCACGGCCAACAACATCCGCAGCCAGCTCGACGAGCTGGAGGCAGGCGTCAAGAAGATCGCCGCCAGCTGGGAAGGTGCCGCGCAGGAGGGGTACCAGGCCCGCCAGCGCGAGTGGGACCAGCGCGCCGCGTCCCTCCACTCCACGCTGGAGGCCATCGCCAAGGCGCTGGACACCGCGGCGCAGAACTACCAGAGCACCGAGCAGAAGAACGCCGGCATCTGGGGCGGCTGATCCGTTCACCGCGGACGGCCCCGGCGCCGTCGGCCACCCCGGTACGCCCGGGTGAGACCGACGAAGCCGAAGCCGTCGGACGGACGGAGACGCACCACGGCTGAGCAGCCGCGAAGGCTCGCACAGTAGTGAATGAGGGCGAGCGCACCGGATCGACGCGCTCGCCCTCATTCCGTCGTTGTGCGCCCCTCCTCCTCGTGCGCTCCTCCTTTCCTTTTCCCTCTCTCCTTTCTCCTCCTCTCCCTCCCGCCCCCTCATCACTGGAGAGCAGACACCCGTGGGATCTCGCGCCAATGGTCACCGAGCCGGACACCGCCGACGCGTGGCGGTGGCGCTGGTCGGTGCCGCCAGCGCCGTCGGCCTGTCCTGCGCGTCCGCCGCGCCGGCGGTCGCGGACCCGAACGTGCCGCTCAACAGCGGCCAGTGCACCTTCGGCACCGACGACATCAAAGAGACCCCCTGGTCGCTCCAGCGCCTCCTGACCCGCCAGATGTGGGCGCACGGCATGGGCGAGGGCGTCCGGGTCGCCGTCATCGACACCGGCGTCGACGCGGGCAACCAGCAGATCAAGCCCGCCCTCGGCGCGGGCGGCAAGTCCTACGTCGGGGGCAAGCCCGACGACGACCAGGTCGGCCACGGCACGAAGGTCGCCGGCATCATCGCGGCCCGCCCCAAGCCCGGCTCCGGCTTCTTCGGCATCGCCCCCGGGGCGACGATCGTGCCGTACCAGCAGACGAACGAGGAAAAGGGCGGCACCGCCCCGGCCCTGGCCAAGGCCATCAACGACGCGGTCGCCGCCGGGGTCGACATCATCAACATCTCCCAGGGCACCAACGCGCCGGAGTCCAGCCTGATCACGCTCCGGCAGGCGGTCGACAACGCCGAGAAGAAGAACGTTCTGATCGTCGCCTCCGCGGGCAACGGCGGCGCCAGCGGCGAGGAACAGAACATGTACCCCGCCGCCTTCCGGAACTCCAACGTCATGGCCGTGGCCGCGTCCGACCGCAACAACGAACGCGCGCCCTTCTCCCAGGCCGGCTCCTTCGTCGACCTCGCCGCCCCCGGCGTGGACATGGTCTCCACGGTCCCCAACGGCGGCAACTGCGTCGACCAGGGCACCAGCTTCGCCGCCCCCTACGCCGCAGGCGCCGCCGCCCTGATCATCGGCCGGCACAAGGGCCCCGACAGGTGGAAGCCCCAGGAAGTCATCTGGCAGCTGGAGAAGACCGCCGACCGCGTCCGCAAGGACCGGGACCACAACATCGGCTGGGGCGTCATCGACCCCGTGGCGGCCCTGAAGGACGACACCAAGCCGACCGGCCCGCCCACACCGGACTCCGCCGCGGACAACGCCGTCAACACCGGCGCCAACATCCAGTCAGCGTCCCTCACCATCGGCGAAAGCCCCGAGGAACGCCGCACCCGCATCGCCATCTACATCCTCGGCGGCGGCGCCCTCGCCGTCGCCGCCGTCGCGGGCTCGTCCGTCGCCTTGCGCGACTGGCGGCGCAAGCACCACGCATAAGCTCACAAGAACACTCACGGGGAAGGCAGTAATGGGCAGCAGGGACGAGTATTACGTCGATCTCGAAGCACTGGACGAAGTAGGGCGCAAGCTCGGCGGTGTGCTCAAGGCCATGACGGAGGCCAAGGGAATGGCCGGCTACAGCACATATTTGCCGGCGGGTGCGCTCGGCAAGGGCTTCGGAGAGGAAGCGGAGCTGCGGCGGGCGCATGACGAGATGAAGTCGTACATGGAGGATTTCGTCCTCAAGCTGATCAGTGACCTCATTCAGGACCTCAGTGTGAAGACGGCCAAGGCCCGGGACGCCTACCACGATCGTGAATACGACGTCACCAACGCTCTGAATCCCGAAGGGAAGTAAGGATGACCAAGAAAGACGGGGGCTTTCACGCCGAGCACACCACCGACTTCTTCCGCTACGACATGGACGAACTCAAGGCCATGGTGGCGAACGCTGACCCGGGCGCGGTCCACGGCATCGCCATGGCGTGGAAGAAGATCAGTGAATGGCTGGTGGGCCCAAAGGGTGGAGGCGGCCTGAAGAAGGAGTTCGACGACGCGATCGACGAGGTTCTGGAGCACTGGGGCGGCAAGGCGGCACAAGGTTTCCGAGAGTACGCCAAGAAGATCAGCCAGAACATCGCGAATGCCGCTCCGTACGCAGACAACATGCAAGTGGTGATGGAGGGCGTGAGCAAGTCGCTAAGCGACTACAAGGAAAAAGTCGACGCCATGCAGAAGCCCACCGGCACCGAGAGCAACATGGACGCGGTAGGCAACTACGCGCTCAAGGTCGTCACCTTCGGGCAGAAGGGCGGACGTGACGACACCAAGGCGAACAACGAGCTGAGCAGCGGTAAATCCACCCAGGCGGTCCTTGACGGCAACTCCGGTGAGCTCTCCGAGGGCAAGGAACGCCAGCTTCAGACCGCCATCATTATGGAGCATCTGGGGGCGTCTTACCGGTCCAGCGCAGCCTCTATCGGCAAGCCACCGGTTGGGCAGGTCGGCGAGAGAGAAGTGCCGCCGCGCGATGACACGCTGCCTCCTCCTCCGTTCGTTCCCCTGCCCGACAGTGTCGTCAAGCCGCCCCGGAGCACCACTCCCAGTACGGTGGTGCCTTCGGGCAAGGGCCCCGGGTATAAGTCTCCTGGCGCAGTGGAAGCGCCACGTCAGCTTGGCATCTCAGGCGGTGTGGGCAGCACTCCGAAGACCTTGCGCCCGTCACAGCTCCCCAGCATCGGCACTGGGCTTGATGGCCTGCCGGGAACTCCCCCCGGTGGTGACCGGGTGACACCGACAATTCCGGGCGGTTCGCCTGGGGTTCCTGGCGTACCGGGTGGGGGCGGCAATTCCGGAGGTCAGCTGAGCCCTGGACAGACGAACCCGGGCGTCCCTGGCATGCCCGTTGGCAGGGTAGGGAGCGTCGGCGGGCTCGGCGCCGGCGGGCGGACAGCACGTCCGGGTATGCCCGGAGGTGCTGGAGGTGGCGCTGGGATTGGCCGGGTGGTCGGGGGTGCCGGCGCCATGGGCGGAGGCGCTCTCGGACGGAAGGCAGGCATCGCTGCGGGGAGCACCGTGGGAAGCCCGTCTGGTAGCGGGGCCCAGGGGGGTTCGGGCCTGCACCGGAGCCGAGGAGGCACACAAGCGGGCGAGGCTGCCGGTCAGCGCGCCACGGGTATGGCAGGGGCGCCGGGGGCGCATGGCGGCAAGGCCAAGGACAGGGGCCCCAATGGCGAGCGCCCCGACTACCTCGTGGAAGACGAGGAGACCTGGACGCCGGAGCGTAACGTTGCGCCGAAGGTCATTGAGTAGGAGCCGATCTGTCCAATGAGTGGCAGAGACGTGCTGGGGCCCGAGGCTTTGCTGGCTGAGGGCCCCGTCTTGCCAAGAGAGGGTGTGACGGCTTGAGCTTGACGCGGGCGCTTCGCACGACGGGTTGCGCGGTGGTGACGGGGGCGCTGTTCGTCGGTACCGCACCGGTCGCTTCGGCAGATCAGATCAGACAAGAACAGTGGGCGCTCGTTTCTCTGCAGGCAGAGAAAGTGTGGCAGGAGTCCACCGGCAAAGGCGTCACCGTTGCAGTGATCGACAGCGGGATCAACGGAAACCATCCTGATCTGCGCGGCAACGTGCTCCCCGGAAAAAATTTCTCCACCGGAGATCCGGCGGACCAGGAAACCAAGAATGACCACGGTACGGCGATTGCCTCTATTATCGCTGGACATGGTCATGGACCTGCTGGGTCTCTCGGGGTCAAGGGTCTGGCGCCCGACGCGAAAATACTGGCCATCAAAGACACTGACACGGACGGGAATTCTTACCGGGATGGTGTGGCTGGTCCACTTCGCTACGCGGTCGACCACGGAGCAAAAGTAGTCAACATGTCCTTCGCGGGCGTGGGCTCACTGCGTGATGATGAGAAAGAAGCCATTGCGTATGCTGCCAAGAAGGACGTGCTGCTGGTAGCAGGGGCCGGAAATAACGGATCGGCAAACCCCTATTATCCTGCTGCCGAACCCGGGGTTCTTGCTGTGGGAGCGGTCGACAAAAATGGAAAGGTATGGGAGCGATCTAATTATGGGCCGCACCTCCTCCTCAGCGCTCCCGGAGTGACGATTAGGTCCGCGGCGGCCAGTGAGTCGTACCAGCTAACACGCGGTACCTCCGATGCGACCGCTTTTGTGTCGGGTGCTGCGGCCCTTTTGCGCGCCAAGTTCCCTGAACTAACAGCCGGTCAGATCGCTAATCGACTTACGCGGACGGCGCGTATGCCGACAGGTGTATCGGGTAGTGACCTTCCCGATCCCTATTACGGTTACGGAGTGATCCGCCCGTACGAAGCATTGACTGACGACATCCCTGCAGGCTCCAAGAATGGCCCGCTGAAAGAGCCGGAAGCTCAGTCGGACGGGCAGGCGGCTAAGACGCAGGAGGAGAGGGAAAATCAGTGGGCGGCGGAGGACGCAGCGAGCGACACGAGCGCGGTCTTGGGCATCATCGGATTCAGCTGCGTCGTCTTGCTCGTCATCGGTGGGATCGTGCTGCTGGTGGTACGGCGTAAGAAGAAGCGGCGAGATGGTCCGCCGCCCGGGGGGCCCGGTGTTGGTGGGCCGGGTGGGCCTGGGTATTTTCCGCCGCAGCCGGGGCCATACCAGCAGTCCGGTCCTTATCAGCAGCAGCCGGGGCCTTATCAGCCGCCGGCTCCGCCGAACCGGCCGCCGACACAGTAGGCACCGTCGTTCGAGTAGGGGCGCATATTCTCGGTATCACTGTAGGTCGGGGATGCTGGGACTATGCGCCCTTTCGTGTTCCCGGCTGAGGCGCTGACCCGCTTTCCCCGCGAACACTTCTCCCGGTGGAAAGGGCGGGTCCTGCGATCCCTGGAAGTGCTACTCTCTCATGAAAAGTCTGTGAGATGTCAGGCCTGCGAAAATAATTCGGGTACTCTTCGAAAGGTGGCGGAAGATTGACCATTATTGGGCTTTTCGGCATTATTGTCGGCGTAGGGATCTTGGTGACGGTCCCCATCATCGTCGTTGCCATTCGGAGGCATAAGCGCCGTCATGTCCCACCGTTGGGCGGCGTTGGCAGTTATGTTGCCCCCCAGGGCTATGGCTATGGTTTTCCGTCACAGAATCCGATGCAGCAGTATCCGATGCACCAGCATGAGAATGGACCGACGGGTTATCAGCCTCCGAGTCCGCCTCAGCGCCCACCGGGCCAGTGAGGGCGTTTACGTGGATGCTCAGGCGGTGGCAGTCGTCTGAATGGAGGGCTTCTACGGCAAGTTGGCGCGCTCGTGCCCAGTGACCCGCGCCCAGTAACCCCATAGAGCGACACCAGCGGCCCCGCAGGCCATGACACCTTCGAGCGATTACCATTCCGGCCCATGGACGTACCCGCCGATCAGGCGCCCTCCGAAGAGCCACGTAACGGGCTGACGCCGCGTCAGGCGCGGCGGTTGCGGGTGGTGGTTGCCGCGGTCTTGATGGCTGTGGTGGGTGTGGTGCTCGTGGTGCGGTTGCTCAGTCGGACGTCGGTGTTGGTGGTCGGTGTGTATGGGGCCGCCTTGGTGCTGTGCGGGATTGTGATCGAGCTGAGTCGGCATGGGCGGACTCGGGTGGGGACGTGGTTGCTGGTGGGTGGGCTGGTGGCCGCGGTGGGGGCGGATTGGTTGTTGTTGCCCTGAGGGGCTGGTCGGCCGCGCCCCGTCTGGTGGGGTGGGCGCGGTCGATAGCCGGTGGAGAGGGACCCTGTCAGGGCGTCGGAGGACCGAATGTGCCTGGGGAGGGGGGCGAATCGGGTGTCGCGGGTGCGCCGCCGGCCGGGCGTGCGGCGGATGGCGGGTAGGCCGGGGGCGGGGGCACGGGGGCGCCTTGCGGCGGCATGGACGAGTTGCCGTACGGGCCGGGCATGGGCCCCTGGGGGCTGGGCGCCGTGTGGTGCGGGGTCGGCGTGCCTCCGTACGGAACTCCGCCGCCATAGGGACCGACCGGAGCCCCGTACGGCCCGGCCGCCGGACCGTTGCCGATTGGACCGGCCGCCGGACCGTTGCCGATTGGACCGGCCGCCGGACCGTTGCCGACCGGACCGGCCACCGGACCGTTGCCGACCGGAGCTCCGTACGGCCCGGTCCCCGCACCGTTGCCGTACGGACCAGTCGCACCACCGTTCGGCATTCCCACTGCTCCCATGGGCACCCCGGGACCCCGCATCCCCGGCACGCCCCATCCGGACGCCGGCAGCCCGGCCCCTACGGGTGGCATGCCCGGGGTGACCGGCTCGCCAGAGCGGCCCATCAGGATCAGTACCGCGATCGTCCCGAAGACCTCCACCAGCAACTGCACTCGATTGAGGAGTCCGGCGAACAGGGGCTCGCCTTCGGCGAGCGAGAAGTAGACCCCGTTGGAGAAGTACGAGCACAGGGCGACGCATGAGGCCGGCAGGACGATGAGGGCCAGGCCGAGGGCGAAGCCGCGGGCGGAGACCCGCCGGGTCAGGGAGAGCAGTGCCCCGACGGCGTACAGCGGGACGAACATCAGCAGGGACCAGCCCGGGGAGAGGCCCAGCAGCCTGGTCAAGGGCCCGTGGCCGGTGAAGACCGCGCCCAGGATGCTGCTGGACCGGAACTCCCACACCAGGGTGCCGATGCCGAGGACGGAGCAGAAGGAGAGGACGCCGAAGAGCAGGCCGCTCACCGTGCCTGCCGTCTTGGCCGGGCGCTGCGGCGCGTCCCCGTCCTGGCCGTTGGGGGTGATCGGTGCGCCCGGGGGCCCTGGCACCGGTGCCCCCGGGAATCCCGGCGTCGCCGCTGCCTTCGGCCAGCCGCGGAGTCCGGTGGGCAGCACGACGCAGGCGATCAAGGCCAGGAAGGTGATGAGGGTTGTCGACAGGAAGACGTTGCCCAGCGTCGGTTCGTCGGGTTGCGCCTGCGGCAGGAACCACTGGTCGTCGGACGTGTGACTGCCCGTACTGATCGTTGCCTGCAGACGCATGAAGAGCGTTGCGACGGTCGTCGCGGCGAGCAATCCGCCTGCCGAACGCCGGCCGGCGAACGCCGCCCACAACGCGGTGGCCTGAGCGATGGCCAGCCCCACGTCGTAGGGGCCGGTCACCGGGGCGGTGCCCGAACCCGGGCCGTTGATCCAGGTGCCCAGCACGGATCCGAGGCCGACCTCCACGACGTCGCGGCCGAGCCAGAACACGGTGTGCAGGAAGAAGAGCAGGCAGAACACCCCCGCGGTGATCCGCACCCCATTGTTCAGCAATCGAATTTGTGGCATTTTGATCCGTTCTCTTCTGCCTGCTCTCGCCGTGACAGGGAATCGGGCACCTTAGCAACCCGGGCGTTCGCGCTTTCCGTTGGCGGGTCGTGACGGGGCGTCGCCATGGGCCACGCGCGGGGCTATCGGCGGGGGCTGTTTCCGCCCCGGAGGTGGTGTGGTGAGGGCGTGAAGGGCGCCTTCGGGGCGCTGTTCCGAGCGGGGCGTTCCTGTTCTTCCGCTGCCTGGTCCTGTTCGCGCTGCCAGCGCGCGAACTGTTCGCGGGACGCCTTGCGTTCGTCGGGCGATTGGTCCTCCGCGGCGCGCTTGATCTGCCGGACGCGTTCATCGAGGGCGTCCATGTACGCGGGGGACCGCAGGGCGTCCTTCATGCCGAGTCGTCCGGAAAGTACTTCCTGGGCCATTTCCTGGAGTGCGGCGCCCGCTTTCGGGCTGTCCGCCAGGGTCAGCAGCGCTTTTCGCAGGCGGCGGGCCTGTTCGGGGTCGTGGGCGACGTCCATCAGGTCCTCGTCGCGGATCTGTCGCGCGTCGTTCATGTTCGTTCCCCATCGGAGCGTGACGGCCGGTGTGGTGATGGCGAGCGCCGTGTCGGCGACCTGAGTCTAATGACCTGTGCGAAACACGCACGAAACGCCTGCAAAACGCATACGCGCAGGGCGTCGCGGGCAGGGGAATATCGGCATTCCGGGATATTGGTCCGGATTATTCTCGCGCCTGTTCCTTGTTTTCGTTGTCGGTTCCGCATATTTCGGGGCCTGCGTGCTGCTGGAGTGCCGAGGGGGCAAGTCCGTTGCTCTGCGTGTGTGCTAGACCTGGGGGCCACTTACGGCAGTGGCGCCGCGCCGTCGAATTCGGCGCCGAACGGGGAGAGGGAATGTCCGACGAGGTCCGTATGCATATCGAGGAGTTGCGGGGACTCGGTGCGTCTTTCGAGACGTCCGCCGATGATCTCGGTCGGCGGCTCACCGCGTTTCGGAGGTGGACCGATGCCGAGGCGCTGAGCGCCGCATTCGGGTCGGCGGAGGCCGCCCGCCCGTACCGGGAACTGTACGAGGAGGCGGAACGCGCGCTCGTCCTGCTGCGGGAACGGCTCGCGGAGGTCGGCGACGGCATCAAGGAGACCGCGGCCCGGACCCAGGCGGCCGACGACGAGCTCGCGGAGACGATCCGGAGGGTGCGATGACGGCGCGGCGTGACCCGGAGGCCCTGAGCGGGGCGGCTGCCGCCTGGCATGACATGGGCGAGCACATGCGGGAACTCGTACGGGACCTCGACCGGCGGGTCGGCACGGCGGCCGGCGACTGGCACGGGCCGTCCGGCGAGGCGTTCACGGCGGACTGGCACCGGCTGAAGGACGCGGTCGAGGCGTCGCTCCCTGTCTTCACGCAGACCGCGGCCGAGTTGGAGAGCGCCGCGGACAGAAGCGCGGACCAGAACGGGGACGGGGACGAGCCCGCACGGGCGGCCGACTCGTCCTCCGGTGACGCGCAAGGCGCAGGGCAGCAGACCGCGTACGGCCTGATGGCGCTGGGGCAGATGGCCTCGTCCCTGGGCGGCGTGTTCGGCGGACGGCGGGGCGCGGGCCGGGGGCAGGGGCAGCGTCCCCCGCTGCGTGCCCAGTGGCCAGGCTCGGACGCGCCCCAGGGGCCGGACCCCTTCGGCCCACCGGAAGCCGCTACCCGACGCGGCGGAGCGGGCGTCGCGAAAGGGGTGCGGACGGGAGAAGGGACGCGGACCGGAGAAGGGGCACGGACGCGTACGGGGGAGGAGACACGTACGGACGAGGGCGAGTCAGCACGTAAGGGCGAGGCCGACACACAGCCCCCGCCCGCCCCATCAGCCCTGTCCGCACCACCAGCCCTGCCCACAACCGACTCGCCAGCCCCGCCCACAACCGACTCCCCGGCACAAGCCACCCCCGACTCACTCACCGAACCCCCCACCGGCTCCCTCGTAGAGGCCCAGCCCACCCCCGACACCCCCGCCCCCCGGAACGCCGACCGCCCCGACACCCCCCGCCACGGCGCCTTCGGCTGACCCCGCCCGACCGCCACGCCCCCCGACAAAGCCCACGGCCCCCCACAAACCCCCCACAAACCCCGCACACACCGAAGCGCCGCCCCCGGACCCCCGGGAGCGGCGCTTCGTCCTTCACAACCTGCTACAGGGCCTCACGGCCGGCCCCCGTCACCGCCCATTGGCCGGCAACCATCCCGTCTGCACCAGCTGAGCCCCCCGCTTGCGCGTGATGAAGTGCGCGCGTCCCGGGGTCAGGCTGGTGGCCTTGACGTTGCCCATCAGCGGGCCCTCGCTCGGGTCACCCGAAAGGATGAGGCCCTGGGCGCCCAGTTCCTTGGTGCGCTGCATGACCGGCTCGAAGGAGGAGCGGCCGGCGCCCGAGGAGCTGCGCGCCAGGATGAGGCGCAGGCCCAGGTCACGGGCGAAGGGCAGGTACTCCAGGAGCGGCTGGAGCGGGTTGCCGCTGCTGGTGGCCACGAGGTCGTAGTCGTCAACGATGACGAACGCGTCCGGCAGGTCGTACCAGCTGCGGTTGCGCAGCTGCTCCGGCGTGACGTCGGGGCCGGGCATCCGGCGGCCCAGGGATCCGGCCAGGCCGGTGATGACTTCCTGGAGCTGCGGTCCGGCGGCGCAGTACTTGTACAGGTGGCTGTCGGGGATCTCGCCGAGCAGCGCGCGCCGGTAGTCGGCGACGACCATGAGGGCCTTCTCCGAGGTGTAGCGCTCGGAGATCTGCTTGGCGATCAGGCGCAGCAGCGAGGACTTGCCGGATTCGCTCTCGCCGTAGATCACCAGCAGCGGGTCGGTCTCGAAGTCGATGAACGCCGGGGAGAGCGTCGTCTCGTCGACGCCGATCGCGATGCCGTGCTCCGGGTAGTCGTTGCCCTTGGGCAGTTCGTTGACGTGGAGCATGGTCGGCAGCATTCGGACGCGCGGGGCGGGCTCGCCCTGCCAGTGCTCGTTGACGGTGGCGACCAGGTGGGCCATGCCGTCGGAGAGCGTCTCCGGGTCGCCGACGCCGTCCAGGCGCGGCAGCGCGGCCAGGAAGTCGAGCTTCTCGGGGGAGAGGCCGCGGCCGGGCTTGCCCATGGGGACGTTCTCCGCGCGCTTGCGGTCGAACTCGGACTCCATGGGGTCGCCGAGGCGCAGCTCGACGCGGTTGAGGAGCAGGTCGCGCAGTGCGGGGCGGACCTCGGTGTACCGGGAGGCGCCCAGGATCAGGTGGACGCCGAAGCCCAGGCCGCGGCTGGCGAGGTCGAGGATGACCGGGTCGAGCTGTTCGTAGTCGGTCTTGAAGGTGCCCCAGCCGTCGATGATGAGGAAGACGTCGCCCCACTTCTGGTCGGGGTAGGCGCCCGCCGCGCGGCGCTGGCGGTAGGTCCCCATCGAGTCGATGGAATGGGCGCGGAAGAACTCCTCGCGCTCGTTGAGGATGCCGACGACCTCGGCGACCGTCCGGCGCACCTTCTCGGCGTCCAGACGGGAGGCGACGCCGCCGACGTGCGCCAGGTTCTCCAGCGCGAGCATGCCGCCGCCACCGAAGTCGAGGCAGTAGAACTGCACCTCGGCGGGGGTGTGGGTGAGCGCGAAGGAGGTGATGGCGGTCCGGATGAGGGTGGACTTGCCGGACTGCGGGCCACCGACGAACAGGCCGTGACCGGCGCCGGCGGAGAAGTCCAGGTACATCACGTCGCGCCGCTGCTCGAACGGCTTGTCGACCAGCGCGACCGGCACCACGAGCTTGCCGAGCGCCGTGTACTCCGCGGCGTGCACGCCCCGCTCGGGGGTGACGGTGAGCGCCGGGAGGAGCTGGTTGACGGCGGAGGGCTCGTTCAGCGGCGGCAGCCACACCTGGTGGGCCGGCGGGCCCTGGCCCTGCATCCGCTGGACGATGACGTCCAGGACGGTGTCGGCCAGCGCGTCGTCCTGAAGGGGCGCGATCGGCTCCTCCGGGAGGGCCTCCTCGACGATCTGCTGGAGGACGGGCGCCGCGGTGAACGGCACCGGGCGGCGGTGTGTCCGCCGGCCGCCCCCGCCGCCGTTCGCGCCCGGCCCGCGGTAGGGGCCGGACACGTACGCGGCCTTGAACTGCACCATCGTCTCGGTGTCGTACTTGAGGATGCCGGAGCCGGGGAGGTTGGGCAGGTGGTAGGCGTCCGGCACGCCGATGGCGGTCCGGGACTCGGCCGCCGAGAACGTGCGCAGACCCAGCCGGTAGGACAGGAAGGTGTCCAGGCCGCGCAGCTTGCCCTCTTCCAGGCGCTGCGAGGCGAGCAGCATGTGCACACCCATCGAACGGCCGATGCGGCCGATCTGGATGAACATGTCGATGAAGTCGGGCTTGGCGGTCAGCAGCTCGCTGAACTCGTCGAGCACCATGACGAGGGACGGCAGCGGGTCCAGCGGGGCGCCGGCCGCGCGGGCCTTCTCGTAGTCGGTGATGTTGGCGTAGTTGCCCGCCGAGCGCAGCAGCTCCTGACGGCGCTGGAGCTCACCGGTGATCGCGTCGCGCATGCGGTCGATCAGGCTGACGTCGTCGGCGAGGTTGGTGATGACGGCGGCGACGTGCGGCATGTCGGCCATGCCGGCGAAGGTGGCGCCACCCTTGAAGTCGGCGAGGATGAAGTTCAGGGTCTCGGAGGAGTGCGTGACCGCGAGCGCCAGCACCAGCGTGCGCAGCACCTCCGACTTGCCCGAACCGGTCGCGCCGACGCACAGGCCGTGCGGGCCCATGCCCTCCTGCGACGCCTCCTTGAGGTCGAGCATGACGGGCTGGCCGTCCTTGTCGACGCCGATGGGCACCCGCAGCCGCTCGTGCAGCGTGCGCGGGCGCCAGGTGCGGGAGACGTCGACGGAGCCGGCGTCGCCGATGTTCATCAGGTCGGTGAAGTCCAGGTTGGACAGCAGCGGCTCCTCGCCGTCGGCGCCCGAACCGGCGCGCAGCGGCGCGAGCTGACGGGCCAGCGCCTCGGCCTCGGCGACCGACAGCGTGTCGCAGACGCCGTTGTAGACGGCGCCGCCCGCGGCCTCCAGCACCAGCTTGCCGGGCCACACCTGGACGGCGAGGCCGCCGCGGATCTCGTCCAGGTCGCCGGGGACGATCTCCAGGATGGTGACGCCCTGCAGGCCCTCGGCCCCGGCGATCACCGAGTCCATCGGCACCTCGCCGGCGTCCAGCACGATCACGACGTGCGGGGTGTCGGCGACCGGCGTGCCCTGCGGGTTGAAGCGCCCGCGGCCCTCCAGCTCCTCGGCGAGCAGTTCCTCGATCTCGCCGAGGTCGCCGACGATCAGGCGGCGGGTGCCGGCGCCGTCCAGCGTCCGGTGCTGGACGTGCGGCAGCCACTTGGTCCACTCCCACTCGGCCTGCGCGCCGGGCGCCGCGACCACGGCCACCACCAGGTCCTCGGGGGAGTGCAGGGTGGCGAGCTGCGCGACGATGGAGCGCGCCGAGCCGTAGACCGTGTCGGGGTCGCCGGAGATCGTCAGGTGGTAGAAGGCGCGCAGCGAGACGGCCAGCGGCAGGTTGTCGAGGTGGCCGTGCTTGTCCAGGAATTCCTTCATCGCGTGGGCGGTGAGGGGTTCCAGTTCGTCGATCGGCGCGGTTTCCGGCGCTTTCAGGGGTGTGGAGAGTTGCTGCGGTCCGAGCCCCATACGGACCTGCGCGAAGTCGGCGTCGCCCGCCCGCCGTTCCCAGACCCGTTTGCCCTCGGCCACGATCGACCACAATTGGCCGGGATCGGGATGGATGAAGAGCTGGGCGTCGCGCTGTTTGCGTGCGGTCCGGCGGACTTCCTTACGCTTTTGCGTAAGGTATTTGAGGTAGTCCTGCCGTTCCTGAAGCATTTGCCCGGAAGGGCCTTGACGCGCTTTCACGATCTGCACGATCGCCATCGCGAGGGTGGACACCACCATCACACCGCCCATGATCTTCATGAACGGCTGCGTGGCCATGAAGAGAAATCCCGCCGACGACGCCATACCCATCATGGGCAGCAGGTTCATCAGCATGTTGTCCTCGGCCAGGCGAGGCAATTCCGGAGGAGCTTCGAGCATCAACTCCTCACTGGGAATCTCGGGTGGCAGCGCGCGGGGCGGGCGCTTGACGATGACGACGCTCACCGAGGCATCAGTCCTTCATGCTTCTCGCAGATTCGGACCGCCCCCGTTGGTTCGACGGTCCCCCGAGCCAAGTCCATGGCCCGACGCAGGCGTTGATCCTACTGTCAACCGTCAAGTCACGGGGTGGGTGGGGCGGGGCGCTCGCAGAGGGGTACGCTGACGCCCCGCAAGCGCGCCTCACTCCGTAAAACAACGGGCTATACGTGTCCGATTACGGGGGCATATCCGGGACCGCGACGATTACGGGCACATGAGGTCCGGAACGGCGGCCTAATGGAAAAGGCGCGCACGCGACAAACCGCCCAACGGATAGGGGGAACCGCCAGGTGAGCACGACCGCAGGCACCGGCTTCTGCCGGGTCACCGTCGCCGCGCCGGACGCACGGATCGACGTGGCACTGCCCGAGGACGTCGCACTCGTCGACATTTATCCGGAGATCCTGCGGCTCTCCGGCCAGTCCCAGGCGGAGGGTGCCCCGACCGGCTACCACCTCGTGCGCCGCGACGGCACGGTGCTCGACGCCGGCCAGTCGCTCGCCCAGCAGCAGATCCTGGACGGCGACCTGCTGCTGCTGAGGCCGTTCGCCGAGTCGCTGCCGCTGCCGGTGTTCGACGACGTCTCCGACGCCGTCGCCTCCGCGGTCAAGCGCAACCGCAACCGCTGGAGCGACGACCTGATGAGCGTCGTCGGCCTCAGCGCCGGCGTGCTGCTCCTGGTGATGATGGCCTTCGCCCTGTGGTTCTCGAACCCGGCCGACCGCGACATGCACCGCCTGCCCGGCATCATCGCCGGCGTCACCGGCATCGTCCTGGTCACGCTGGCCGGCGTGCGCGCCCGCGTCTACGACGACCACCCCTCCTCCATCGCGCTGGGCCTGGCCGCCCTGCCGCACCTGCTGCTCGCCGGCTCCGGCATCTTCCCGGTGGACGACGGGCAGGGGCCCGGGCGGCTGCACCTGCTGGTGGGCTGCGTGACCGTACTGATCGCCTCGGTTCTCCTGGTGGTGCTGCTGCCGCGCGGCGACTCCCCGTTCGTGGCCGCCGCGTCGCTGGCCGCCATCGGCACCCTCGCCGTCTTCGCGGCCATCCTCACCGGCGCCGAGGCGCGCGAGGTCGCGGCCGTCACCGCCGTGGTCGCCATCGCCGTGGTGGCGTGGCTGCCGGGGCTGTCCGCCCGGTTCGCCCGGCTGCCCATCGGCTACAAGTCGCCCGACCAGATCGCCAAGGGCAGCAGCTACGACAACAGTGCCGGCCAGCCGTCGGACTCCGAGTCGGTGGACTTCGTCAAGATCGGCAACCAGGCGCGGCGCGGCCACGAACTGCTGCTCGGCCTGGTCGCGGGGTGCTCGGCCCTCGTCGTCGGCGCCGCCGGCGTCGTCCTCGGCTTCTCCGACAACGTCTGGGCCCAGCTCCTGGCCCTGGCCGCGGGCATCACGATCATGCTGCGGGCCCGGCTGTTCGACTACACCGCGCAGGTCGCGTGCCTGACGGTGGCGGGCATCCTGACGATCGTCCTGCTGATCCTGGGCATCTCCCTGAACCCGCCGGCCGAGATGCTCGCCGACCTCATCCGCTTCGGCGAGGACGGCCCGCTGAACGTCCGCACCGTCTGGTTCTCCGCCAGCATCGCCGCCGGCGCCGCCATCCTGGTGGGCGTGGGCCTGATCGTCCCGCGCAAGGGTGTCACCCCCTTCTGGGGCCGCGTCATGGACCTCTTCGACGGGCTGGTGCTGCTGTCCCTGGTGCCGCTGTGCCTGGCGGTGCTGGACGTGTACGGGACGGTGCGCGGGCTGACGTCCTGACGCGCGGGCCCCGGCCCGGCCCCACGCGAGGACCCGTTCGCGCCCCGGCCCCCTGACCACCCGGTCAGGGGGCCGGATGTGCCTGGTAGGCTGATGGACGGCCCTATCGAGTCCATATTCGAAGATTCCCTGTGAAGAAGACCAGGGACGCTCAGGGGCCACGAAACAAACGAGGAGTTCCGCGTGTCGCTCGACGCCGCCACGAAGAAGCAGATCATGGGCGAGTTCGCCACCAAGGAGGGTGACACCGGTTCCCCCGAGGTCCAGGTCGCGCTGCTCACCCGCCGCATCTCGGACCTGACCGAGCACCTCAAGACCCACAAGCACGACCACCACTCCCGCCGTGGCCTGCTGCTCCTGGTCGGCCAGCGCCGCCGTCTGCTGCAGTACCTGGCGAAGAAGGACATCACGCGCTTCCGTGCGCTGGTCGAGCGCCTGGGCATCCGCCGCGGTGCGGCGGGCGCCAAGTAAGACGTCGTGAAGGGAGCGGTTCCCACCTCGGGAACCGCTCCCTTTGCCATACGCACCGGACGCTTCAGCCACCCCGCTGTCGGCGAAGCTTTGTAGTCTGGTTCCAACACGCATGACAGCGAAGAGGTGGGGCGCCCCCTCAGCCGCCGGTCCTCGGTAGTGGCCCCCGGATGATTCCCCGTACGGGCAGTACACCGGGTGCTTCGATCGAAGACCGGCCCGCAACCCCGGCGCTCCACCGACGACGGTCCCCTGCCATACGGGCAGCGGACGCAGACGAGGAGATATTCCCGGTGGAGAACGAGACCCACTACGCCGAGGCCGTCATCGACAACGGCTCCTTCGGCACCCGCACCATCCGCTTCGAAACGGGCCGCCTGGCCAAGCAGGCCGCCGGCTCCGCGGTCGCCTACCTGGACGACGACACCATGGTGCTGTCGGCCACCACGGCCTCGAAGAACCCCAAGGACCAGCTCGACTTCTTCCCGCTGACGGTCGACGTCGAAGAGCGCATGTACGCGGCCGGCAAGATCCCCGGCTCCTTCTTCCGCCGTGAGGGCCGGCCGTCCGAGGACGCGATCCTCACCTGCCGCCTGATCGACCGCCCGCTGCGCCCGTCCTTCAAGAAGGGCCTGCGCAACGAGATCCAGATCGTCGAGACGATCATGGCGCTCAACCCCGACCACCTGTACGACGTGGTCGCCATCAACGCCGCCTCCTGCTCCACGCAGCTCGCGGGCCTGCCCTTCTCCGGCCCGATCGGCGGCACCCGCGTCGCCCTGATCAAGGGCCAGTGGGTCGCGTTCCCGACCCACACCGAGCTGGAGGACGCCGTCTTCGACATGGTCGTGGCCGGCCGCGTCCTCCCGGACGGCGACGTCGCGATCATGATGGTCGAGGCCGAGGCCACCGAGAAGACGATCCAGCTGGTCAAGGACGGCGCCGAGGCCCCCACCGAGGAGGTCGTGGCCGCCGGTCTGGAGGCCGCCAAGCCCTTCATCAAGGTCCTGTGCAAGGCCCAGTCGGAGCTGGCCGCCAAGGCCGCCAAGCCGACCGGCGAGTTCCCGATCTTCCTGGACTACCAGGACGACGTCCTGGAGGCGCTGACCGCCGCCGTCCGCGACGAGCTGGCCCAGGCGCTGACCATCGCCGGCAAGCAGGAGCGCGAGGCCGAGCTGGACCGCGTCAAGGCGCTGGCCGCCGAGAAGCTGCTGCCGCAGTTCGAGGGCCGCGAGAAGGAGATCTCCGCCGCGTACCGCTCGCTGACCAAGACCCTGGTCCGCGAGCGCGTCATCAAGGAGAAGAAGCGCATCGACGGCCGCGGCGTCACGGACATCCGTACGCTGGCCGCCGAGGTCGAGGCGATCCCGCGCGTGCACGGTTCCGCGCTGTTCGAGCGGGGCGAGACCCAGATCCTGGGCGTCACCACGCTGAACATGCTCCGTATGGAGCAGCAGCTGGACACCCTCTCCCCGGTGACCCGCAAGCGCTACATGCACAACTACAACTTCCCGCCGTACTCCACCGGTGAGACCGGCCGCGTCGGCTCCCCCAAGCGCCGCGAGATCGGCCACGGCGCGCTCGCCGAGCGCGCCCTGGTGCCGGTGCTGCCGACCCGCGAGGAGTTCCCCTACGCCATCCGCCAGGTCTCCGAGGCGCTCGGCTCCAACGGCTCGACCTCGATGGGCTCGGTCTGCGCCTCCACGATGTCGCTGCTGAACGCCGGTGTGCCGCTGAAGGCCCCGGTCGCCGGCATCGCCATGGGCCTGATCTCCCAGGAGATCGACGGCGAGACGCACTACGTCACCCTCACCGACATCCTCGGCGCGGAGGACGCGTTCGGCGACATGGACTTCAAGGTCGCCGGTACGAAGCAGTTCGTCACCGCCCTTCAGCTGGACACCAAGCTGGACGGCATCCCGGCCTCCGTCCTGGCCGCGGCCCTCAAGCAGGCCCGCGACGCGCGGCTGCACATCCTGGACGTGATGAACGAGGCGATCGACGTTCCGGACGAGATGTCCCCGAACGCGCCGCGGATCATCACCGTCAAGATCCCGGTGGACAAGATCGGTGAGGTCATCGGCCCCAAGGGCAAGATGATCAACCAGATCCAGGAGGACACCGGCGCCGACATCACCATCGAGGACGACGGCACGATCTACATCGGCGCCGCCGACGGCCCGTCCGCCGAGGCCGCCCGCGCCACGATCAACGGCATCGCCAACCCGACGATGCCCGAGGTCGGCGAGCGCTACCTGGGCACGGTCGTCAAGACCACCACCTTCGGCGCGTTCGTCTCCCTGCTCCCGGGCAAGGACGGCCTGCTGCACATCTCGCAGATCCGCAAGCTGGCCGGCGGCAAGCGCGTGGAGAACGTCGAGGACGTGCTCGCCGTGGGCGCCAAGGTCCAGGTCGAGATCGCCGAGATCGACCAGCGCGGCAAGCTGTCGCTGACGCCGGTCATCGAGGGCGAGGACGACAACGACGACAAGAAGGACGACGCCGCCAAGTGACGTCCCGTAGCTCGCAGGCGACGGCCCGCACCTCTTCGGAGGGGCGGGCCGTCGCCCGTACCCAAACGCTTCTCAAGGGCACCAACGGCGCCGGGACGGTCCGCCGGACCACCCTCCCCGGCGGCCTGCGCGTCGTCACCGAGACGCTGCCCTCCGTCCGCTCCGTGACCTTCGGCATCTGGGCGCACGTCGGCTCGCGCGACGAGACCCCGACGCTCAACGGCGCCACCCACTACCTGGAGCACCTGCTCTTCAAGGGCACCGAGCGGCGCAGCGCGCTGGACATCTCCGCCGCCATCGACGAGGTCGGCGGCGAGATGAACGCCTTCACCGCCAAGGAGTACACCTGCTACTACGCGCGGGTGCTCGACACGGACCTGCCGCTGGCCATCGACGTGGTCTGCGACATGCTGACCGGCTCGACGATCGAGGCGGCGGACGTGGACGCCGAGCGCGGGGTGATCCTCGAAGAGATCGCCATGACCGAGGACGACCCGGGCGACTGCGTGCACGACCTGTTCGCGCACACCATGCTCGGCGACACGCCCCTGGGCCGCCCGGTCCTGGGCACCGTCGACACGATCAACGCGCTCACCCCCCAGCAGATCCGCCGCTTCTACAAGAAGCACTACGACCCGACCCACCTGGTCGTCGCCGCCGCGGGCAACGTCGACCACGCCAAGGTCGTCCGCATGGTGCGGCGCGCCTTCGAACGGGCCGGGGCGCTGGAGCGGACCGACGCGGTGCCGGTCGCGCCCCGCGCCGGGTCCCGCACGATCCGCACGGCCGGCCGCGTCGAACTGCTCAACCGCCGCACCGAGCAGGCCCACGTCGTCCTCGGCATGCCGGGCCTGGCCCGCACGGACGACCGCCGCTGGGCGATGGGCGTGCTCAACGCGGCGCTCGGCGGCGGCATGAGCTCGCGCCTCTTCCAGGAGATCCGGGAGAAGCGCGGCCTGGCCTACAGCGTGTACTCGTACACGTCCGGCTACGCCGACTGCGGCCTGTTCGGCGTCTACGCGGGCTGCCGCCCGAGCCAGGTGGACGACGTGCTCAAGATCTGCCGCGACCAGCTCGACCAGGTCGCGGCCGAGGGCCTGACCGACGACGAGGTGCGCCGCGCGATCGGCCAGCTCCGCGGTTCCACGGTGCTGGGCCTGGAGGACACCGGCGCGCTGATGAACCGCATCGGCAAGAGCGAGCTGTGCTGGGGCGCCCAGATGTCGGTCGACGACATGCTCGCCCGGATAGCGGCGGTCACCCCGGACGAGGTGCGCGAGGTGGCCCGCGATGTACTGGGACGGCGCCCGTCCCTGGCCGTCATCGGCCCGCTGAAGGACCGGCAGGCCGATCGGCTGCACCAGGCGGTCGCCTGAGGTACCGGACCGGCCGCCCGTCCCCGTGGCGGGCGGCCGGTCCGCGACCGGTGACCGGCGCGGTTTTCCGACCGGACGAGCCGGTGGGGAGGTTCCCCGGCCGGGCGGGCCGGTCGACCACAACGAGCGAGGACAGGAACGAGATGAGCGACAAGCTGCGGGTGGCGGTACTGGGCGCCCACGGGCGGATCGGTTCCGAGGCGGTACGGGCCGTGGAGGCCGCCGAGGACATGGAGCTGGTGGCGGGCCTGGGCCGGGGCAGCGACCTCGCGGAGCTGACGGCGTCCGGGGCCCAGGTGGCCGTGGACCTCACCCACCCCGACTCCGTGATGGACAACCTCGCCTACTGCCTCGCGCACGGCATCCACGGCGTCGTCGGCACCACCGGCTGGACCGGCGAGCGGCTGGCCACCCTGGAGCGGCAGCTCGCCGACTCCCCGTCCACCGGCCTGCTCATCGCCCCGAACTTCTCCCTCGGCGCCGTCCTGACCATGCGGTTCGCCCAGCAGGCCGCCCGCTTCTTCGAGTCCGTCGAGGTCATCGAGCTGCACCACCCGAACAAGGCGGACGCCCCCTCCGGCACCGCCGCCCGCACGGCGCAGCTCATCGCCGAGGCCCGCGAGAAGGCCGGCTGCCCGCCGCAGCCCGACGCCACCAGCACCGCGCTGGACGGCGCGCGCGGCGCCGACGTGGCCGGCGTCCCGGTGCACTCCGTCCGGCTGCGCGGCCTGCTGGCCCACCAGGAGGTGCTGCTCGGCGGGGTGGGGGAGACCCTCACCATCCGGCACGACTCGCTGCACCACAGCAGCTTCATGCCGGGCGTGCTGCTCGGCATCCGCCGAGTGGTGGACACCCCGGGCCTGACGGTGGGCCTGGAACACTTCCTCGACCTGGACTGACGGGCAGACCGACGGTGCGCGCAAAGATCACTTACTTCGTCCTCGCGGCGGTCCTGGTCGTCTACTTCGTCCTCGTCGGCAGCCGCGGCGTCGTGCTCCTCAAGCAGGGCACCGCGGTCACCGTCCTCTTCGGCGTCGCCGTCCTGGTCATGCCGTTCATCGGGCTGTGGTTCCTCTGGCACACCACCCAGTTCGCCCGCAAGGCCGGACGGCTGGCCCGCGAGCTGGAGGCGGAGGGCGGACTGCCCGTCGACGAGCTCGCGCGCACGCCGTCCGGCCGCATCGACCGTGACTCCGCCGACGAGGTCTTCGACCGCCGCCGCGCCGAGACGGAGCGGGCCCCCGACGACTGGCGCACCTGGTTCCGGCTCGCCGTGGCCTACCACGACGCCCGCGACACGCCGCGCGCCCGCAAGGCGATGCAGCGGGCCATCGCCCTCCATGACGGGAAGCCGGTCCGGGCGTGAGGGGAAGCCGCCGGATTTCCGGCAGGGGCTGACGGGCATCCGGGACGGCTTTCCGGTCCGGCTCCCGGCAGGGGCCGACGGCCTTCCGGAACGGCTTCCCGGCACGGACCGGCGGCCATCTGGAACGTGCCGCGGGCCTTCCGGCACGGGCTGACGGGCGGGGGCCGCGCGTGCGGGGCGCGCTTTGACGGCGTGGGCGGGAGCCGCGCGTCCCCGCCCCGCCCCGGACGTCCCAGGCGGGGCGCACAGGCGCGTCCGGCGCGGGCAAACTCCGGCCGCGCGCCCGCTCGCGCGGCCGATGCGTACGTCCCCTACCGCGCGTACTCCGCCGCCCACGCCTCCACCACGTCGGCCGCGCGGTCGAAGGCCCCCGGGCGGGCCAGGAAGTCCGCGTTGTGGTCGGTGAGCAGTATCCGCGTCGCCGCGTCGCCGCCGGTCCGCTCCAGCAGCAGGGCCTGGCCCTGCACCGTCCGCGGCAGACCCAGCCACTTCACGGGCTGCTGTGCCGTACGGACCGGGCCGACCGCGTCCCACGGCACCGTCGTCGTACGGAAGAACGCGACCTGCCGCAGGCCGTGCCGGCTGACCCACACCCCGACCCGCAGCAGCCGCAGCGCGAAGGCGATGACCAGAAGACCGACGGCCAGGCACACCAGGGCGGCGGCCGGCGCGTCGGCGAGCGCGATGATCAGCGCGGAGAGCAGGACGAACGAGGCCAGCAGCAAAAACACCGCCGCCGCCCCCACCCGCCAGGGACCTGGCCGGTAGGGACGGCGCCAGTGATCGGGCTCGTCGTGGGGCAGCGGTGCGGTGTGCGCGATGCCGCTGCCCGGGTCGAGGTCGCGGTCGGCCGTCAGAATGGACAGGGGCACGGCTGATCCTCACTCGCGGGGCCTCAGATGGGGCCACTGATGAGACTGTGACCGCTGAGGCTAGCGTTCGTGATCAACCGGAACCACTCGACCGGCCGCGACCGGGTTTCATCGGGTGGCGGTCAGTGACCGTTGGCCGCCTCGGACTGATGGACCGTCCGCGCACCGGAGGTGTTCTGCTCCAGTGCCGGAAGCCCCAGCAGCAGTGAGCCGACCAGGCCGGCCACCACTGTCAGGCCGAGAAGGGAACGCCCCGCGAGCTGCGCGCGACTCGCGCGCTCGCGCGGCGGCGGTGCGACGTTGCTTCGGTACCGGTCTGCCTCTGCGACGAAGGCGAACGGGACGGGCTCTCGCCGGCGGCGGAACATGGGCGGGCTCTCCTAGGAACCTCGGAGTGGGCACTGTCACACGGTGCAACGACGGTGTCGTCCGGGAAGTGCCCGTTTTCAGTGGCTTCTGTGAAAAATATCAACCCGACGGGCCTGTGGTGTAGACGGGGGTCCGCTTTATTGGATCTTGTTCCGTCCTGTCGCTTTTCCGGGACTGTCAGTGGCGGGCCGTAGGCTGGGCGCGCATCGAGAGACGAATGGAAGGAACCGCCGGTGTCCCAGACCCCCGCCGAGACCGCCGCACCCGACAGCGCCGAGGGCGCCCCCGCCTTCCGGAGCGAGGTGACGGTCGAGCTGGTCAAGCACAGCGCCGCGGACAGCGACGTGCTGTGGGCGGCCCGCGTCTCCACGGCCGGCGAGCAGTCCCTGGACGAGCTGCGCAAGGACCCGGAGCGCTCCAAGGGCCTGATCAACTACCTGATGCGGGACCGGCACGGCAGCCCCTTCGAGCACAACTCGATGACGTTCTTCATCAGCGCCCCGATCTTCGTCTTCCGCGAGTTCATGCGGCACCGCGTGGGCTGGTCCTACAACGAGGAGTCCGGCCGCTACCGTCAGCTGGAGCCGGTCTTCTACGTCCCGGACGCCTCGCGCAAGCTCGTCCAGCAGGGCCGCCCCGGCAAGTACGAGTTCGTCCAGGGCACCCAGGAGCAGCTCGACGTCACCACCCGGGTGATGGAGGACTCCTACCGCCAGGCGTACGCCGCCTACCAGGAGATGCTCGCCGCCGGCGTGGCGCGCGAGGTGGCCCGCTCGGTGCTGCCCGTCGGCCTGTTCTCCTCCATGTACGCCACCTGCAACGCCCGTTCCCTCATGCACTTCCTCGGCCTGCGCACGCAGCACGAGCTCGCGGCCGTCCCCTCCTTCCCGCAGCGCGAGATCGAGATGGTCGGCGAGCGCATGGAGGCCGAATGGGCCAAGCTCATGCCGCTCACCTACGCCGCCTTCAACGCCAACGGCCGCATCGCCCCGTAAGGCGATGCCCCAGGCCGGGCGGCCGGTCAGGGGCGCCGGGCAGCCGGGGTGCCACCCGCACGGCACCCCGGCAGGTGTCCGGATTGCAGCGTTTTACGAACTTCATCTACGCTGAAGAAACGGACCCGGCACTGCTTGAACCCCCGAGCAGGCAGTGCCGGAGTCCACAACTCCGCTCCCAGGGGCGCAACCCGCGGTGAGCTACGAGTAGCGTGGGACCCATGGCTCCGACATCCACACCGCAGACCCCCTTCGGACGGGTGCTGACCGCGATGGTCACGCCGTTCACGGAGGATGGCGCGATCGACCTCGACGGCACGCAGCGGCTCGCCGCCCACTTGGTGGACGCCGGCAACGACGGCATCGTCGTCAACGGCACCACCGGAGAGTCCCCGACCACCAGTGACGCGGAGAAAGCGCAGCTCGTCCGCGCCGTGGTCGATGTGGTGGGCGAGCGCGCCCATGTCGTCGCCGGAGTCGGAACCAACGACACCCAGCACAGCCTGGAGCTCGCCCGCGCCGCGCGGGACGCCGGCGCCCACGGCCTGCTCACGGTCACGCCGTACTACAGCAAGCCCCCGCAGGAAGGTCTCTTCCGGCACTTCACGGCCATCGCCGACGCCACCGACCTGCCGGTCATGCTGTACGACATCCCCGGCCGCACCGGCGTGCCGATCAGCACGGAGACGCTCGTCCGGCTCGCCGAGCACCCGCGCATCGTCGCCAACAAGGACGCCAAGGGCGACCTCGGCCGGGCGAGCTGGGCCATCGCCCGCTCCGGGCTCGCCTGGTACAGCGGCGACGACATGCTGAACCTGCCGCTGCTGTCGGTCGGCGCGGTCGGCTTCGTCTCCGTCGTGAGCCACCTGGTCACCCCCGAGCTGCGCGCCCTCCTGGACGCCCACCTGCACGGCGACGTCACCAAGGCCACCGAGATCCACCAGAAGCTGCTGCCGGTCTTCACGGGCATGTTCCGCACGCAGGGCGTCATCACGACGAAGGCCGCGCTCGCGCTCCAGGGGCTGCCCGGCGGCCCGCTGCGGCTGCCGCTCGTGGAGCTGACCCCGGAGGAGACCGAGCAGCTCAAGCGGGATCTCGTCGCCGGTGGCGTCCACCTGTGACCACGAACTTCTGAAAAACCACCGGTACTGCCGGTTCATCGCACAACAGCAGACCGAAACAGTCCCTAGCACGACCACACAACAGCAAGTGCACGAATGTCATGCGCGCCACGTGCCTCAGGGTGACGTGGCGCGTGTGGTGAGGAGAGTCTTTTGAGTCATCCGCATCCCGAGCTCGGCGCACCGCCGAAGCTTCCCAAGGGCGGCCTGCGGGTCACCCCCCTCGGCGGCCTGGGCGAGATCGGCCGCAACATGACCGTGTTCGAGTACGGCGGCCGGCTGCTGATCGTCGACTGCGGAGTGCTCTTCCCCGAGGAGGAGCAGCCCGGAATTGACCTGATCCTGCCGGACTTCTCGTCCATCAGGGACCGCCTCGACGACATCGACGGCATCGTGCTCACGCACGGCCACGAGGACCACATCGGCGGCGTCCCGTACCTGCTGCGGGAGAAGCCCGACATCCCGCTGATCGGCTCCAAGCTGACGCTCGCCCTCATCGAGGCCAAGCTCCAGGAGCACCGCATCCGCCCCTACACCCTTGAGGTGGAAGAGGGCCACCGCGAGCGCGTCGGCCCCTTCGACTGCGAGTTCATCGCGGTCAACCACTCCATCCCGGACGCCCTCGCCGTCGCCATCCGCACCCCCGCGGGCATGGCCGTGCACACCGGCGACTTCAAGATGGACCAGCTCCCGCTGGACCGCCGCCTCACCGACCTGCCGGCCTTCGCCCGGCTCGGCGAGGAGGGCATCGACCTGCTCCTGGTCGACTCCACCAACGCCGAGGTCCCCGGCTTCGTCCCGCCCGAGCGCGACATCTCCAACGTGCTGCGCCAGGTCTTCGCCGGCGCCCAGAAGCGCATCATCGTCGCCAGCTTCGCCAGCCACGTCCACCGCATCCAGCAGATCCTGGACGCGGCGCACGAGTACGGCCGCCGGGTTGCCTTCGTCGGCCGCTCGATGGTCCGCAACATGGGCATCGCCCGCGACCTGGGCTACCTGCGCGTGCCGGCCGGCCTGGTCGTCGACGTCCGCGCGCTGGACGACCTCCCGGACGAGGAAGTCGTGCTGGTCTGCACCGGGTCCCAGGGCGAGCCGATGGCCGCGCTGTCCCGGATGGCCAACCGCGACCACCAGATCCGCATCGTCCAGGGCGACACGGTGATCCTGGCCTCGTCGCTCATCCCCGGCAACGAGAACGCGGTCTACCGGGTCATCAACGGCCTCACCCGCTGGGGCGCCAACGTCGTCCACAAGGGCAACGCCAAGGTCCACGTCTCGGGCCACGCCTCGGCCGGCGAGCTGCTGTACTTCTACAACATCTGCAAGCCCAAGAACCTCATGCCGGTACACGGCGAGTGGCGCCACCTGCGCGCCAACGCGGAGCTGGGCGCGCTGACCGGCATCCCGAAGGACCGGATCGTCATCGCCGAGGACGGCGTGGCCGTCGACCTGGTCGACGGCGTCGCCAAGATCGTCGGAAAGGTCCAGGCCGGGTACGTCTACGTCGACGGCCTCTCGGTCGGCGACGTCACCGAGTCCTCCCTCAAGGACCGCCGCATCCTCGGCGACGAGGGCATCATCTCCGTCTTCCTCGTCGTGGACAGCAGCACGGGGAAGATCGTGGGCGGCCCGCACATCCAGGCCCGCGGCTCGGGCATCGACGACGCCGACTTCGCCGCCGTGATTCCGAAGATCGACGAATCGCTCTCCCGCGCGGCCCAGGACGGCGTCGCCGAACCCCACCAGCTCCAGCAGCTGGTCCGCCGCGCGGTCGGCAAGTGGGTCTCCGACAACTACCGCCGGCGCCCGATGATCCTTCCTGTGGTCGTCGAGGTCTGACGGACGTGCCGTGACCTGACGGGCCGTCATGGCCCGTGCCGCGCTCAGCGGCAGCGGGGCGCCAGGATTTGCATCCGGGCGCCCCGCTCCAGTACGTTTACGTCTCCGCCGAAGGGGAACCCGGAACGCCAGCGCGTACGGAGCGCCCCGATTCGAGGCGGAATCCGACCCAGAGAAATCTGATAATGTCGGGCCCGGCCGAAAGGCCAAACCCCTCCGACGGGAATTCGGAAACGAATTCACGGAGACCGCGACTCGGTAACGAGAAAGCGGCCCGGGAATCCGGATCTGATAGAGTCGGAAACCGCGAGAAAGGCGGCCGAAAGGCCCGCCCGGACCGCGAACCGGCGAAAATCAGGGCCGCGAGGATCTGATAGAGTCGGAAACGCAAGACCGAAGGGAAGCGCCCCGAGAACCCGGTGAGA
>NZ_JBEXNM010000054.1:0-60389 GCF_040611095.1 Streptomyces sp. NPDC003077 | reverse complement strand
CCTGCCGGGCCCGAGTGGCCCGGCAGGCGGGGAGCCGACCGGAGGGACCGCCGCGCCCGGTCACCGGTGCGGCACGACCGCCACCGGGCAGTGCGCGTGGTGCAGCACCGCGTGGTCGGTCAGGCCCAGTTGCAGGCCGTGGGCGCCCCGGCGCCGTTCGGTGCCGACCACCAGGAGGTCGGCGGTGGTGGAGGCGGTGAGCAGGACGTCGCGGGCGGTGCCCTCGGCGGTACGGAGCATCAGTGGCACGTCCGGGTGCGCCGCGACGGCGGCGCGCGCGGCCTCGTCGAGCAGTCCGGCCGCCCGCCGTTCGTGATCCTCCCGCCTGCCGTGGCAGGGGCCGCCCTCCTCGGGCAGTCCGCTGCCCCCGCACCGCCACGCGTGCACGGTCTCCACCGCTCCGTGCCGCAGCGCGGCCTCGGCGAAGGCGAAGGCCACCGGCGCGTCGTCGCGCGGCTCCTCGTCGACGCCGACCACGACGCGGTACTCGGGGGCCGGCCGGAAGGCGGTGCCCGGCATCACGCCGTCGCCTGCGGACTCCCACACGCCGTGGTGCCCTCCGGCCCGCCGGTCGCCGCGCACCACGAGCACCGGGCAGCGGGCGCGCGCCGCGACGCCCAGGCTCACCGAGCCCAGCAGCAACGAGGCCAGCTCACCCCGGCCGCGGTGGCCCACGACCAGCAGTTCGGCGCTCCGGGCCGCCTCCGTCAGTGCCGTGACCGCGTCCTGGGGAGCGATGTGCGGTACGGCCTTGACGCCCGGGGCGCGCCGTTCGGCCCGGCGCACGGCGCCGGCGACGATCCGTTCCGCCTCCGCCGTCTCCGGGGCCCGCCGCGTCGTCCAGGAGGGAACACGCCCCTCGTACCGCTCCCACAGGGACGCGTACACCACGCGCAGCGGCAGACCGCGGTGCCGGGCCTCGTCCGCGGCCCGGTCCACCGCCTCCATGCCGCCGTTCGAACCGTCCACACCCACCACTACGGGACGCTCCACCACGTCCACCGCCCTTCGGGCTCCGCGGCCTTCGCGGATGGTCACGCGTATCGTCCGATGTCCTTCACCGCCACGGTCCGCGCCCGCGCGGCCGGCGGGCAGGGGCCGGTCCGGCTCGTGTCGAGGGCCGTTCGGCCCCACGCGGGGCGCGGGCGGGCGCGGCACCCTGGCAGGGAGGGCCGCAGGCGTGCGGGATGGACCGTGAAGGCCCGGCGCCCCGCCCTCCCGGCGTACCGGCCGGAGGTCTGAGGGCGGGAGCGAGACGTGACCGAATCTCCCCGGATAGCGGTGATAGGCGTCGGCAACGCCTTCCGCCACGACGACGGGATCGGCCCGGCCGTGATCCGGCGGCTGCGCGAACGGGCCCGCGACCGGCCGTTGCCGCCCTCGGTGCGCCTGGACGACTGCGACGGCGAGCCCGGTCGGCTGATGTCCCTGTGGGAGGGCGTGGAACTGGCCGTGGTCGTGGACGCGGCCCACGCGCACCCGGGTCACCCGGGCCGGATCCACCGGTTCGACCACCGCGGGCCGTACCGCCGCCCGGAGACGACCCCGGAGACGACCCGGGCGCCGGCCTCCGCGACGACCAGTTCCCACGGCATCGGACTCGGCGAGGCCGTCGAACTGTCCGACGCGCTCGGCCGTCTGCCGGGGCGCCTGGTCGTCTTCGCCGTCGAGGGACAGGACGGCTCCCTGGGCACCGGCCTGAGCCCGGCCGTCGCCGAGGCCGTCGGGCCGCTGGCCGAGGCCGTGGAGGCGGAGATCGTCCGGCACCGGGACGCGGCGGCGCGCGGCGCGTTCCCCGACACGGGCCCCGGATCCGAGCCCCGTGATGCGGGCGCGGGCTCCGGGACCCCCGACGCGGGCGCGGGCTCGGGGACCCCCGACGCGGGCTCCGGTTGCGCCGAGCGGACGGGCGGGTGAGGGCGGTGCGGAACCACGGACGGACGAGGAGCCGCCAGCCGTACGAGGTGCGCGGCGCGCCGCCGACGCTCGCCCGCGTCCCCGGGAGCGGACCGCGCGACCCGTCGTGCGGGAGGGCACACCCGCCCTCCCGCACCCGGCGGACGCCGGACGGAGCGTCACCGGCGGGCCGTGGGGCAGTGGCCGCCGACCGGCCGGGAGGGAGCTGACGGCGATGTGCCTGGGTATTCCCGGCCGCGTGCTGGACACGTACGACAGCGCCGGACTGCGCATGGCCCGGGTGGACTTCGGCGGGGTCCGCCGCGAGGCGTGCCTGGAGTACACCCCGGACGCCGGGGTGGGCGACTACGTCGTCGTCCACGTCGGCTTCGCCATCACCACCGTCGACGAGGAGGAGGCCGCGCGCACGCTCGACGTGCTGCGCGCCATGTCGGACGCGGTGGCGGGGGAGCTGGGCGAACCGCTGCCCGCCACCGGGCCCCGGGAGGAGGCAGAACCATGATCACTCTCACGCCGCCGCACAACCGTGCCACCGGCCCCGCACCCGACGCGAGCGCCCGCACCGGACCGCGCGCGGCCGGTCTTCCCGCACCGACCGCGCACGAGCTTCTGGCACCCTGCCACGCCCTGGTGATCGGGGTCGAAGGGGTGATCACGGACACCACCCGCATCCACGCCGCGGCCTGGCGGCGCGTCTTCGACGCCTTCCTGCGGCAGGCGGAGGAGCCGCACCCGCGGACCGTCCGGCCCTTCGACCCGGAGACGGACTACCGGCGTTACTTCCAGGGCCGGTCGCGCGCCGACGGCGTGCGCGCCTTCCTCGCCGCGCGCGGCCTCGGACCGCCCGGCGAGCCCCGCGCGCCCTCCGGCCGGGACCACCGGGACGAGGACGGGGAGAGCGTCGTCCGCGCGCTGGCCATCCAGGAAGACTGCCTGTTCGGCGCGTACGTGGGTGACCACGGCGTGCCGGTGTGGCCGGACAGCCTGCGCCTGGTGGGCGCGCTGCGCCGGCACGCGCGTCCGGTCGCGGCGGTCTCCGCCTCGCACCACGCCGTGGCGCTGCTGGACCGGGCAGGGGTGACGCACCGGTTCGACGCCCTGGTGGACGGCACCGAGCGCAC
This sequence comes from Streptomyces sp. NPDC003077, assembly GCF_040611095.1. Taxonomy (NCBI): domain Bacteria; kingdom Bacillati; phylum Actinomycetota; class Actinomycetes; order Kitasatosporales; family Streptomycetaceae; genus Streptomyces; species Streptomyces sp. NPDC003077. Next base: position 57,351 of record NZ_JBEXNM010000054.1, on the reverse strand, counting down.
CCGGATCCAAAGCGGCGGGGGACCCGATCCCGCGCTGCTGCTGGAGGCCGCCCGGCGGCTGCGGGCCACGCCCGCGCGCACGGCGGTGGTCGTCGCCGCGCCGGTGTGGGTCACCGCGGCCGGCCGGGGCGGTTTCGGCACCGTGATCGGCGTGGACCGGTCCGGCCGCGCGGACCACGCGGTGGAGCTGTACGAGCGCGGGGCGGCGCATGTGGTGCGCGGCCTGGGCGAGTTGGTGCCGGAAGGATGAGGGAAAGGGTGGTGTCCGCAGCGGCCGGCCGCCGGTAGGCCGCGCGGTGGGGACGGGGCCGGACGGCGACCGGCCGCTCCGGCACCCGCGCGCGGTCCGCTCTCCGGACGAACGCCGCCCATCGCGCGGCCGGGGGACGGGCGCCCCGCGCCGTTCCACCGCCGTGCCCGTTCGCCGCCCGGCGGACCCCGAGGCCGTGGGCCGGGGCCAACGGCCCCCGGCCCGGCCCGCCCGGCCCCTGGGGAGCCGTCCGCCCGCGGCGGACGCTGGAGACGGAGGCGGGTCACCGACCTGAGGAGCTGTGATGACCAGCGCGAAGCGACCCGGAAGCCCCGTACCCGCGACCGGCGCGGAACACGCCGTGCCCGCGGAAGAAGCCGCGGGTCCCGCACCCGCGGCCACCGCCGGACGTGCCGCGCCCGCGACCGGCGGCGAAGGCCCCGCACGCGCGACCGGCAGCGAACACCCCGTCCACGCCCTGCTCTCCGACGGCACCACCGTGCGCATCCGCCCCACCCGGCCCGAGGACCACGCGCGGGTGCTGCGGTTGTTCACCGGCATGTCCCCGGAGAACCTGCGGCTGCGGTTCTTCACCGTCGGCCCCGCCTCGGGCACCAGGGCCGCCGACCGGGTCTGCGCCCCGCCGCGGCCCGGCGAACGGGCCCTGCTCGCGCTCGCCGGCGACGAGGCCGTGGGCGTGGCGGAGTTCCACGCGGCGGCCGGCGACCCCACGACCGCGGACATCGGACTGGCCGTCGCCGACCGCTGGCACGGGCGCGGCGTGGGGACGCTGCTCCTGGAGCACCTGGCGGACGCCGCCCGCGCCGACGGCGTCACGTCCTTCACCGCCGACGCCCTGACCGAGAACCGGCCCATGCTCCAGGTGATCGCCGACCTCGGCCTGCGCACGGCCCGCCGGTTCGACGGGCCGGAGGTCCACTGCACCATCGAACTCACCGAGGACGAGCGGTATCTGACCGCCGTGGACACCCGCGGACGCGCCGCCGACGTGGCCAGCCTCGTGCCCCTGCTGCGGCCCCGGTCGGTCGCCGTCGTCGGGGCCGGTCGGGCGCCGTCCTCGGTGGGGCACGCGCTGCTCGCCAACATCCTCCGGCAGGGTTTCACCGGCCGCGTCACCGCGGTCAACCCGCACGCGGACACCATCGAGGGCGTCACCTGCGTCCCCTCGGTGACGGACCTCCCCGAAGCGCCGGACCTGGCGGTGCTGGCCGTCCCGGCGACCGCCGTTCCCGAAGTCGCCGAGGAATGCGGCGAACGCGGCGTCAAGGCGCTGGTGACCGTCACCTCCGGGCTGGACGGCGGCCAGGCCGCGCGGCTGCTGGCCGCCTGCCGCGAGCACGGGATGCGGCTGGTCGGCCCCAACTGCCTGGGCCTGGCCACCACCGAGGAGGCGGTGCGCCTGGACGCGACCTTCGCCGCCGCCCCGCCGCTGCCGGGCACCGCCGGGGTCGCGGTGCAGTCCGGCGGCGTGGGCGTCGCCCTGCTGGGCGCGCTGTCCCGGCTGGGCATCGGCGTGTCCTCCTTCGTCTCCCTCGGCGACAAGTACGACGTCAGCGGCAACGACCTGCTTCAGTGGTGGGAGGGCGACGGCGTCACGGACCTGGCGCTGCTGCACCTGGAGTCCTTCGGCAACCCGCGCGCCTTCTCCCGCACGGCCCGGCGGGTGGGCCGCCGGATGCCGGTCCTGACGGTGGACGCGGGACGGTCGGAGGCCGGGCGCCGGGCCGCCGCCTCGCACACCGCCGCGATCGCCACCCCCACCATGACCCGCCGGGCGCTGTTCACCCAGGCCGGGATCATCGCCACCGACAGCGTCGGCGACCTGGTGGCCACCGCCGCGCTGCTGCGCTCCCAGCCGCCCCCGGCCGGTCCGCGCGTCGCCGTCGTCGGCAACGCGGGCGGCGCGGCGGTCCTGGCCGCGGACGCCTGCGCGGAGGCCGGGCTGAACGTCCCCACGCTGCCGGTGCCGCTCATCGACGCGCTGCTGGAGGTGCTGCCGCCGGGCGCCGCCGCGGTCAACCCGGTGGACACCACCGCCGCCGTCACCGGCACCCAACTCGCCGCCTGCCTCGACCTGCTGACCGGACACGGGGCGGTGGACGCGGTGCTGGTGGTCCTGGTGCCCACCGCGCTGACGGCCGTGACCGGGGACGACCTGACCCGGTCCCTGCCGCCCGCGCCGGGACGCCCGGCCGGAAGGGCCCGCCCGGTGGCCGCGGCCCTGCTCGACCAGGAGGTGCCCGTACGGCTGCTGCGCGCCGGCGACGCGGCCGTCCCCGCCTACCTCGAACCGTCCACCGCCGCGCGGGCGCTCGCCCACGCCGTCTCCTACGGCCGCCGGCGCGCCGAACCGCCCGGCACCGTGCCCGCCCTGGACGGCGTCGACACCGAGGGCGCCACGGCCCTGGTCGCGGACTTCCTGGCCCGCCACCCCGACGGCGGCTGGGCCGACCCGCGGCTGTGCGGCGCGCTGCTGGACGCGTACGGCATCCGGCAGCCGCCGTGGGCGTGGGTCACCGGCGCCGACGCGGCGGTGGCCGCCGCCGAGCGGCTGGGCGGCGGCCGGATGGCCCTCAAGGCGCACTGGCCGGGACTGCTGCACAAGACCGACGTGGGCGCGCTCCACCTCGACCTGGAGGGACCCGGGCGGATCCGGGCCGCGTACGCGGACCTGACCGGCCGGTTCGGGGAGCTGATGACCGGCGCCGTCGTCCAGCCGATGGCCGCCCGCGGCATCGAACTGGTCGCCGGGGTCACGCAGGACCAGGTGTTCGGACCGCTGGTGCTGTTCGGGCTCGGCGGCACCGCCACCGAGGTCCTGGCCGACCACGCCGCGCGCCTGGCCCCGCTCACCGACCGCGACGCCCACGCCCTGATCACCGCGCCCCGGTGCGCACCCCTCCTCTTCGGCTACCGGGGAGGGCGCCCCGTGGACCTGGAAGGGCTCGAACAGCTCCTGCTGCGCCTCTCCCGGATGGCCTGCGACCTGCCGCAACTGGCCGAGGCCGACCTGAACCCGGTGCTGGCCCGCCCGGACGCCGTCCTCCCGCTGGACGTCCGCCTGAAGCTGCTCCCGCACCACGCGCACGACCCCTACCTGCGCCGCCTGCGCGCCCGCTGAGGCGGCGCGCGGGCCGAGGAGGCCCCGATGACCGGAGCAGTGTCCTTCCCCCGGGGAGCGTGGCTCCGTCCTGGTCGGCGTCGCGTCGGAGGCCGGCACCCCGGCCCCGCGCTTCGCCTTTCAGGAGGCCGTCCGACCCGGCCGCCCGCCGCGCGTCCGGCACGTCTGGGGACGCGACCGGGCCCGCTCGCCCACGCGGTGCTCCACCACGCGCACGGCCCGGTGGTCCTGGTGCCCGTGGACTGACGCCCCCGCACTCCCGTACGCACGTCTCCCGGGGCTCGGGACCTCGGGAGAGAAGGAGGGAACGACATGAAGCATCGGCTGATCGACCAGGTCATGAGCCGGGACGTGGTCTCGGTGGGGCCCGACGCCTCCTTCAAGGAGGTCGCCGAGCTGCTGGGTCGGCACGCGGTGAGCGGGCTGCCCGTCGTGGACCGGGACGACAAGGTGGTGGGCGTCATCTCCGAGACCGACCTGATGTTCCACCAGGCGGCCCAGGACGACACCCCGCGCCCCTGGTACCTGCCCCGGCTCACCCGCCACGCCTGCGCCGAGGACACCAAGGCCCGAGGGAACACGGCGCAGACGCTCATGTCCGCCCCCGCGGTGACCATCGGCCCGCGCCACACCGTCGTGGACGCCGCCCGCCTGATGGCCGAACGCCACGTCGAACGCCTCCCGGTCGTCGACGAGGAGGGACGCCTGATGGGCATCGTCACCCGCAGCGACCTGCTCGCCGTCTTCCGCCGCCCGGACGACCGGATCCGCGCGGAGGTCATCGAGGACGTCCTGGTGCGCACCCTGTGGCTGGCCCCGCACACCCTGGGCGTCGAGGTGCGCGACGGCGTGGTCACCCTGACGGGAAAGCTCCAGCGCCGCAGCGAGGTGCCCATCGCCCTCCGGCTGACCGGCCGCGTCGACGGCGTGGTCCGCGTCGTGGACCGCCTCGGCTACCAGGAGGACGACTCCCACCTGCGGCCCACGGAACAGGCCCTGCACGGCATCGCCGAGGAGTGGCTGCGCAAGCTGTGAGCCACCGGGGCCGAGCCCGACGGGCCGGCACGGGTCTCCCCGGACCGCGGCGGGCGTGACGTGAGAAGTCCGTTTCCGGCCGGCCGCCCCATGGACGGCCGGCCGGAAGGAACCCGCGGCGATCGCTACTCGCCGCGCCCGGCGCCGTCGTCCGCCCCCCTGGACACCGCACCGGTCGCCACCCCGGACGTTCCGCCGGACGCCGCCTCCCGCGCGCTCAGCAGCGCCGCGCGGGCGGCCTCCAGCCGCGCCCCCGGAACGCGGAAGGGCGAGCAGGAGACGTAGTCCAGCCCCGCGTCGTGGAAGAAGCGGATGGATTCCGGGTCGCCCCCGTGCTCGCCGCAGACGCCGGTCTCCAGGCCGGGCCGGGCGGCGCGGCCTTCGGCGACGGCGGTGCGCACCAGGCGGCCCACGCCGCTCTCGTCCAGCGTCTCGAACGGCGAGACGCGCAGGATGCCCTGGTCGAGGTAGGGGGCGAAGAAGGACGCCTCGGCGTCGTCCCGGGAGAAGCCCCACGCCGTCTGCGTGAGGTCGTTGGTGCCGAAGGAGAAGAACGCGGCGTCGCGCGCGATCTCCCCGGCGGTCAGGGCCGCCCGGGGCAGCTCGATCATCGTGCCGACCGGGCAGTCGACCGGCACCCCGGTCTCGGCGCGCACGGCGGCGAGCGCCGCCTCCACCTGCTCGCGTACCACGCTCAGCTCCTCGCGGGTGGCGACGAGCGGCACCATGATCTCCGCCCGCGGGTTCCCGCCCGCGCGGACCCGGCCCGCCACCGCCTCGCCGATCGCGCGGACCTGGAGGGCCACCAGCCCGGGGACGACCAGGGCCAGCCGCACCCCGCGCAGCCCCAGCATCGGGTTCGTCTCGTGGATCCGTTCGACGGCGGCCAGCAGCCGTGCCTCCCGGGCGTCGGGGGCGCGTCCGGCGGCCTCGGCGCGGGCGACCCGCACCGCCAGCTCCGTGCGGTCGGGCAGGAACTCGTGCAGCGGCGGGTCCAGCAGGCGGATGGTGACGGGCAGGCCGTCCATCGCGGCGAGGATCGCGGTGAAGTCCGCGCGCTGGAGGGGCAGCAGCGCGTCCAGGGCCCGCTGCCGCTCCTCGTCGCTCGCGGCCAGGATCATGTCCTCGACCAGGTGCCGGCGCTCCCCGAGGAACATGTGCTCGGTGCGGCACAGGCCGATGCCGCGGGCGCCGAACCGGCGGGCCCGCGCGGCGTCCTCGGGGGTGTCGGCGTTGGCCCGCACCTCCAGGCGGCCCAGCGCGTCGGCCCGCTCCAGGAAGCGGGCGACCACCGCGGCCGTCCCCCGGCCGTGCTCGCCGGTCTCCAGGTACCGCATGACGGGCGAGGGGACGAGCGGCAGCGCGCCGAGGTGCACGGTGCCGGCCGACCCGTCCACGGAGAGCGTCTCGCCCTCCCGCACCACCCGACCGTCACCCGTGGTGAAGCGGCGACCGGCCGGGTCGACGCGCAGGTCCTCCGCGCCGCACACGCAGACCTTGCCCATGCCCCGGGCGACCACCGCGGCGTGGCTGGTCTTCCCGCCCCGGCTGGTCAGCACCGCCGACGCGGCGATCATGCCGGGCAGGTCGTCGGGCGTGGTCTCCGGCCGCACCAGGACGACCCGCTGTCCGGCCCCGGCCCGGCGCACCGCCTCGGCGGTGTCGAAGGCCACCACGCCGACCGCCGCCCCCGGCGAGGCCGGCACGCCACGGGCCAGCGGGCGCCCCGCCGCGTCCGCGTCGAAGCCGGGGAACATCAGGTGGGCCAGTTGCCCGCCGCCGACCCGCACCAGCGCCTCGGGCCAGCTGATCCGGCCCTCGTCCACGAGGGCCGCGGCGATGTGGAAGGCGGCCTGCGGGGTGCGCTTGCCCACCCGGGTCTGGAGCATCCACAGCCGCCCGCGCTCGATGGTGAACTCCACGTCGCACAGGTCCCGGTAGTGGTCCTCCAAGGTCCCCAGGTAGACCAGCAGCTGGTCGTAGGAGGCCGGGTCGAGCTCGCGCAGCCGCTGGAGCGGCAGCGCGTCGCGGACGCCGGCCACCACGTCCTCGCCCTGCGCGTCGGGCAGGTAGTCGCCGTAGACCCCGGGGCGGCCGGTCGCCGGATCGCGAGTGAAGGCCACGCCGGTGCCGGAATCGGGGCCGAGGTTTCCGTAGACCATGACCTGCACGTTCACCGCCGTGCCCAGGTCGTCGGGGATCCGCTCGCGCCGGCGGTAGACGCGGGCGCGTTCGCCCCGCCACGACCGGAAGACCGCCAGGACCGCCTGCGCGAGCTGCTCCGCGGGATCCTGCGGGAAGGGGCGCCCGGTCTCCCGGAGCACGATCTCCTGGAACTCCGCCACCAGCCGCACCAGGTCGTGCGCGTCCAGCCGCAGGTCCTCCGTCACGCCGCGCTCCCGCTTGGCGCGCGTCAGCGCCTCCTCGAACAGCGCGCCGTCCACGCCCATCACCGTGCTGCCGTACATCTGGACGAGCCGCCGGTAGGAGTCCCAGGCGAACCGTTCCCGCCCGGAGTGCTTGGCCAGGCCCCGCACCGTGGTGTCGTTGAGCCCCACGTCCAGGACGGTGTCCATCATCCCCGGCATGGAGTACCGCGCCCCCGACCGCACGGACAGCAGCAGCGGATCGTCCGCCTGCCCCAGCCCGCGGCCCGTGGACCGCTCCAGCCGCATCAGGTGCCTCTCCACCTGCCGGCTCATCTCCCGCGGCGGCTCGCCCGTCGCCAGGAACGCCCGGCACGCCTCGGTGGTGACGGTGAACCCCGGCGGCACGGGCAGGCCCAGCCGGGTCATCTCCGCCAGGTTGGCGCCCTTCCCGCCGAGCAGGCCGGCCCTCTCACGCGACCCCTCGGTGAAGTCGTACACGTACGTGACCATGTGGTGTCCTTCCGTACCGGGTCGTCGGACGCCGTACGGGTGCGCGGCCGGACCCCGGCCCCGCACCCGTCACAGCCGGGCGGCGACGTGCTCGGTCAGGTCCAGCAGGCGGTTGGCGTAGCCCCATTCGTTGTCGTACCAGCCGAAGACCTTCACCAGGTCGCCGTGCGCCTGGGTCAGCCCGGCGTCCAGGACGCACGACGCGGGATCCCCGATCACGTCGCGGGAGACGATCGGCGCGCGGCTCACCCGCAGCACCCGGCCGAGCGTTCCCTCGGCGGCGCGGTCGAACGCCGCGTTCACCTCGTCCACGGTGGTCTCCCGCCCCAGGAGGACGGTCAGATCGGTCAGCGACCCATTCTCGACGGGCACCCGCACCGCCAGCCCGTCCAGCGCGCCGTCCAGCTCCGGCAGCACCACGCCCACCGACCGGGCGGCGCCCGTGCTGGTGGGGATGATGCTCAGCGCGGCGGACCGCGCCCGCCGCAGGTCCTTGTGCGGCCCGTCCAGCAGCGCCTGGTCGTTGGTGTAGCCGTGCACGGTGGTCATCAGCCCCTTGCGTACGCCGAAGGCGTCGTGGAGCACCTTGACCATCGGCACGACGCAGTTGGTCGTGCACGACGCGCACGAGACGACGTGGTGCCGACTCGGGTCGTACGCGGCCTCGTTGACGCCCATCACCACCGTCGCGTCGGCGTTCTTCCCCGGCGCGGACAGCAGGACCTTGGCCGCCCCGCTCTTCAGGTGCGCCGCGGCGGCCTCCCGCTCCCGGAAGCGGCCCGTCGACTCCACGACCACGTCCACGCCCAGGCCGCTCCAGTCCAGGCCCGCCGGTTCGCGCTCGGCGCGCACGGCGATCCGCCGCCCGGCGACGACCAGGGCGTCCCCCTTGGCGACCACCTCGTGACCGAGCCGCCCGTACGTCGAGTCGTACGCCAGCAGGTGGGCCAGTGTCGCGGCCGGTGCGATGTCGTTCACCGCCACCACGCCCACCGGCGTCCCCCCGCGCTGCCGCCGCTCCAGAACACAGCGCAGATAGGCGCGCCCGATCCGTCCGAATCCGTTGATCCCCACGCGTACGGTCATTCCGGTCCGCCTTCCCGGCCGTCCCCGACGGCACGTCCGCCGCCGGGCCGCTGTTCTCACTGTCCCGGGCGGGGGCGCGTGCGGCAGGGGGCCGAACGTCCCCTCCCGTGGGCGTTCCGGGACGCGTCGGCGCGTGGGCGGGAGGGGCGTCCGGGCGCTCATGAGGGCCGGTCGGCCCGGTGCGCGGGCGAGACCGTTTGTGGCCGGGGCCGTCTGTGACCGGGACCGTCTGTGGCCGGGGCCTAGGACGGGGCCTGCTCGTGTCGTCTGCCGTGCCGTTTTCCGGCGGACCCGAGGCGCGGGCCGGTGCATGACAGGCCGCTCAGCCTGTCCAGGCCGTGCGAGCGCGGGGGGCGGCGGAACGGTCACCTCGGCCGGTCCGGGGGCAGGGGAAGCCGCTTACTCCTCCGTCGTGCCCACGCGGGCGCGCAGGTTCCGGAACTGGCGGAGCTGCATGACGAAGTGGGCCGGTTCGCCGAAGAGCAGGTCCACGGGCCGCAGCAGGAGGCGCGGTCGGCTGCGGCCCCGGGTGCGGACGACCAGCCGCGTGCCGCCGCCGGGATCCGGGCTGAGGTGGAAGCCCCACACCGCGTCGAGGTACGCCCCGGGCAGGGGCCCGGTCCGCACCTCGAAGGGGCGGCCCGAGGGCAGTTCCACGTCCATGCGCAGTACCAGGGTCCGCCGGGGTTCCAGGAGCGCGACGGTGAACCACGTGCCGCCGCCGGGTACGGCATGCAGCCGCTGGCCCTCTTTCAGCTCCTGCCACTCCGGCACGATCCGGCGCGCGCTGGGACGTCCGCCGTTGTCCAGCCGGTCCCAGCTGTACCAGCCGCCCCGGTCGCACCCCATCTGCGCCAGCCACGGCCACACCCGCTCGGGCGGGGCCGGCAGCGTCGTGGCCATCGTCGTCGGGCGGCCCCCGGGAACGAGCTCGTCCCCGGGGTAGGCCCGCGCGGCTTCGGCGGCCGTCGCTCCCCAGGTCAGCAGGCGCGGCCGGACCAGCGTGCCGTATCCGGCCGCGCCGAGCGCGACCGTGCCGAGGAGCCGGGCGCGGGTCGCACGCCGGTGTCCGCTCATGCCGTCAGCCTCGCACCGGTACGGGGCCCGGGCCAGGGTCCGAACCGGTCGCGGTGGACACCCCGGGCCTTGCCGGGACACCGGATCCGAGGCCGCCGCCCCCCGTGGCCTTACCGCTTGTGCAGAGTCATCGGGACGGCGGCGAAGTGCAGGGCCCGGCGTTCGCCCTCCGTACCGCCGAAGACGATCCGGGGCGCGCCCAGCCCGAACGCCGACAGGTCGATCCGGAACACGTACGGGTCGTCCACGTCGTCGGGAAGCAGCCGCAGGCCCCGCAGGACGGGCGCGGCGGGCACCAGGGACCGGAAGACGAGCCGGCCGTGGCGCAGGACGACCTGGGCCGCGGCGCCCGCCATGGCCCGCGCCCGGATGTCCGTGGCCCGGCCGGGCGGGTGGTACCAGCCCTGGAGCTCGTCCCACACCTCCGGATGGTGCGCCACGTCGGTGCGCGGGGCATCCGGGGGCAGGCCCAGCAGGTGGCGCATCAGGTCCACGGTCTCGGCGGGCAGCCACAGCAGCGCGTGGTGCGCGGCGTTGGTGAAGGCGACGACGCCGACCCCGTCGTCGGGTGCCAGGAAGACCTGGGAGGTGAAGCCGGGCAGGATGCCCTGGTGCTCGACGAGGCGGTGGCCGTCCGCCGCCGCACGGAAGAACGCCAGGCCCATGCCCGGCACCCGGGGGTCGGGCTGGTACTGCGGCTCGAACATGGCGGCCAGCGTGGCGGGCTTGAGCACCGAACCGTGGTCGTTCGCACCGCCGTTGAGCAGGGCCGCGACGTAGCGGGCCATGTCCCGGGGCGTGGAGTACGCGGAGGAGGCCCCGGGCGTGGCGCGTTCCCGGTCGGTGACCGGCTTCATGCCCCCGCGCCCGAGGGCGTACCCGGTGGCGAGGTGGTCTTGCACAAAGGGGGACCGGACGAGGTCGGTGTGGGACATGCCCAGCGGCGCGAAGACGTGCTCGCGCAGGTAGCGGTCCAGGGGCTGCCCGCTGACGTCCTCGACGAGCTGCCCCAGGGCGGCGAACCCGTGATTGGTGTAGACCCACTGGGTCCCCGGCTCGGCGGTCACCCGCAGCCCGTCGCGGTAGTAGTCGGCGAGCGGGGGCAGCGGGGCACCGAGCGGCACCCCCTCGCCGGCGTTCGGCCGGAACAGGTCGGCCGGACCGCGCAGTTCCCCGATGCCCGAGGTGTGGGTCAGCAGGTGCCGCGGCGTCACCGGACGGAAACCGGGCCGGTCCGGGACCAGGCGGAACGCGCGCAGGTAGGTGTGAGCCGGGGCGTCCAGGTCGACCAGTCCCTGCTCCCACAACTGCATCACCGCGATCGCGGTGAACGTCTTGGTGATGGAGGCGACGCGGAAGACCGTGTCCTCGGTGACGGGGGTGCGGGTCGCCGCGTCGGCCAGCCCGTGGCCGTGGAAGAAGGCGAGCCGGCCGTCGCGGACGACTCCCAAGGCCAGGCCGCCCATGGGGTGGCGGTTGAGCAGTCCGGCGACCCGGGCCGCCGTCGAGTCCGTGGTGCCGGTGCCGGTGTCGTGGGGCATGAGGTGCCTCCTGTCCGCCGGTCGCGGCGGCACCGTGACCGGCCGGGGCGGCTGTCGGGAACGAGGGTCCTCCCCGCCCGCGCGGAGTACCAGGCGCGAACGGGTCAGGGCAGAGCAGGCCGGAGGCCCGCCGGGAGAGGAAGCGGTGCCGGTGCCGCCCGGGCCCGCCCCGGCGCCCGAGGGAAAGCCGCCTCCGCGGGGACGCGGCCGTGCGGCCCGCCCCGGCGACGGCGGCTCGCGTCGCCCGCACCGGTCCCCGCCCCCGCCACAGCGGCCTACTTCTTGCCGGCCCGCGAGGCGAGGAAGGTGCTGATGGCGATCATGACGGCGAAGATCGCGGCGATGACGACCGCGGCGGTCGGCCAGTCCATGGTGTCCTCCCGTTCTCCTGGAAGCGTCCGGCGGAACGCACGGCCCGCGTCGTGCCCGGCCGGGAACCGGGCCGTGTGACACACCCTGGCACTGTCAGCGCACACCCCGGCACCCGCCCCCGCAAGGTGCCGAAGGGCCCGTCCCGGCGCCGAACGGGCACCGCGCCGGCCGTGCTCCCGCGCGTGTTCCGGCGGTGTGGTGCCCGGCCGGCGACCGGGTCGCCAAGGCGGTCGGCGGGGTCGGCCGGCCGGGTCGCTCGCCTGCCCGTTCGGCCCTGTCGCCGTTCCGGCGGGCGCGGTGCGATGGGAGAGGAGGGAGGGCCCCGGGGCCGGGAAGCGGGCCGTAAGGAGGCGCGTGTCATGACTCGCCAGGAAGAGCCGCACGACATCGGTCGGTCGGACACCGATGCCTTCCGCGCCGGTGCCCGGCTGAACCGTGTGCTGCTGGTGGTGACCGCCGTGGCGCTGGCCGCCGGCGGTGCCGCCTGGCTGGCCGGGGCGCCCCGGGTGGCGGACGCGTGCTGGGCGGCGGGCACGGTGGCCGCCGTGGCGCCCGGCATCGGCTGGGTCCTGGCCGCCCTGCGCCGTGGCCGGGCGGGCGTGGACCTGATCGCCGTCCTGGCGCTGGGGGGCACGCTGGCGGTGGGGGAGTACCTGGCCGGGGCGCTGATCGCGCTGATGCTGGCCACCGGGCGGGCGCTGGAGTCGGCGGCGGGCCGCCGGGCCACCAGGGACCTGCGGGCGCTGCTCGCGCACGTGCCGCGCGTCGCCCGCCTGCGCTCGGGGACGCGGGTGCGGGAGGTGCCGCTGGAGGAGGTGGTGGCGGGCGATCTGCTGGTGGTCGGCCCGGGGGAGACGGTGCCGGTGGACGGCGAGGTCGTCGGCGCGGACGCCACGCTGGACGAGTCGGTGCTCAGCGGTGAGTCGGAGCACCTGGTCCGGCGCCACGGCGAGCGGGTGCGCAGCGGCGCGGTCAACGCGGGCGGCGCCTTCGACGTGCGCGCGAGCGCCACCGCCCGGGAGAGCACCTACGCCGAACTCGTGCGCCTGGCCCGCCGGGCGAGCGCCGAATCCGCGCCGGTGGTGCGGCTCGCGGACCGCTTCGCCGCCTGGTTCCTGCCGCTGTCGGTGGCCGCCGCCGGCCTGGCGTGGCTGATCAGCGGCTCCGCGGTGCGCGCGGTGGCCGTGCTGGTGGTCGCCACGCCCTGCCCGCTGCTGCTCGCCGCGCCCGTCGCCGTGGTCTCCGGCATCTCCCGGGCGGCCCGCCGGGGCGTGGTCTTCCGCGACGGCGGCGCCCTGGAACGCCTGGGACGCGTCCGTACGCTGCTGCTGGACAAGACCGGCACGCTCACCACCGGCCGGCCGCGGGTGACCGAGGCCGTCGCCGCTCCGGGATGGCGGTCCGCGGAGGTGCTGCGGCTGGCCGCGTCCGTGGACCGCTACTCCCCGCACGCCCTGGCCCGGGCGATCGTGGCGCAGGCCCAGGCCCGGGGGCTGGAGCTGTCGGCGCCGCGGGAGGCGGAGGAGGTGCCGGGCCGGGGCGCCACCGCCCTGGTCGAGGGGCGCCGCACGGCCGTGGGGCGCCACGAGGGCCCGGACCTGCCCGGCTGGGCCCGCACCGTCCGCGGCCGGGCCGTACTGGAGGGCGCCACGGTGAGCTGGCTGACCGTCGAGGGGGCGGTCGTGGGCGCCGTCCTGCTGCGCGACCCGCTGCGGCCGGACGCCCCCCGGACCGTCCGGCGGCTGCGGGCGGCGGGCATCCCCCGCCTGCTGATGCTCACCGGCGACCGCGCCGAGCCGGCCCGCGAAGTGGCCGCGGTGCTGGGGCTGGACGGCTTCCGCACCGAGCAGACCCCCGCCGACAAGGCCGCCGTGGTCCGCGCGGAGCGGGACCGCGCCGTGACCGCGATGGTGGGCGACGGCGTCAACGACGCCCCGGCGCTGGCGGTGGCGGACGTGGGCGTGGCCATGGGGGCCCGCGGTTCCACCGCCTCCTCCGAGGTGGCGGACGCCGTGCTGACCACCGACCGCGTTGACCGGCTCGCCGACGCCGTGACCATCGCCGAACGGTCCCGGCGCATCGCCGTGCAGAGCGCCGCCGGCGGGATGATCCTGTCGCTGGCGGCCATGGTCGCCGCCGGCCTGGGCCTGCCCCCGGCCGCCGGGGCACTGCTCCAGGAGGGCATCGACGTCGCGGTGATCCTCAACGCGCTGCGCGCCCTGCGCCCGGGCCCCGCCCGCACCCCTGAGGTCCCGCCCGCCACCGCGGACCTCCTCCACCGCTTCGCCGCCGAACACGACGCCCTGCGCGACATCCTGGAGGCCGTCCGCGACGCCGCCGACCGGCTGTCCGACGCGCCCGGCCCCGACGCCACGGAAGCCGTCCGCCAGGTGTCCCGGCTGCTCTCCGAACGCCTGCTGCCGCACGAGGACGCCGAGGAGCACCAGCTCTACCCCGCGCTCGCCGACCCGCTCGGCGGCCCCGAGGCCACCGCGACCATGAGCCGCGCCCACGCCGAGATCGCCCGCCTCTCCCGGCGCGTCGCCGCCCACCTGGCCCTCACCGGCCCGGACGGCGCCCTGCGCCCCGACCAGCTCGACGACCTGCGGGCCTGCCTGTACGGCCTGCACACCGTGCTGCGGCTGCACTTCCTCCAGGAGGAGGAGAACTACTTCACCCTCGCTCCCTGACCACCGATGCCGCCGGTTGCCGGCCTCGGGCAGCCGTGCCGCGGGCTGCCGTGGCGCTCAGCGCCGCGCGAACAGCCGCGACAGCCCCGCACCGAACGCGATACCGAGAACCCAGCCCACGACGATGCACAGCCAGGTCCAGAAAAGGAGCGAGGTACCGAGAACGCCGTGCCCGTTGGGCAGCCAGTTGCCCACCTGGCGGAGGTTGATGCCGGGGACCAGTGTCTCGAAGCCGTACGCCACCGCTTTGAAGCAGGGATAGTCCTGCGGGCAGCGGCTTTTGATCGAGCCTCGGCCGACGGGGACCATCACTCCCCGGTCCGCGGCCCACTGGTACAGGACCCAGTTGAACAGGGTCAGTCCGACCAGGATGAGGACGGTCCGGTGCAGTCGGTATCCGTAGCCGACCGACCAGTCCAGGAACCGGTTCCAGGCCTTGGCCCATACCGACAGCTCGCCGTGCTCCCGTTGCGCGCGTTCCCCCGCGATGAGCGCCCTGCGCGCATGGTCCTCCTGCCCGGTCGCCCGGAAGGCGGTGGCGAGCTGCCGGTAGCTCTGCGGAGCGAACTGCGCGCGGTCGAGCCAGGCGAGGCGCTTCTTGATCGGCATGGTGGATTCAAGCGCGCCGTAGACGAACATCGTGAGCAGGACACCGCACTCGGGCCAGCTCCCTTCCCGGTCCGAGAGGCGTCCCACACAGGCGTACGAGAAGTTGACACCCCCGTGCGGCGTACCTTCGGGCAGCCATCCCAAGCACCCGCTCACCCGCATGCCGACGGCGTTGACGGCGTCGGACGTGCCGTTCAGCCGGGCGCCGTCGAAGAGGAGGTTCCGGTCGATCGAGGTGTTGACCATGCACACCTCTCCCACGGAGCAGAAGCCTTCGTTCAGCAGGAGATCGCCGCGGATTCTCCCGCCGCTCACATCCAGGGACGCGCCGAAAGAGTTCTCGAACATGCTGCCGGTGCACATCAGTTGCTCGTCGACCGCACAGCGCACCAGGCGGACCTCCCCGTTCGCGCGGAACCCGTGGTCCAGGTACGCGTTGCCGTGGACGATCACACCGCTGGCCTCGATGGCCTGTCCGCCGTGGTTCTCGAACAGCCCCGCCGTGCAGTTGAGCTCGCGTTCGACGGTGGCGCCCACCAGACGGACCGATCCGGTCGCGTGGAAGCCGTCGTTGAGGAAGACGTCTCCGTCGCAGATCAGCCCGTCGCCGTTCAGCGCGGGACCGCCGGGGTTCGTGAAGGTGCCCTTCGAGCAGCACAGCTGCCGGTCCAGCTTGCCCCCTGCCAGGCACACCTGGCCGTGGGCCGTGAAGCCGCGGTCCAGGTAGGCGTCGTCGGCGTGGAAGCGGGTCGCGTCGATCGCCGGGCCCTCCGGGTTCTCGAAGGTGCCTTTGGTGCAGCACAGTTCGCCGGTGATGTCCGCGCCGACGAGCCGGACCTGCCCCTCGGACCGGAAACCCCGGTCCAGGTACAGGCCCCCCGAGCAGTGCACCGCGTCGGCGCGCAGTGACATGCCCTTGGGCTCGGGGTGGGAGAACAACGCGCCCGAGGCACGCAGGGCGCGGAGCTGGGCCCACTGCACGCAGACCTCTCCTTCCGAGCTGAAGCCGTCCTCGCACAGCAGATCCCCGTCCATGACGAGACGGCGGGCCTGGAGGCTGGTCCCTTCCCGGTTGCGCAGGGTGGCGCCCCGCAGATCGAGGTTGCCGTGCACACGAGCCGACGTGAGCCGTACCTCTCCCTCGGCGCTGAACCCTCCGTCCAGGAAGACCGACCCCCTCACCTCCATGCTCACCCCGTCGAGGGCCACTCCGGTCAGGGGGCAGAACTCGCTGTCGGTGCACCGCAGATCCCTCGCCAGCTCCGCCTCGACGAGGTCCAGCACCCCGCTCATGCGCACCTGCCGCAGGACGACGTCGGCCTGGGCCTCCATGCGGGCGGCGAGCACAGACGCCACACGGCCGCCGATGATCTCGATGGGGTGATCGACCCGGGCGTCCGACAGGACGATGTCGTCGCTGAACACGCAGCGGGAGAAGCGGATGGGGCGGTCGATCCGCAGGCCCGACAGGTCGAGCCTGCCCTCGACGCGGACGTCGCTGACGTGGACGCGGTCGCCGCCCTTCCAGTCCGCCCGCGTACCCGCCAGCAGTGCCCACAGCACGTCGGCCCGCACGATTCCCGGGTCGCCGGCGGACGTGCCGTCCGTGGCGGACGCTCCCAGATCGGCCTCTTCGCCGCTCTTGACGCGATCGATCAGCCGCTGCTCGACCACCGTGGGCTGGAGGTTTCCGGTGTCACGCCTCGACCGCATGGGTCATCAGCTCCCCTTGGTCCGCGCCGCGCTCCTCGCTCGCCCACGCGCGTGATCGGCATGGTCCGTGCGGGCCGCGTTCGACGGCTGCCTCCACACTTGGAGTCGCCGCCCGACGACGCCAGGGGCCGAACGGTCCACCATGTCCCGCGTCACAGGACGTGCGCGCGGGGCATGCCTGTTCTCCGCGAGCGACGCGAGTGCCGGCAGGCGGGAAACGTGGTGGTGGGGGAGGAGGCGGTACCCGAGGAACACCTGCCGTGGCGTGCCCGTCGAGGTCCCCCGGTGAACGGAGGACGCGCGGGCCGGGCCGTCGCTCTGTCGTGACCCGTGGGTTCATGACGGCCTGCTGCCCCTCACCCCGTCAGCCGCCGCCGCAGCACCGTCCCGGCGAGGGTGAGCAGGACGACCGCGAAGCCGGCCAGCACGGCCAGGCGGCCGAGGATGTCGAGGAGGCCGCCGTGCTGGGAGAGCAGGACGGTCCAGCTGTCCACGGCCCAGGCGTGCGGGACGGCGTGGCCGGCCGTGCGCAGCCAGTCGGGGACGACGGCGAGCGGCCACATGCAGCCGCCGAGCATCCCCAGCCCGATCCCGAGGGCCGCGCCGAGCGCGCCCGCCTGCTCCGGGGTGCGGAAGAGGGCGCCGGACAGGACGCCGGCGCCGGTGCTGACCAGGGCCCACACGGCCACCAGCAGCACGGCGGCCGAGGGATCGCCCCAGGAAACGTTGAAGAACAGGGCCCCGATGCCGACGATGAGCAGCGACTGGACGAGCGCCAGTGCGGCGTAGGCCAGGGTTTCGCCCAGGACCA
Source organism: Streptomyces sp. NPDC003077 (assembly GCF_040611095.1). Lineage (NCBI taxonomy): Bacteria > Bacillati > Actinomycetota > Actinomycetes > Kitasatosporales > Streptomycetaceae > Streptomyces > Streptomyces sp. NPDC003077. Next base: position 40,146 of record NZ_JBEXNM010000054.1, on the reverse strand, counting down.
GGGCGCGGGCGCCGACGGGGGAGGCCAGGGCGCGGGTGTAGACGCCCAGGCGGCGGGTCCGGACGATGGCCGAGCCGAAGGCCAGGGAGTTGATGAAGACGAACAGCACCAGCATGGTCGGGGTGCTGTAGCTGTAGCCGAGCGGCAGGAACTGGCTGCTGCCGCCGGCCGTTTCGGCCGTGACGCCGATCGGCGTGAGCGCCTTCTCCTGGGCTCGCGCCGTGACGAGCCGGCGGTCGAAGCCGCCGCCGGTCTCGGCGGCGGCGAACCGCGCGGCCTGGAGCCGCCCGGCGTGCTGGGAGAGCGCCGCCGCGACCGAGGAGACGGCGGCGTACCCGGTGTTGCCCCTGGGCTCGACGAGGACGGGCACGGTGACCGGGCGGCCCTGGCGCACCGCGGCGTCCAGCCCGGCGGGGATCAGGACCACGGCGTCCAGTTCGGAGCGGCGCAGGGCGGTGCGCGCCGGCCCCTGGTCGTCGTAGCGGTGGCCCTCCAGCCGGGAGTCGTGTTCCAGTACCCCGGCCAGTTCGGCGGCGATGGTGCCGCTGTGCGCGGGGACGATGCCGACCCGGAAGCGGTCGAAGTCGGTCACGGTGGCGCCGATGACGATGATGATGGCGATCGGCAGCAGGAGGACGAAGAAGAGGGACGTGCGGTCGCGCACCATGCGGGTCAGCGTCGCGCGGGTCACCGCGAGAGCGGGCAGGGACGGGCGCGACGGCCCGGTCCTCACGTCGGTCTTCATGCCGTCCTCCTCAGCCGCAGGAGCAGTGCGGTCAGCGCGGCCAGCCCCAGCGAGAAGGCGAGGACGGCGAGCAGGGGCGCCGCCACGGCAGACCAGCCGCCGACCCCGGTGGCCAGGTCGGTGAAGCCGCGCAGCGCCCAGCCGTTGGGGGTGAACAGGGCGAGGTGGCGCAGCGTTTCGGGGGCGGCGCCGGCGTAGACGAAGTTGCCGCCCAGCAGGGACAGGACGAAGACCATGATGTACGCCAGGCCGTCCGCCTGCCGTTCGGTGCGCGCCAGCACCGTCACCAGCGCCGTCAGGCACACCACCAGCACCCCCAGCGCCAGGCACAGCAGGCCCACCCCGACCGGGTCGGCCCAGCGGGCGCCGAACGCCAGCCAGGACACCAGCATGATCGTCGCGAGGCTCGCCACGCTGTAGACGAAGGTGGACAGCGACTTGCCGACGAGCAGGGCGCCCCGGCCGACCGGGGCGGCGGCGATCCGGTCCAGGGTGCCCTGGTCCTGTTCGGTGAAGTAGCCGCGGGCACCGAAACTCACCATGAACAGGACGAAGAAGAGCCCCATGCCCGGGGCGAAGTAGCTGATGGCCTTGAGCGGGTCGTCGCTCAGCCCCTGGGCCCGCACCCGCTCCGGGAGCCGCAGCGCCGCCGCCTTGGCGACGAGCGCGGCGGTGCGCTCGGGCGGCGCGCCGGAGGCCAGGGCGGTGCGCACCGACAGGCGGTCGGCGTTGACCTGGGCGACGTAGGACTCGGTGACGGAGCGGGTGATCAGGGCGGCGATCGGCTGGTCGACGTCGTCCAGGACGGTGACGGGCGGCGGGGTGCCGCCCTTGCTCAGCGCGGTGGTGAACCCGGCCGGGACGATCACCGCGGCGTCCACGTCCTTGCCGCTCACCGCCGCCCGCGCCGCGCGGCGGTCGGGGTAGGCGCGCAGGTGCACGGTGCCGGCGAGCTGCGGGCTTTCCAGGACCCGTACGAGCCCCTGGGCGGCCGGGCCCCGGTCCAGGTCCACCACCCCCACGTCCGCCCGGACCGCGGTCCGGGCGAAGGCCATCGCCATCAGCCCGGAGACCAGCAGGGGCGCCAGCAGGCAAAGGATCAGCGCGGAGCGGTCCCGCAGCCGCTGCCGCAGGTCCTTGCGGGCGATGGCGAGCGGTGCGGCCAGGAGGGCGGGCACGGCGCCTCACTCCCTCAGGGCGGTGCCGGTCAGGTGGAGGAAGACCGCCTCCAGGTCCGGTTCGACGATCTCCACGCCGCGGACGTGCACACCACTGCGGTGCGCGAGGTCGAGCAGGTCCGGCAGCAGGCTGCGGGCGTCGCGCACGACGGCCTGCACGGTGTCGTGGTGGTCACCGGTCACGCTCGCACCGTCCACCCGCGAAAGCTCGCCGCACCGGGCCGCGTACGCCTCCAGATCCCCGGAGGCGGACAAAAGCACCCGGTCGCGCTCGGCGACCAGGGCCACCAACTCGCGCGCGGTGCCCTCCGCGATGAGCCGGCCCTGGTCGATGATGCCGATCCGGTCGCACAGCCGCTCGGCCTCTTCCATGTAGTGCGTGGTGTAGAGCACCGCCACGCTCTCCCGGCCGAAGCGGTGGACGCTGGACATGATCGCGTGCCGGGACTGCGGGTCCACGCCCACCGTCGGCTCGTCCAGGATCAGCAGGGCGGGCGAATGGACCAGCGCCGCGCCGATGTTCAGGCGCCGGCGCATACCGCCCGACAGCGACTCCACGCGGTCCTCGGCACGGCCCGTCAGGTCGATCAGGGCGAGCACCTCGCGCACCCGCCGGTCCAGCTCCCGCTTGCCGGACAGGTACAGGCGGCCGAAGAATCGCAGGTTCTCCCGCACCGACAGGTCCGGGTAGAGCGCGATGTCCTGCGGCACGTAACCGATCATGCGCTTGGCGCCGCCCCCGGACGTGCGCACCCGCCGCCCCTCGACGCGCACGCTGCCCCCGTCGGGGCGGAGCAGCCCGCAGACCATCTTGATCGTGGTGGTCTTCCCGGCGCCGTTCGGGCCGAGCAGGCCGTAGGTCTCCCCGGCAGCCACGGCCAGGCTCACGTCGGCGACGGCCGTACGGTCACCGAAGCGCCGCACCAGGTGGTCGCACTCCAGCAGGGGGCCCTTCCGACGCGTCCGATCGTCCGCCGTGTGCCGCTTCCGTGTAGTGGGTTCCGTCATCGTCGTTCCTCGAAGTCGTCGGCCCCGGGTACCCCGGCCGGGCCCGACGCCCCGGGCGCGTCCTGGGCGGGCCGCGGCGACGGCCAGGCGCTCCGGTCGCCCGGCAGCGACTTTCCCGTTCCGGGGTCGTCGCCGGACGGTTCCCCGGCGCCCTGGTCGAGGCGGAACGGCGGGTAGGCGTCGGTCAGCAGGGCCGCGTAGGCCGTGACCCGCATCACCCAGCGGTTGAGCCCCATGACCAGGTCGAAGATGCCGCGGTGGTAGCGCCCGGTGAACAGCAGCGCGACCGCGGCGAACAGCACCAGCAGCCCGATGAGCCCGCCCCAGCGCCCGTACCCGGACGTGAAGACCGCCACCAGCGCGTAGTGCGGCAGCGCCAGCAGCCACCACTTGACCAGGGCCAGGCCGCGGGAGAGGCGTTCGGGGTAGGCCACGTCGAGGTGCGCCGGGTAGTCGGGCACGTCGGCCAGCCGGAACGGCGGGTACCGGTCCGTTCCCAGCGCGGAGTAGCTGTAGAACGACACCCGCCAGGTCCAGCGCAGCACCCCGACCTGGAAGTCGAACAGCGCGCGCGGGTACCGGGCCGTGAACAGGATCGCGAACCACCCCACCACGCTCACGGCGAGGAAGGCGACCCACAGCACGGACAGCACGAGCGCGTGGGGGATGACGAGCAGCCACTTCACCAGCCACAACCAGCGGGAGACCCGCACGGGGAAGCTCGCTTCCATGCTGACCGGGTAGGCCGGACGCGGCGGACCGGACGGATGGGACATGACGCCCCTCCTTCACCGTTGCCGAGGGATGTCCCGGGGAATGCGCGTCGTCGTGCTCCGCATCCCTCGTCTTTTCTCGTCCTGACCCCAGCGTCCGCCCGGCGTCCTCGCGTGGAGAGGGGCCGAACAGCCCTACCGGAGCGTCGAAGAGGCCACCTGGTGAGGTGTCCTCATGCGGACGACGGAGCCCCAGGACAGTCGTCAGGGCGATACATCCCGCCCACCGCGCCGCCACGAGAACAGCGCGAGACCGGTGTCGCCATGGCACCCGTACGGCCCTCGACGGCAGCGATTGCGGACGCGCACCATGCCCGTATCGGGGACGTACGAAGCGACCCGGTTCGCGGGCGCGGCGGTCCCCGGGTGAGGAGGCCGTCATCATGCGCCGCGGCTGCCTCGCGCGCCTCACCGGCAGGCGCCACTTTGACGACAGGGCCTAGGGACCGAGGTGCGGGCCTGGGCCGGGAGCAGGCCGTGGAGCCGGGGCCGGGCGCCGGCCCCGGTGCCGTCCGCGGGACCGGTCGCGCACCGGTTCCCCGCTTCCCGTATCCGGACCGACCGGCAATCTGGAGGAGGCGAGCGACATGGACGAAACCCGCGTCCTGGTCGCCTACTGCACGGAGAACGGATCGACACGGGTCATCGCCGAGGAGATCGGCACCACCCTGCGGGACCACGGCTTGGACGTGACGCTGCGAGCGGCCCGGGACGTCGACAGCGTCGTGCCCTACGAAGCCGTGATCCTGGGCAGCGCGGTCTACGAGGACCGCTGGCAGCCCGCGGCCCGCGACTTCGTCAAGCGGCTCGGGATGCCCCTGCGCACCCGGGACGTGTGGCTGTTCAGCAGCGGTCCCTTGGACACCTCGGCCGACACCACGGACGTCCGCCCGGTGGACGACGCCCTGGCGGCCATGGCCGAGACCGAGGCGCACGACCACACGACCTTCGGCGGGCGCCTGGCCGCCCACCCCTACACGCACCGGGCGCGTCGGCGCGTGACCCGTGAAGGAGCCCACGACTACCGCGACTTCGAGCAGATACGCGACTGGTCACACACCATCGCCGAGCGCCTGATCAAGCGCTGACCGGACCGGCCCGTGTCACGCCGGTGGCGCCCCGGACGCGGATCCGCCGGAGCGCCACCGTCCTCCCGGACCGGGACTCCGGGTCCCGTCGGCAGCCGCCCGGCGCCGGCGTCACGCCGGAACCGCCGGACACCACCAGGCCGCGGTGTCCTCCGGCGCCACGTCCGCCACGAGCCGCGGCCGGGCGAGGGCGTCGTCGCGGTGCGGGCCGGGCAGCACCGCGTACCGGATGGAACCGGGCACGCTCACCAGGGCCGGCACCCGCCACAGCGAACGGGCGTAGTGTTCGGCCCGCCCGGCACCGTCCCACTCGTACACACCCCGGTACCGTCCCTGTTCGTCGTGCGCCAGCCACAGCTTCGACGTGAAACCGGGGAACCCCACGAACAGCGGGGTGTTCAGCAGGCTCACCGGGCGGAACAGCGCGTGCAGCGGTCCGCGCACCAGCCGCAGCCGGAAGACGACCACCAGCGTGCACGGGTCCTTCGCCACGCCGCTGCCCAGCCGCGTCTCCCGGTACACGCGGGCGGACGAGCCGTCGGCGAAGCACAGCCGCTCACCCACGCGCGTCGCGGGCTGTGCCACGCGTCCCCTGGCCAGCAGTGCCAAGCTGGCGATGAAGCAGGAGGCCACGGACCGCCACGCGGTCCCTCGCGCCTCGGGTCGTTGTCCACTCATCCCGGCCTCCGGGGAGTGCGTCCACTACTCCGGCGCCGGAACGCCTGCCGCCACAGGGCGGTACGGGACCCGGCGCCGCACCCTTCCATGATGGCGCCGCGCGAGATGGAGCGCGCCGGGCCGAACGGCCCGTCCCGCCGGGCCACGCGTCGGGGCGGCGGGCCGGGCGGGTGACACCCTTGGGGCGCGCGGAAGCCTTCGCACCGTACTCGCCCGACCAGCGCGCCCTCTTTCCCGCACTGTCCTGAAGCCCATTTCACGCAACCGGGAAAGGCACCCCGTTCGCGCCACCGGATGGAAAGGGCTCCCGGCCACCGGGCCGAGGCACCCGGGCGAGCATCGCCGCGGTCACACGACGAGCCGCGCCACGATCCGCTCGTACTCGTCGATGCCGTGGCCGTACTGCAGGGCCTTCCGGCCCTCGCGGTCTTCCAGCATCTCCAGGAGAGCCTGTACGCGCCGGGCGCCGAGGCCGGGAAACTCCGGGACGAACTCGCCGCCCCCTCCGGTGAGGACCAGTCGCCCCACGTGGCGGTAGTCGATGGCCGGCTGGTAGCGGTTCCGCTCCAGCAGGAGGTCGTAGAGCCATACGGCGATATCGCGCAGTGCGAACGGTGGTGGCAGGAGGAGGGGGACGATGTCGGCCACCGACTCGAATCTGTAGTGCTCGACTTCCTGGTCGTAGCGATCCCTGAACGTGTCGTCGCCGGGCCGGGGCGAGCCGAAGGTGTACACGGCGCGCACCGGTATTCCCCTTTGCGCGAGCCGGTAGGCGCTGAGGGTGGCGAGCACTCCTCCTTGGCTGTGGCCGGTGAGGATCAGGCCGCCGTCGTGCTCCGCCGCGAGCGCCGCACCCTCGATCTGCCCCCATTCGTGGCGCACCAGGATGGCGGTGATGCCGGGGTGTACGAGCCCGGGAAAGGCGAAGCCGTACTCGGCGAGCGCTTCCAGGATGTCCGGACGGTAGGCGTACAGGTAGTTGTGCGACCAGCCACTGAAGGCTTCGACTTGCCGGACGAACTCCTCGACGCTTTTCACGGGTCGGCGGCTGAACGCGTCGCCGATCGGCGCGGTTCCCTGGAAAGCGATGACCGAGCGGCCGTGCGCCCGCACCACGCATCCCCGGGTGAATTCAAGTCGTTCACCGAGCCATTGGAGTGCTTTGCGTACGGCCGGGTCCGGATAACGCCGGTTCTCCCGAGTGAACCTCAGTTCCGCTGCGGAGTGCGCTCCGAGGTCCCTGAGCCGCTTTTCCCAGGATCTTTCCGCCACCGCCCGGCAGATACTCACCGCCAGCCGGGCCTCCTCGATGTCCATGGCCGGGTCTCGCCTCCCTCCCTCCGGACACGGGGCGAATCTCGAAGACGTCATGCCCTTTTCGTATGGTGCGCCCTCTTCGGAGGGCCGAGGAAGACCTGCAGCCGACCGACCACCCGGCCGTCCACGAGGAAGGCGGGACGCACCACGAAGGCGTAGGGGTCGCCTTCCTCGCAGTGCTGCCACAGTTCGGAGCCGCCGTCTTCCTGGAGCCAGTCGGCGCCGTCGAGCCGGCGACCGCCCGGATTCCAGAGATAGGAGATCCGGAGATCGATGGCGCGCTGCTGGATCCCCCGCGCCGTGCGTGCGAGATCGTCCGTTTCCGGCATGTACGGAAGGCCCCACCCGGCCACCAGGGTTTCCAGGCGCCGTGGATCGGCGAGGTCCTCCGGACAGGGATCGGGGAAGAGGGTGAGCAGCATGTCACGGATTCTTTCCGCTTCTTCCCGGTGTGCCGGGTCCCTGGCCGCCTGGGTGGTCGCGAAATGGGTGACGACGGCGAGACGGGCCCGTTTGTAGAACTCGTCGAATTCCTCCCACAGATTTCCTGCCGCTCGGAACCGATCGTTGCTCAGGTCCCTCCGGTTTTTTGTCGCGTCGGCCGAACTGATGCGCGCGGCATCCTCGACCGCCCGTTCCGTGCTCTGCGAGAGGCGTTCGTAATCGTTCCTCAGGTGCCCTATGCTGTCGGAGATATCGGCAAGTTCGTGCAGTATGTCGCCGAGTTTCGCTTCGGTCGCCTTCAGTGCTCCCTGGAACTGTTCGAGGACGACGTCACGAGTATCCGGATCCGGCCCCCTCGTTGTCGGTGAGACGTTCCGCAGCACGGGAATTCTGCTCATATCCGCACGCTTTCGAATTCGATGCTGGTCGTGGCCTCGGTGCCCGTGTGCGCGTTCACCGCGCGGACCTGTACGTCTCCTTGGCCGAATGTCATGCAGAGGATGACGCGCCGCTGGTCCCTGGGCAGGTGCATGGCACCTCGCAGGCTGATCGACAGCGTTCCGACTTTTTTCACGCCGGGATCGGTGATGTAGCGCGGCGAATGGTCGTACGTGGAGTACAGGTCGAACCGCACGGCATCCTGTTCCTTTCGCGTCGGCAAGAACGTCTCCCGCACTTCGTGATCGACCGGTACCTCCTGGTTGGCGGTGACGAACTTTTTGAAGCGTGTTGTGCACCATTTCTCGCCATCGATTATTTCCAGGTGCTCCCGCGGGTCTCCCCGGACGAATTTCTTGCACATGCCGCAGCCGTACGTGTACTTGGCGCGCCTGGCCCGAAGCAGGGTCGGGTTGTAGCAGTAGTGCACGGCACCGAAGAGGACGGCCCGTTCCGGCCGCTGCGCGACGCGCACCGGCAACCGCTCCCCGAACCGGTCCCGTACCCGCTCCCGCAGGTAAGGGGACTGGGCGAAGCCGCCCACCAGGAAAAGCGCGTCACCCGCGCCGGGATCGGGCGGGGGATCCCACTGGTCCAGTTGTTCCTCGACACACGCGATCACTTGGTCCACGGACGTGTCCAGGAGGCCGCGTACTTCGGCGGGGTCCAGCACGAGCATCTCCGCCGTTTTGATGGGCTGGCTTTCCTCAAGGTGCCTCACCATGTCCGGGCCGAGCGACCGGAACAGCGCGTACGGGATCTGGATGATGAGGGGAGAGCCCTGTTTCTCCGCGCGGAACCTGTTGCGGCCCTGTTCCCAGCCGAGCAGGATTTCTCGTATCTGGGCCCAGTGGGTACGTTCCAGCTCTTCCAAGTTCACCTGGCGGCCGAATCGCTTGCTGAGCGAGTCCTGCAAGAAGGCGCGCGTGGTGTATTCGGCCCCGTAGGGACCGCCGGTCGGCACGCACAGCTGGCGGTACCCGCCGTTCCGGTCCACGCGGTAGCTCACCAGGTCCACGGTCCCGCCGCCGCAGTCCACCACGACGAACCGCATGCCCGGGCGCCACGCGGTGCCCGTCCCCGGCGTGCCGCCTCCCGCCCCCGCGGCCGTCACGTCGCAGTACAGCGCCGCCGCGTCCGGCTCCGGCAGCAGAAGCAGCCGTGAACGGTCGTCGGGGAGCCCCGCCGCGATCGCCGCCGTGCGCATCTGTGCCTTCGCCCAGTCGTCCCAGATCGCGGGAACGGTCAGGCACCAGCGGATCTGTGACGCGTCGAAGATTCCCTTGCTCGTGATGTCCTCGACGGCCACGGTCACGATCTCGCGCAGGAACTTCGCGATGACGGCGGCCGGGTCCTCCAGACCGTCGTCGACGGCGATCCGGCCCCGCCGAGCGGGGTCGTCGGGAGAGCGCAGGGACATCTTCATCCCTTGGTAGTACGCCTCCTCGCCATCACTCTCCGGCGCCTCGCCGACCTGCCCCCGACGCGCCCGCTCCCGGTCGGCCCGGGCGCGCAACAGCATCCGCTCCTGGTGTTCGCGGACCGCGCTGTGCCCCCACGAATCCACCTCTCCCCCGCGCAGCAGGAGGGCCGTGCGCGTCTTCGGGTAGAGGATTCCGTTGTCGTCGTCCCACTGGGTCCGGTCGTTGATGTCCATACGCGCTCGGGAGGTGACCCGGGGATCGATGACGGCCCAGGCGTAGCCCGTGCCGTGGGTGCCGAAGTCGATCGCCGCCACCACCCGCTCAGTCATCGCGGGGCCCCAGGTCGTGGCGGCCCAGAATCAGGTCGCGCGCGATGTCCTCGGCGTTCGCGAGGAGGGAGGCGGCCTCCTCCGGCTCACCGAGTTCCCTCAGGAGCGCGGCCGTGCGGCGGGTCCACTCCAGGAAGGGCTGCGGACCGGGCCGGGAGCCGGTGCGCAGTTCGCGCGCCGCGCGCCGGGCCAGTACGAGCGCGGACTCGGTGTGGCCGCCCTCCAGATATGTACGGGCCTGCACCAGCAGACCGAAGACCGGATGGAGCAGCCCCCGTTCGACGGCGATGCCGACCATCGCGGCCGAACCGGCCGCGATCGCGCCGCGCCACGCCCCGGCCGGCGCCGGCAACCGCCGGTGGAGCGACGGAGGCCGCCCGCGGGCGGAGTGGAACCACTCCGCGTAGACCTCGGCGACCAGCAGGGCGGAGGCGGCGACCTCGTCGCGGAACGCCTGCTCTCCCGCCGGGTCCCGGGCGCCGCCCTCCCGGTCGTCCGCGACGGCGGGCAGCACGATGCGGTAGGCGTCCGCGGCCTGGCCCTCGGCGGCGGGAGGCCGGTCCTCCGCCTCCGGCAGCAGGTTCCAGCCGATCACATTGATCCACAGGTGGCCGGCCCGGTCGATCTCACCGGAGACGAGGACGGTCGGCACGTCGTCGAGCGCCTGCCGGATCACGGACACGTCCAGGTCGAACATGCTCAGCGGCCGGCGGAAGACGCCCACCAGCCGCCCCATGTCCTCGCACCACGGTTGGGCGTCCCAGGTGTGCAGGAAGGACAGCAGCAGTTCCTCAGGGTCCGTCGCGCTGCCCGATTCCCCCGCCGCCCGGCTGTGGAACGGCGCGACGAGCAGCAGAGGCCGACTGAAAGACCGGGTCGCTCCCAACGCGTGATCGCGAACGGCCCGGGAGTCCACCTGGAAGGGACTGGTCTTCCGCTCGGCTTTCCGGCGCGCCCGTTCCGTGTGCGCCAATATGTCGTACTCGGCGCGCAGCCCCATTTCCGCCACACGTCGGTGATGTTTCTGATGGGAGAAGCGCGCGGCGAGTTCCGCTTCCGCCATGCGCTGGTGGTGCTCCTGATCGGAGGAGCGCGCGGCGAGTCGCGCCTCGTGATCGGCGGTGAGCCGGGCGCGGACGAAATCGTTCTGCTTCTCCCGCTCGCGCCGTTCGGCGGCGTCGGCTTCCCGCCGGGCGGAGGCTTCGTGCTCGATGACGAGGCGCCTGGTTTCGTGGCGAACGCGTTGGCTTTCGACGAGCTGCCCGCCCAGCTGACCGATCGCGTCCCCCACACCCCGGGCGACGTGCGTGACGGCGGCCTCCCCGGCCTTTCCCGACAGGGCGCGCATCGCCTTTGCCGCGGGATTCCCCGCTCCCGGGCCGCCTGCCGTTCCGAAGCCCACCAACCCCGTGCTTTTGTTCGATTCCATGGGTCCCCCGCATCCGTCCGATCCCATGCGAAAGCGTGCCGCCACGAGTATTGACGGGAGCGCGCGCAGGCCGGAATCCCTCCCCGTTTTTCTCTTTTCCGGAAAAGGAGTCAGGCGAGGTACGTCCGGCCACCGGCGTCGGACCCCATGGCCGCGCGTGCTGGTCGGGCGGCCGGCCCACGCGTTCCCACGTTTCGGTGTTCCGTCCGGGAACGCGTTCCGCCCGTCGCCCGGCCGAGCCCGGACGAGACGAAAAGGGGAGGATGGCTCGCCACGCCGTCGACCCGTCCCTACGGTCGCCGGAGGGGGCCGGCCGGCCGTGGGATCGTCGAGCGCGGCCCGGGGCCGGGCCGGGCGTTGGCCGGTACCGCTTCCGGCCGGGAGTCGCGGGACGGAGAGGCGGGCGGCCCTTCCGTCCTCCTTTCCGGCGGCGTGCCGCACCGGCAGGGCACGGGCCGCATCGCGTCCGCCGAACGACTGGTGCCGCCCGGCTCCTGACGGCACGCTCGGAACCGGGGACCATGAGGACGGTTCGGCACCCGGGGGGAGCGATGCCGGAGAGCGAGGGATCCCGCAGTGCCCGGCTGGCGGTCTCCGTCGCGTTGATCGGCGCGACGGCGACCGTCATCGCCGCGCTGATCAGCACCTGCGGTCACGGCGCCGGTGCCGGGGGACAGGCGGGGAACGGCGACCGTACGGCCGTCGATCCGTCCAGCCGCCCGGACTCGACGCCGCCGAGTACGTCACTCTCACCCGGCACCCCGGCGGGCTGGCAGAAAACCTTCTCTGGCTCCGTGCTGATCCCTTCGGACGGCCGCGGTGTCGACATCGACGCCGACACTCCTCGCACCGTGCCGCTGTACACGCGTGAGGACATCTACGCGGCGGACCTGGTCCAGCCCGACGGCGGCGTGAAGTTCTTCGACGGCGCCGGCGTCGCCGCCCTTCCGGACGGTGCACCCTCCGGACCGGTGGCGTGCCGGCAGCGGCTCGACGGCGGCGGAGGGCCCCAGGCCACGGTGCGGCGGAACGGCCGCTTCTGCGCGCGCAGTCCGAACGAGGCCGTCCTGGCGGCGACCGTCCGTGACATCTCCCTCGACCGAGGGGGCGTGACGGTCGAACTGGTGCTGTGGAGAAAACGATGACCCGGGACAGCCGGGTGCGGCGCGCCGGCCCCCGGCCCGGCAGGAGCGGGGAAGCACGGACGCCGGGCGGCCGGGAGCATGGAGGGGGAGAAGCGTGAGGGGCGGGAGCGCGGTGGCGCACGGCCCCGCGGACGGCGCCACCGCGCTGCCCGCCGGGACGCCACCGGTACAGGCCCTGCCGCCCGGTGAGGTGCCGACCGCGCTCGGGACCCGGTACCTGGGGCTGACCGCGCGGGAGGTGGCGGCACGGCGGGAGCGCCACGGCGCCAACGCACTCCCCCCGCCGCGCCGGCCCCGGCTGGTACGGCGGTTCGCGGCCCAGTTCACCGACCTGTTCGCGCTCGTCCTGCTGGTCGCGGCGGGCCTGACCTTCCTGGCGTACGCGCTGGAGGAGCCCCGCGATCCCGGCAACCTGCAACTCGCCTTCGCCATCGTGGGCGTGGTGCTGCTGAACGCGTTGATCGGCTTCGCCCAGGAGTACTCCGCGGAGCGCACCGCCCAGGCGCTGCAGGCCATGGTGCCGCACACGTGCCGGGTGCTGCGGGACGGGCAGAGGCAGGAAGTCCCGACGGCCGAACTGGTACCGGGCGACCTCGTCGTCCTGGAGGCCGGCGACGCGGTGTCCGCCGACTGCCGGGTGATCGAGGCCCACGGGCTGTTGGTGAACAACGCGCCCCTGACGGGCGAGAGCGGCGGCGTGGGCCGGGTGGCCGACGCGACGACGGCGCCCACGGCCCTACAAGCGCGCAACTGCGTGTTCATGGGCACCACGGTGCTCGCCGGTACCGGCAAGGCCGTCGTGTACGCCATCGGGGCGGCCACCGAGTTCGGCCGCATCTACCGGCTGGCCGACCAGGCGCCGCGGCAGAAGACGCCGCTCCAGCGCGAGGTGGCCTCGATGGCGCGGCGGGTGGCCGGTCTGGCGCTGGCGATCGGCGGCGCCCTGTTCGCCGTACGGCTGGGGGCGGGCCAGCCCGCCGTGCCCACCCTCGTGTTCGCGCTCGGGGTGATGGTCGCGATGGTGCCCGAGGGGCTGCCCGCGACGCTGTCGGTGTCCCTGGCCATCGGGGTACGGCGCATGGCGCGGCGGCAGGCGCTGGTGAAACGGCTGCTCGCCGTGGAGGCGCTGGGTTCGACCACCGTCGTGTGCACGGACAAGACCGGGACGCTGACGCAGGCGGAGATGACGGTCACCCGGTTGTGGGCCGACGGGGCGACGCACACCGTCTCGGGGGTGGGGTACGCGCCGGCCGGCACGGTGACCGATCCCGGTCCGGTCCGGGAACTGCTCCGGGTCGCCGCCCTGTGCTCCGACGCCCGGGTCCTGCCGCCCGAGCCCGGAGGCGGCTGGAGGGTGCTCGGCGACACCACGGAAGGGGCGATCCTCGTCGCGGCGGCCAAGGCCGGGATCGACGTGGCGGAAGAGGAGGCCGCCGCTCCCCGGGTCGCGGAGCATCCCTTCGACCCGGTCCGCAAGCTGATGGGCACGGTGCACGAGGACGCCGCCGGGGGCTGCCGCGTCCATGTGAAGGGCGCCCCGCAGGAAGTGCTTGCCCGGTGCACGCACATCGACCGGGGCGGTGGGGCCGTGCCGCTCACGGAGCGGTCGCGGCAGGAGGTCGTGGCCGCCGACGACGCCATGGCCTCCCAGGGCCTGCGCGTCCTGGCCGCCGCCCACCGCGCCGTGCCCCAAGCGCCGCGCACCCGGGACGACGCCGAGTCCGCGCTGACCTTCCTGGGGCTGCTCGGCATGCTCGATCCGCCGCGCCCGGAGGTGACCCGGGCCGTCCGGGACTGCCGCCGGGCCGGCATCCGCATCGTCATGGCAACCGGCGACCACCCGCTGACGGCGGAGGCGATCGCCCGCCGCGTGGGCATCGTCACCGGGACCATGCCCGTGGTGGTGACCGGGCCGCGCCTGGAAGCCATGGAACCGGCCGAACTCGACGCGCTGCTCGCCGAGCCCTCCGAACTCCTGTTGTGCAGGGTCAGCCCCGAACACAAGATGCGGGTCGTCGCGGCGTTCCAGGAGCGCGGCGAGGTGGTCGCGGTCACCGGCGACGGCGCCAACGACGCGCCCGCGCTGAAGAGGGCGGACATCGGCGTCGCGATGGGCGCCACCGGGACCGACGTGGCCCGCGAGGCGTCGGACATGGTCCTGCTGGACGACTCCTTCGCGTCCATCGCCGCGGCGGTCGAACTCGGCCGGTCGGTCTACGACAACATCCGCAAGTTCCTCGCCTACCTCTTCAGCCACAACATCGCCGAACTGGCCCCGATCCTGGCCGCGACCTTCGCCGGGTTCCCGCTCGTTCCGCTCACGGCCGTGCAGATCCTGGCGATCGACCTCGGCTCGGACGTGCTGCCCGCGCTCGCCCTCGGCGCCGAACCGCCCGAGGCCGACACCATGCGGCGCCCGCCCCGCTCCCGCCGCGAGCGGCTGTTCTCCGCCGTACTGGTACGCCGGTTCCTCTTCCTGGGGGCCGTCCAGTCCGTCGGCGTGTGCGCGGTCTTCTTCTGGCACGTGCACGCCTCCGGCATCCCGTACTCCGCCTTCACCGCGGACGAGCCCGCCTACCGGGAGGCGATCACCCTGACGCAGGCATCGATCGTGGTGAGCCAGTTCTTCAACGCCCTGGCCATCCGCACCGACCGGGTGAGCGTCTTCAAGGCCGGACTGCTGGGCAACCCGCGGCTGGTCGCCGCCGGCTGCCTGGGCCTGGCGCTGATGGCGGCCATCAGCTACGTGCCCGTCCTGCAGGACGTGTTCCACACCGCGCCGCTCGCTCCGGCGCACTGGGCCGTCCTCGTCGGCTTCGGACTGCTGCTGCTGTTCGCGGAGGAGGCCCGCAAGTGGTGGCTGCGCCGTACATCGACGCCCCCGGCGCGCCCCGAGGAGGAACCGTGAGAGTCATCGTGGTGGGCTGCGGGCGCGTCGGCTCCTCCCTCGCCGCCCGGCTCGCGGCGGAGGAACACGACGTCCGCGTCATCGACCGCGACCCCAAGTCCGAGCGCCTGCTGCCGCCCGGCTTCCAGGGCCGGGTCCTCCACGGCAGCGGGTACAGCCGCGCCGTGCTGGACGCCGCGGGCACCGCGCACGCCGACGCGTTCGTCGCCGTCACCTCCGGCGACAACACCAACATCGTCAGTGCCCGGACGGCCAAGGAGACCTACCGGGTGCCCGTCGTGCTGGCCCGCATCTACGACCCGCGCCGCGCCGACATCTACCGCGACCTGGGCATCCCGACCGTCACCAGCGTCCGCTGGAGCGTCCTGCGGCTCCACCAGATGCTGCTGCACCGCCACCTCACACCGGAGCTGACCTTCGGCAACGGCGAGACGCTGCTGGTGCGCTCGGGACTCCCCGGCTACCTGACCGGCCGAAGGCTCGCGGACCTGGAGGTCGACGGTGAGATACGGGTGGTCGAGGTCACCCGCGGCGGCCGGTCCCTCCTCCCCACCCGCAGCACGCCCGCCGAGACCGGCGACCTCGTCACCTTCGCCGTCGCCTCCGACGCCCTGGCCCGGCTGCGCGCCTTCCTGGACAAGGAGCTGGGCTCATGAGGATCCTCGTCGCCGGAGCCGGCCGGCTCGGCACCCAGGCCGCCCAGGTCCTGGGCGCGGCGGACAACGACGTCACGCTGCTGGACCGCGACGACGACCGTGTCGCCGCGCTCCGAGGCCGCCTCCCGGTACGGCTGGAAGCCGGCGACGCGTGCGAGCCGGCCGTCCTGGAAAGCGCCGGCGCGCACACCGCCGACCTCGTCATCGCCGCGACGGGGGAGGACGAGGACAACCTCGTCATCAGCCTGCTCGCCAAGCGGCAGTTCCACGTGGCACGGGTCGTGGCGCGGGTCAACGACGCGGAGAACGCCTGGCTGTTCGACCACCGCTGGGGCGTCGACGCCGCGGTCCCCGCCGCCACCCCCCTCGTCTCCCTCATCGAGGAGGCCACCAGCGCGTCCGACACCGTCGCCCTGCTGCGCCTGAGCAAAGCCGGTGTCAACGTGATCGAGACGACCATCACGCCACGGTCCCGCGCCGCCGGGCGGACCCTGGCCGACCTCGCCGTTCCCCACGGCACCTTCGTCGCCGCCGTCGTCCGCGACGGCCAACCCACCGCCCCCGACCCCGGCCTGCGGCTGGCCGCGGGCGACGAACTCCTCGTCCTCTCCCACTCCGCGACGGAGGGAGAGATCCACGCGGTGTTCCAGTAGGCGCGTGGAGGAGCCGTGGCCCCGCCGCCGGACGACCCGGCCGGGACCCGTCCCGTCCCGCCGCGGGGGCCCCGGCGCGCACGCGATCACCCCTCTCCCCGTCGGCAGCCCGGGCCCCCGGGCCGTCAGGCCGTGCGCAGCCCGTGCGTCCGGAACCGCTCGCGTACGCGCCCGGTCAGGTCGGCGTCCGGTACGGGGGTGTCGCGGAGCGGGAAGGGGATGCCCAGGGCGTTGTACTTGGGGGCGCCGAGCTTGTGCATCGGCAGGACGTCCACGCGCTCGACGTTGTCCAGGCCGGCGAGGAAGGAGCCGAGGCCGTCCACGGCGGTCAGGTCGTCGGTCCAGCCGGGCACCAGGACGTAGCGGATCCACACCGGGACGCCGAGCCGTTGCAGTCGGGAGGCGAAGGCGAGCGTCGGTGCGAGCGGGGCGCCGGTCAGCCGCCGGTAGCGGGCGGCGTCGAACGCCTTGATGTCCAGCAGGACGAGATCGGTGTCGGCCAGCAGCGCCGCGTCGGCGCGGGCGCCCAGGAACCCGGAGGTGTCCAGGGCGGTGTGCAGCCCGAGTTCCTTGCAGCGCCGCAGGATCGCGCCGGTGAAGGCGTGCTGGAGCAGGGGTTCGCCGCCGGTGAGGGTCACGCCGCCGCCGGAGGTGTCCAGGAAGGCGCGGTACCGCTCGATGCGCGCCATGACCTCGTCCACGGTGGCCGGCCGGCCGTCGCGCATTCGCCAGGTGTCCGGGTTGGCGCAGTACAGGCAGCGCAGCGGACAGCCACTGAGGAAGAGGACGAACCGGGTCCCGGGACCGTCCACGCCGGTGGACAGGTCCCAGGAGTGCACACGGCCGATGGTCGTCGCGGTGGTCATCGGGCGTCGTGGAAGGTGCGGTTTCGGGTACGTCATCGGGCGTCGTGGAAGGTGCGGTTGATGACGTCGAGTTGCTGCTCGCGCGTCAGGCGGACGAAGTTGACCGCGTACCCGGAGACCCGGATGGTCAGCTCGGGGTACTTCTCGGGGTGCGCCATGGCGTCTTCCAGGGTGGCCCGGTCCAGGACGTTGACGTTCATGTGGAAGCCGCCGGCGGCCATGAAGCCGTCGAGGATGCCGACGAGGTGCCCGGCGCGTTCGGCCGGGTCGTGGCCCAGTCCCTCCGGGGTGATGGTGGAGGTCAGGGAGATGCCGTCGCGGGCCTGGTCGTAGGGGATCTTGGCGACGGACAGGGCGGAGGCGGCCATGCCGTGCCGGTCCCGGCCGTTCATGGGGTTGGCGCCCGGGGCGAACGGGGTGCCGGCGCGGCGGCCGTCGGGGGTGTTGCCGGTGTGCTTGCCGTAGACGACGTTGGAGGTGATGGTGAGCACGGACTGGGTGTGTTCGGCGTCGCGGTAGGTGGAGTGCCGCCGGATCCTGGCCATGAAGGAGCGCACCAGGTCCACCGCGATCGCGTCGGCGCGGTCGTCGTCGTTGCCGTAGGCCGGGTAGTCGCCCTCCACTTGGTAGTCGACGGCGAGCCCGGTGGCGTCGCGGATCACCCGCACCCGGGCGTACCGGACCGCCGAGAGGCTGTCCGCGGCCACCGAGAGCCCCGCGATGCCGCAGGCCATGGTGCGGTGCACGGGGTGGTCGTGCAGGGCCATCTCCAGCCGCTCGTAGGCGTACTTGTCGTGCATGTAGTGGATGACGTTCAGCGCGTCGACGTAGGTGCCGGCGAGCCAGTCCAGGGTGCGGTCGTAGGCGGCCCGCAGCTCGTCGTAGTCGAGGTATTCGCCGGTCAGCGGCTCGGTGGCGGGGGCGACCTGGACGCCGGTCAGCTCGTCCCGGCCGCCGTTGATCGCGTACAGCAGGGCCTTGGCGAGGTTGACGCGGGCGCCGAAGAACTGCATCTGCCGGCCGACCGCCATGGCCGACACGCAGCAGGCGATGGCGGTGTCGTCGCCGGTGCACGGGCGCAGCAGCTCGTCCGACTCGTACTGGAGGGAGCTGGTGTCGATGGACACCTGGGCGCAGAACCGCTTGAAGCCCTCGGGCAAGTCCGGGGACCACAGGATGGTGAGGTTGGGCTCGGGGGCCGGGCCGAGGGTGTAGAGGGTCTGCAGGAAGCGGAAGGAGGTGCGGGTCACCAGGGGGCGGCCGTCCGCCCCGATGCCGCCGATCGATTCGGTCACCCAGGTCGGGTCGCCGGAGAACAGCGCGTCGTACTCGGGGGTGCGCAGGAACCGCACGATCCGCAGCTTGATCACGAAGTCGTCGACCAGCTCCTGGGCCCGCGACTCGTCGATCCGCCCCTCCGTCAGGTCCCGCTGGAGGTAGACGTCCAAGAAGGTGGAGACGCGCCCCAGGGACATCGCCGCGCCGTTCTGTTCCTTGACGGCCGCCAGGAACCCCAGGTACAGCCACTGGATCGCCTCGTGCGCGGTGGCCGCCGGACGGGTCACGTCGCGGCCGTAGGAGGCGGCCATCCGCTCCAGCTCGCCCAGCGCCCTGATCTGTTCCGCCAGTTCCTCGCGGTCGCGGATCACCTCGGCGCTGGAGGGGCAGGCGTCCAGCCGTGCCCGCTCGGCGCGCTTGGCGTCGATCAGCCGGGCCGTGCCGTACAGGGCCACGCGGCGGTAGTCGCCGATGATGCGGCCCCGCCCGTAGGCGTCGGGCAGCCCGGTGATGATGCCCGCCTTGCGGGCGCGGAGCATCTCGGGGGTGTAGGCGTCGAACACGCCGTCGTTGTGCGTCTTGCGGTAGGTGCCGAAGACCCGGGTGACGAACGGGTCGGGCGCGTAGCCGTACGCCCGCAGGCCGTTCTCCACCGTGCGCAGGCCGCCGTTCGGCATGATCGCCCGCTTCAGCGGGGCGTCGGTCTGCAAGCCGACGATCAGCTCCCGGTCCCGGTCGATGTACCCGGGCGCGTGGGAGGTGATGGTCGACGGCGTGGCGGCGTCCACGTCCAGAACGCCCTTGCGGCGCTCTTCGGGGAAGAGGGCGGAGACCGCGTTCCACACCGCGTGGGTACGGGCGGTGACACCGGCCAGGAAGGCCGCGTCGCCCTCGTACGGCGTGTAGTTGGCCTGGATGAAGTCGCGGACGTCGATGTGCCGCCGCCAGCGCTCACCGGTGAAGCCGCGCCAGGCCGCGCTCTGGGCGCCGGTGCCGGCCGCGGGCGGGGTTGTCACAGTCATGCGTGCCCCTTACGGGTCCGGGCGGTCACGGGAGATCGCCCCGAAGCGGTGCGGTCCGGCCGGGACCGGACGCCGTCACCGCGGCATCCGGCCCGACCGCCGCACTTCCATGCTCCTCGCGGGGGCGGCGCCGGGGCAGAGCCGGAGAGGCACGGCGCGGCGGCCGACCGGCCCTCCGGCTCCGGACGTTCGGTCCGCCGGTCCCGGTGGGCCGAGGGCCCGTCCCGCTGGGCGCCGGCCGGGGTACGGCGGGCGCCTGGTGGGGCAAGGGCCTGACGACGGGGCGGACACGGTGCGTACCGAAGGCCGTTCGGCCCCGGGCCGCCGTGGTGGAGGACCGGCACTCTGGCCATGGCGTGGTCTCCCGGGCCCGGGGGGAAGGAGGCGGGCGGTGGCGGGGAAGCGCGGTGACCGGGCCACGTATGGCGGGCACGGCGCCCGCCCGGGGCCGGGCGTGCGGCCACCTCCCGGCCGGGGCGCGAAACGGTGGCCGCAGACGGGGAAGGGCGGCCGGACGTGGCCGTTTCGGCGCACGGCCCGGCATCCGACGAGGAAGGGAGCGGGCATGGCCCACAAGAAGCCGACGGTGCCTCCCAAACGTGCCCCGGAAGAGGGGACACCGCCCGGCCCGCGACTGGCGCGGGCGCCGTACGAGCGCGAACTGCTGCGTCTGCAGACGGAACTGGTCCGGCTCCAGGAATGGGTGCGGGGGACGGGGGAGCGGCTGGTCGTGGTCTTCGAGGGGCGTGACGCCGCCGGCAAGGGCGGCACCATCAAGCGCGTCACGGAGCACCTCAACCCTCGCGTCGCCCGCGTGGTGGCGCTTCCGAAGCCGACCGAGCGCGAACGCACCCAGTGGTACTTCCAGCGGTACGTCGCGCACCTGCCGGCCGCGGGGGAGATCGCGCTGTTCGACCGCAGTTGGTACAACCGGGCGGGCGTGGAGCACGTCATGGGCTTCTGCACGCCGGAGGAGCACCAGCGCTTCCTGCGGCAGTGCCCGGAGTTCGAACGCATGCTGGTGGAGGACGGCATCCGGCTGCGCAAGTACTGGTTCTCCGTCAGCGACGCCGTACAGGAGCAGCGCTTCCGGCGCCGGCTGGCCGATCCGACGCGGCGCTGGAAGCTCTCCCCGATGGACCTGGAGTCCTTCACGCGCTGGGAGGCGTACTCCCGGGCGAAGGACGAGATGTTCGTGCACACCGACATCGCGGAGGCCCGCTGGTACGTGGTGGAGAGCGACGACAAGCGCCGGGCCCGGATCAACATGATCGCCCACCTGCTGTCGACCGTGCCCTACGCGCCGGTGCCGCGCCCGGACCTGTCCCTGCCCGCCCGGCCACCGGGCACCGGCTACCAGCGCCCGCCCCGCACACTGCAGCACCTGGTACCCGACCACGCGGGCACCTTGCGGGTGTGACGGGCTTACCGGGAACCGGATCGACGTGACACGGCACGGCACGGCACGGCACGTCGTGGCGTGACACGGCACGGTGCGACACGACGGACGCGGCACGACGGACGCGGCGCGGTGCACGGACGCGGCCGGGTGGGGGACCGGGCCGGATCCCTCCCGGCCGTCCTTCCATGGCCTCCGGTTCGTCTTTCCGCTGTCCGCGCCGGGGCCGGGACCGTGCCTCTGCCGCCCGCGTCAGTCGTGCGGTACGACGGCGACCGGGCACAGCGTGTGGTGGACGACCATGTGGGCGACCCGGCCGAGGTGCGGGCCCACCGCCGTGTGCCGGACCCGGCGTCCGATCACGACGAGGCCGGCCCGGGCGGCGGCTTCCAGCAGCGCGGGCGCCGCCCGGCCCCCGGTCACCTCTTCGGTCACCCGCTGGTCGGGGAACTTCTCCCGCCACGGCCGCAGCGCGGCGGCGACCGCGTGCCGCGCCTCCGCCCCGGCATCGTCGCCGGCGTCGCCCCCGGCACCGGCGTGCGCCGGATGCCGGCGCGGAAGGCCGGCATGCGGGGGCGGGCCCCAGATGTGCAGGACCCGCAACGGCGCGCCGCGCACGGCGGCGGCCGTGAAGGCGAACTCCAGCAGTACGTCGGCCCCGGTGCCGGGGTCCAGGCCCACCAGCACCTCGCGGTGCGGCGTGTCCGTGGACGGTTCCCCGGTGGCCCCCGGCAGATGCTCGTCGGTGGCGCGCTCCCCGGCGCGGACGAGGACCACGGGGCGCCCCGCGTGCGCGACGGTCGCCAACGCCACCGAACCGACCAGGAACCCCGCGACCCCACCCAGCCCCCGCGAGCCGATCACCAGCAGCTCGTCCGTGTCGGCGGCGGCCCGCAAGGCGTCGACCGGGGAGCGCGCGACCGCTTCCGCGGTGAGAGGCAGGCCCGGGTACCGCGGCGCGAGGTACCGCTCCGCCTCCCGGAGGATGTCGCGGGCCCGCTCGCGGGGAACGGCGAGCTCCGGGAGGGCGGGCTCCCCGCGGTCGGCGGGGCCCAGCCCTTCCCAGGCGTGCAGCAGCCGCAGCGGCAGACCGCGGCGCCGGGCTTCCCTGGCGGCCCAGTCCGCGGCGGCCAGGCTCTCGCGTGAACCGTCCAGCCCTACGGCGATTCGTCCGGGCACGGTGACCACCTCCGTCCGGTGGACGCGGTCGCGCCCACCTCCGCACGGCTCCGGCGACGGCGGCCCGCGTTCGCCGCGCCGCCCCTCGCCCTCAGCCTGCGCCCGTCCACGTGCGGGGCGCCCGGGGCCGAAGGGCCCGCGCCGAGCGCCGAGCGCCGCGCCGCGCGGACCACCGACCACTCGTCAGCCCATCAGCCCGTCAGCCCATCAGCCGCGGACTTCCCCGGCCTTCTCCTCGGTGACGAGCGCATCGGCGACACCAGCCGCCCACGCCCGGATGCGGGCGAAGTCCCGGAAGTCGCCGCCGCGTCCGGAATCGACGATCATCCGGGCGACGCGGCCCTTGGCTCCCTTCTCCAGCCGCCCGCCGAAGGTGACGTGTTCCCGGGCGTCGAGGCGGACCATCAGGCGGCGCACGCCGGCCACCGGTGGGATCTCCCGCTCGGAGGCCGACGCGTCCAGCGGGCCGCTGCTGAACAGCCACACCGGCCGCTCGGCGAGGGCCTTGCGGTGCCGGGCCGCGAAGCGTCGCGCGTCCGGGTGCCAGCGGCCGGTGTACAGGGCGCCGCCGAGGATCACCGCCGTGTACGGCGCGATGTCGGCCACTTCGCCGGCGGCCCGCGCGTCGGCGGTCATGCCGCGTTCGGTGAGCACCTCGGCGATCGCCTGTGCGATCTGCGCGGTCGATCCGTTCTTCGTGCCGTAGGCCACGAGGACCTGTCCGGTCATCCTTCGCTCCTTCCTCCGTCACGCTGTTTTTCTCTGTCCCGCTGTCTTGCTCCGTCGTGCGGCCTTGCTCGTCACGCGGCTCTGCTTCGTCGTGCTGCTTCGCTCCCTCGTGCGGCTCTGCTCCGTCGTGCCGCTTCGCCTCGTCGTGCCGCTGCGCTCCGTCACGCCGTCCGTCTTCGCTGCCGCCGTCCCCGTCGGCGCCCCCTGCCGTGTCACGGTCGCGGTCGGCGCGCGTCCGTGACACCGGGGACGCACCGGGCTCCGCGGACGTGCCGTGCCGCTCTCCGACGAGCCTGCGCCCGCTTCGCCCCCTGCGGCAGGGGCCGAACAGCGCTCTCCGACGAGCCTGCGCCCGCTTCGTCCACCGCGGCAGGGGCCGAACAGCCCCGGCCGCGTCCCGCTCTCCGGACTCGGTGACCGGATTCCGTCCGCCGCGCTTCTGGCACCGGTGCGGGTACCGCGGGAAGGTGGATCCATGGACCCATCGTCCGCGCGTTCACCCCGGGCCCGGCCGTGTGCCGCACGGCTCCCCGTACGGTGACACCGCACTCCGGCCGGTGCGCCGGAAGACGAAGGCGGCCCGGACGCCCCACAGGAATGGGGGACACGCCCCACAGGGGACACTCGCCCCACCGGCCCGAAGCGTCCCCGGACGAAACGGATCAGCGCGACACCGCACGGCCACGGACCACGGCCGGACCCGGCGGGCACGAGGCACCGACACCGCCGGGCCGCCCGACGCGGCCCGGCGAGCGGACGGCACCCCGGCCACGGCGGGCACGCGTCGGCACCGCACCGCCGGAGCGTCCGCCCGCGCCGGGGCGGAGCCGCGACCTCCGCCCGGCGATCTCCGCCACGTCCGGACGGCGGCCGTGCGCTCGACCACACGCCACCGGCCACCCTCCACCACCGGGATGGACGCCATGTCGGACGCCACGGGCGGCACTCCACCGCCACCGCTTCCCTCGCTGCCGCAACTGCGGCTCGACGAACTGCTGGAGGAGCTCCAAGCCCGCCTGGACACCGCCCGTACCGTGCAGAGCCGGATGCACGGCCTGCTGGAGGCGGTGCTCGGGGTGGGCCGGACCCTGGAGCTGTCCACCGTGCTGCGGCGGATCGTGGAGGCCGCGGTGGTGCTCGCCGACGCCGAGTACGGGGCGCTGGGCATCGTGGAGAGCGGGGTGCGGCTGAGCGACTTCCTGCCGGTGGGCATCAGTGAACGGGACGCCGCGCGGATCGGCCCGCTGCCCTCGGGCCACGGCATCCTCGGGGAGCTGATCCGGCACCCCGAACCACTGCGCCTGGCCGACCTGACCCAACACCCGGCCAGCCACGGCTTTCCGCCGCACCACCCGCCGATGCGGACCTTCCTGGGCGTGCCCATCCGGGTGCGCGAGGAGGTGTTCGGCAACCTCTACCTCACCGAGAAGCGCGGCGGTGTCCCGTTCGACGCGGACGACGAGGCGGTGCTGACCACGCTGGCGGTGGCGGCCGGGGTGGCCATCGACAACGCCCGCCTGTACCGCGAGAGCGTGCGCCGCGAACGCCGGCTGGAAGCCCTCGGAGAGATCACGCGGGCGCTGCTCACCGGACGGGGCGCGCAAGAGGTGCTGGATCTGATCGCCGATCGCGCGCGGGAGGTGATGGAGGCGGACGCCTCGGCGGTGCTGCTGCCGACCGGGGACGGGGAGACGCTCGTGGTGAAGGCGGCGCACGGGCAGGACGCGGCGGCGGTGACCGGCACGGCCGTACCGGCCCACGGCTCGTTGGCGGGCCTGGCCGCGCGGACCGGGCAGCCGGCGGTCAGTGCCGACGTACGCTCCGATCCGCGCGCCCACGCCCTTCCCGGTCCGCGGGCCCATCAGGGACCCGTGATCGCCGTCCCCCTGCCCGTCGACGAACGTGCCTCCGGGGCGCTGCGGCTGAGCCGGTCGGCGGGCCGGACGCCGTTCACCGATGCCGAGGTGGAGCTGCTCTCCGGCTTCGCCGCCCAGGCGACCCTGGCCCTGGAACTGGGCCGCCACCGTGCCGAGTCCGAGAAGCTCGCACTGCTGGACGACCGCGATCGCATCGCCCGCGACCTGCACGATCTGGCCATACAGCGGCTGTTCGCCACCGGCATGACGCTGCAGAGCGCGGGCCGCCTCATCGACCGCCCCGAGGCGGCCGACCGGGTGGGGCGGGCGGTGGACGACCTGGACGAGACCATCAAGATCATCCGAACCACCATCTTCGCCCTGCGCACCGAACACGATCGCACCGACGCCCCGCCCACTGTGCGCCGCCGCGTCCTGGACGTGGTGACGACGGCGGCCGAGTCCCTCGGCTTCATGCCCTCGCTGCGCATGGACGGCCCGGTGGACACCGACGTCCCCGAGGAGGTCGCCGACCACCTCCTGGCGGTCCTCACCGAGGCGCTGAGCAACATCGCCCGGCACGCCGACGCCCGCCGCGTCGATGTCGCCTTGGACGTGGGGGAGGAGACCGTCCTGTCCGTCACCGACGACGGCGTCGGCCTGAGCGGCGCGCCCGGCGGCGGCGGGCTGGACAACATGCGCTCGCGTGCTGCCCTGTTGGGCGGCACGTTCGAGCTGACCGTCCCCACGGCAGGCGGCACCGGCGTCGTATGGCGGGTACCTACGACGCGTGCGCAGACGAACCGCCGGACCGGCCCCGGCCGTGCGGCGCCACCGCCCCAGGGACGCCCGGACAGGAAACCGCCGACGTCCCGGCAGGAGACGGCTGTCCCGCCTCCGGAGCGTGAAGGGCGACCTGATGCCGCATCAGGGCACGGAGAAGACCGGCCACGAGAACCATGAGGCACGGGCACAGGTCTGCCGGGGCCCGGAGCCGGGCGGCCGACGGTGCGGGCGACTCCGGGCGCGGGGCTCAGGCGCCCAGGAAGCGCCGGAGGGAGGCCGTCATGCCGGTCACGAAGGCGTCCCGGGTCCGGTCGGGGACCAGGTCCAGGGAGAGGTAGGGGTTCAGGTCCTCCAACTCGACCAGGAGCAGGCCGCCTTCGCGCGTGCGGCAGGCGTCCACGCGCTGGATGCCGTGGTCGAGCGTGTTCCAGTCGATGAAGCCGCGGGCGAAGCGGAGGTCGGCGTCGGTCGGCTCGTACGGTTCGAGGACCCAGCGCCGGGCGGGGTCGGGGGCGTACAGGGCGTACTGGAAGGTGTCGTCGACGTAGTAGAACGACACCTCGTAGCGGAAGTCGACACGCGGCTGGACCAGGATGTCGCCGTAGGCGAGATCACCCAGCCGGTCTCCGGGGACGAAGGCCAGGCCGATGGAGTCCGCGCCCGCCTTCGGCTTGACCGCGTACCGCTCGGCCTCGGGCAGCAGGCGCAGGTCCTGGGGCCGGTCGATGGTGGGGATGACCGGGTGCCCGGCGGCGGTCAGGTCCAGCAGGTACTGCTTGCCGGCCATGTCGCCACGCCCGGTCAGCGGGTTGTAGACCCGGGTGCCGCGTGCCAGGGCCCGTTCCCGGAAGGCGTCGTATTCCCGCTGGTAGTGCAGGACGGGGCCACTGTTGCGGACCACCACCGCGTCGAAGGCGTCCATCAGACCGGCCGCGTCCAGCGGGTGGCACAGCGCGATGCCGAAGGTCTCGCGCAGCCGGGACGTCAGGAAGATGTCCTCGTCGCAGTACCGCCGCCCCCGGGCCTGGTAGGCGAGGTCGGTCACGAACAGAAGGCGGGGGCGGGCGGGCACGGTGCATCTCCTTGAACGGTGGCCGTCAGCCTATCTGTGCAGGTGGGACGCCCCGTGAGCGGGTCCCCGGCCCGCCCGGTCACTCCCGGGCGGAGTACCGGCGGCTCGGACGGACCGGACCCCGGCCCCCGGACCAGGCGGCCAGGGACGGCGGAGGAAATCCGGACGACCCGCGGTCTGCCTACCGGGTCCCCTGCCGGCGCCGAACCCGCCGCCGGACCTGCCACCGAACCTGCCGCCGGACCGGCTGCCGGACCGGCTGCCGGACCCGCCGCCGGACGCTCCGACCGAGCGGCCGTCTCCCGTTCGAACTCCACACAGGTGTCCGACCGGTGTGGGAGCATGGGACGCTGTGAAGAGACTGTCCATTCGGTCCACCGCCGTCAACGCAGTCATCGCCGTCGTCGAGCCCGGGTGTCCGGTGCCGTACGACCAGTCGTTCCTGGATGCCACCCGCCCCGCGCGCGGAGCGGACCGCACCCAAGTCGACGGCTTCCGCATGCCCGACGCGCAACAGACCTCCGGCCCACAGCCGCTCCGCACCTGATGCCGGACGAACGCACCGCGCGAACGATCGACGTGACGCGCCTTCCCGAGGATGTCGTGGCACTCATCGACGACCTCGGCCCCGGCGAACGCCTGGCCATCACGCGGGACGGCGAGCCGATCGCGACGATCTCCGGCACACTCGGCGTCGTCGTCAGGACCGGAACGCCGGACTCGGACGACGCCCTCGAAGAGCCGCCGAACACCCGCGAGAACGTCACGGTCGTCGCGACCGCGATGAAGCTGTCGGCGTCGGCGCGGGCATCGCTGTCCACCCAACTCGGTTCGGACTACATCGTGCTCGACCTGCACGAGGCTCCCCCGACGGCCGACGTCCTGCTGGTGCCGCCGGTCAGCCCGCAACTGATCGGCGGCCTCCGCTCGATGTTCCCCGAGGCGCGGGTCATCGTCACCGAAATCGAGGACGACGAGCTCGGGATCAGCTACCACGGCCCCATCCGCCGCCTGCTCGACGCGGGCGCCGACGCGTACCTTCCCCCGACGACCGTTCCCCGCCTGGCGGGACAGCTCCACCACACCCTCACCCAGCGCCGCGAACTCACCAACGGCACCGCCGAGCCACGGGAAATCGAACCCCTCAGGGGACACCAGCTCCCCGAAGGAGGATGACCCGCGCCCGAGACCTCAGCCCGCCGGTGCGCTCGCTTCCGCGTGACGCCTTCTCGGCGGGGCCGCGCCTCATCCCTGTCCCTTTTCGTCCCGTCCCGTTCGGCCCGTGCTCCATGGGGTGGTGAGCTCGGCTCGGACGGTCTTGCCGCTGGGTGGGTAGGGGACGCAGTCCCAGTGGTCGGCGAGGGCGGTGACGAGCACCAGGCCGCGCCCGTCGGAGTGGAGCGTGTCGGGGTCGGCGTCCACCGGAGGGATCTGCGGCCACCGGTCTCCGCGAGCGTCGGTGACCTCGACGCGCAGGTGGATGGCCGCCGGGTCGAAGGCGAGCGTGAGCCGGAAGCACCGGCCGGGCAGGCGCCCGTGGAGGGCGGCGTTGGCCGCGAGTTCCGCGACGACGAGTTCGGCGCGCTCCGTGAGGTCCTGCGGAGCACCCCAGGTCCGTAGCTCGGTCACGGCGAGGAGCCGGGCGAGCCGGGCGCCGCGCCGCGTGGACGACAGGAGCTGCGTGAACGTGCCGGTGGGGGAGCCGACGCGGGGCGTTGCTGAATTCATGGCGTCAGAGTGGCCGTCGGTCGCGGACGGGGGCGAGTACGGAATCCCGTACGCAAAGTCAGCGTACGAGCACGAAGAGTGCACGGTACGCAGGATTTTCCGTCACGCTGGGTGGTGAGCGCCGGGCGGCGTGAGGAGCCGTCGCGGTGCGGTACGGAGAGGGGCAGCGGATGGACATCGACGACATCGACGACATCGGCGACATCGACGAAATCGGCGCAGGGGAGGCGGCCGGGTGCGGCGACGCGCGGGCGGTTCCGGCGGGGGAGTGCGAGCGGGAGCCCCACCCCTCCGACAGTCTGCGCACGTTCGGCGCCGTCGTCCAGGCACTGCGCGAGCACGCGGGCCTCAGCCGGGCCGAACTCGCTGTCCTGGTCCGGTACTCCAAACACACCGTGGAATCGGTGGAGTTGGGGCGCCGCATGCCGGACGAGGCGTTCGTGGACCGCGGGGAGGAAGCACTCGGCAACACCGGCGCCCTGCGGAAGGCATCCCGTTTCCTCACCCGGGGCGAGGCGGGCCTCGCGGCGTGGTTCCGGCGGTGGGCCCGACTGGAGCGGGACGCGGCGAGCCTGTGTACGTACGAGTGCCGGCTGGTGCCGGGGCTGTTGCAGTCGGAGGCGTACGCGCGGGCGGTGTTCGAGGGCACGATCCCGCTGCGGACGGACGAGGAACTGGAAGTGCAGCTCGCCGTACGAATGGAACGGCAGGCGATGCTGCGTAAGCGGCCGACGGTGCCGTTCAGCTTCATCGTCGAGGAGCACGTGTTCCGGCGGCGGTTCGGGGACACGAAGGCGATGCACGAGCTGGTGGATCACGTTCTTGAACTCACCGCACCGCGCAACGTGACGCTTCAGGTGGTGGCGTTGGAGGCTGGGCTGCATACATGCCTGGATGGGCCGGTGCAGGTCCTGGAGACCTCGGAGGGGCGGCGGCTCGGGTACTCCGAGGGACAGCAGAACGGACGTCTGATCTCCGACCCCAAAGAGGTGAGTCTGCTCTGTCATCGCTATGAAACACTGCGCTCGCAGGCCCTGAACCCCAAGGAATCCCGGGACCTGTTGGAGCGACTGCGAGGAGAGCTATGAACAGCGGTACGACGGAACTCGCCTGGTTCAAGTCCAGCTACAGCGGCAGCCAGGGCGACAGCTGTGTGGAGGTTGCGATCGCTGAACAGTCCGTTCATGTACGGGATTCCAAGGATGTGAGCCGTCCGGCGTTCGTGGTGGGTCGTGAGGGCTGGGAGCAGTTCGTGCGGTTCGCGTCCGGGCGCTGAAGCATCCACGATGTGTGAGTGGTGTGTTCCCGTTCGCTCCGGCGGCCTGCGGTACGCCGTCGGGAGCGGACGGAGACCACCAAAGATCAGCTTGACCGGAGCGATTGCGAGGAGAGCGATGGGCTGCGGTATCGCGGAACTCGTCTGGTTCAAGTCCACCCACAGTGGCACCCAGGGTGACGACTGTGTGGAAGTTGCGATCGTTGAAAAGGCCGTTTATGTCCGGGATTCCAAGGACGTGAGCCGTCCGGCCTTCACCGTGGGTCATGCGAGCTGGGCGCGGTTCGTGCGTTTCGTGTCGGGGTGCTGAAGCGTCCGGGGGCGATTACGAGGAGAGCGATGAACATCCGTACGTCAGAACTCACTTGGTTCAAGTCCAGCTACAGCGGCACCCAGGGCGACAGCTGTGTGGAGGTCGCGATCGCTGAACAGGCCGTTCACGTTCGCGACTCCAAGGACGTGAGCCGTCCGGCCTTCACCGTGGGGCATGCGGGCTGGGCGCGGTTCACGCGGTTCGTGTCCGGGCGCTGAGGGTCCGAAGAGCAAGGTGTGTCGTCTGCCGGAACAACGGCAGACGGCACACCTTCCTTTTTGATCGGCGGCGCGCTCAGGGCATGGCCAGTTTCCACCCACGCTGGGAGCCCTGTCGTTGACCGGGCCGGTTACCAGTCGGTTGGCTTCGTCTGCCGATGGGTGGGGCCGGGCGTACGGGCCGATGGGAACGCAGGGGAGGGCTGGTCATCGTGGGACGGGTGAACGGCGGGAGCGCGAGACGGTGGCGGGTGTGTGGGGCCGGTGGGCTCGCGGTGGCCATGGTGCTGGCGGGGGTGGCGGCTCCGGCGAAGGCGGCGGCTCCGAGGCAGGACGGCATCGTCCAGTTGGACCTCGGCCTCGACGGGGCCCAGCCCAACGGCTGGTCGCGGGTCTCCCAGGTGAGCGCCGACGGCAGATATGCCCTGTTCATCTCCTCGGCGTCCAATCTGGTGCCCGGCGACGTCAACGGCGACTACGACGCGTTCGTCCGGGATCTGCGCACCGGGCGTATCGAGCAAGTCAGCGTCGCCGACAACGGTGAGCAAGTGGGCGCGGGAGAGGCGGCCATCAGCGCCGGTGGCCGGTACGTGGCGTTCAGCTCGGTCGTGGCCCCCGGCGGGCCGGGGTCGCCGGACAGCAGTAGCTGGAAGATCTTCGTCCGGGATCGGTGGACCGGGCACACCGAGCAGATCACCACCGGCGCCGGAGACTTCGAAAGCCCCGCCATCAGCGGGAACGGCCGCTATGTGGCGTACACCTCGGACCAGCGCCACATCCACGTCACCGACCGCTGGAAGAAGACCACCCGGCTGGTCACGGCCGCCCCTGACGGCTCCCCGGCCGACCAGCGGTCCGACGAACCGGTGATCAGCGCGGACGGCACCACCGTCGGCTTCCGCTCCCGGGCCACCAACCTGTTGCCCCGCGCTCAGGCCGCCACCGTCGCGGCTTCCCGATCGGCTCCGCCCCGTCACCCGTTCCACTTCTACACATGGAACGCGCGCACCGGCCGCATCCAGGGCGCGAGCATCGACCCCGCCGGCGCACTGCGCGAAACGCTGCTGCACGCGACACTCAGCCCCAACGGGCGATACGCGCTGTTCAGAACCCGTGAACGGAATGGGGCGGACTCCGATGCCACGCACGACGAGCTCTACGTCCGCGATCTGTGGCGGGGGAGGACCACGAAGGCCGCCCGCCCGTTGCCGGGCACCCAGACCGTCAGCGACATCTACGGCGGCACCATGACGGCCGACAACCGCTGGGTCTTCTTCGCCTCGGGTGCCGACAACCTGGCGCCCGGCGACACCAACCGGGACCCGGACATCTTCCGGCGCGACCTGTGGACCGGCCGCACCACGCGGATCGACATGACGGAGAACGACCCGGTTCTCACCTGGTCGCCCGACTCCCTCACCACGGACAGCCGCGGCACCGTCGCGATCTTCGACAAGGTCGGCAAGGTCTACGCCCGCCGGCTACCGCGCTCCTGAGCTTGGCGGCCACCGCCACCCCTGAATTCAGAGCGCCGGTTCCGGCCCGGCCGGGCTCCGTGGCCCGGCCGTCTGGCTGGGGCGCTGGTCCGAACGGGGACCATGGGGCGTCGTCTGTGGGCACTGCCTCTGTCACCAGACCCACATCGCCGTCGCGTCGGTGCGGCCCCGCTCGTCAACGCCGATCAGATGCGCTGCTTCAGGGCCCACGCGTGATGCATGATCCAGGGGGATGGCGAATCGGTGTTCCTCGACGAAGTCCACGGCGAGGATCCGATCCGGGTCCAGCTCACAGCCGACGACGGTCTCGCCGATATAGCGGCGCATGAGCTCCAGCGACCCCGGCCCGGGGAAACGCCACGCGCGGCCTCCGTGTGACCCGAAGGGGTCGCTCAGGGCCCGCAGGATCGGTCCGTCGAAGTGCAGCTCGACGTAATCGCGCACGAAGCACACGGCGCTCACCTCCCGGCCTGTCAGCAGCCGGAGCGGGTCGTCCGAGTCGTTGGTGATCTTCATACCGGCTCATGCTGCCAGAGGCCCTGTGCCGATCGGCGACGCTGTGCTGAACGGAGACGCTGTGCTGAACGGAGACGCCGCGGGGGGACGACGTGCTGTTCGGCGTCTACCTGCTGTCACGGGTCCTTTCAGTTGGCCGCCGCCTTCCGCTTCGGCAGCAGCACACGAACCGCTTCGAGGCTCTACCGACCGGTACCCCGGCCGACCCTGAAACCCGACACGGACCACAACCGAGACACGCCCTCGACGCCGCCGCGCAGGAGGCGGAGCCCTCATAGCATCGGCCGGGGCCTTTCCCTTCGGCACCGCCCCGTCACACGACGACTATTCGCACACGACGACCGTCCAGCATCCAGACATCCCGAGAGGTTCACCCGTGCACCGCTGGCTTTCCGAACGGCGCCGATCGGGGGTCAGCCTGGCCATCGCGGCGTGCGCGGCGCTCGTCCTCCCCAACGACAGCGTGGTGCGGATCTCGGCGGTGGATGTCGGCGTGCTCGTGCTCTTCGCCTACCTGCTTCCGTACCTCGCGATCACCCTGATCGCCTTCTTGAACGTCGCTCCGGAGCAGGTCCGCTCCTGGGCGCATCGCGAAGCCCGCGGCACGTTCATGCAGCGGTATGTATGGGGGACCGCGCCCGGGCCCGGGGCGTCGCTGTTCATCGCGGCCGGGGCGCTGGTGGTGGCGGTGCTGTGGCTTCCCGGCCACCTCGGCACCACCTTCTTTGCTTTCCCGCGCACGCTGGTGGCGCTCGCCCTGGTCGTCGTCGCCTGGGTCTGCGTGGTCGTGGCCTTCACCGTCACCTTCCAGGCCGACAACCTCGTGGAGAACGAGCAGGCCCTCGACTTCCCCGGAGAAGGGACTCCGGCCTGGGCCGACTACCTCTACTTCGCCTTGGCGGCGATGACGACGTTCGGCACCACCGACGTCAACGTGACCTCACGGGACATACGGCGGACCGTGGCGGCGAACACCGTCATCGCCTTCGTCTTCAACACCGTCACGGTCGCGAGCCTGGTGTCCGCACTGGGCGGCGGCTAGCACCCCGACGGGAACGATGCGGCTCGGCGCACAGCACACCGTGCTCGTCCCCGCTGCTCAGCTGCCGGCCCAGCCGCCGACACGGCGCGGGCGAAGAACGGGAAGTCTGCCCGCTGGTGACCCTGTATGACCTACCGGGAAGCGCCGCTCCATGTCATTCGATCCCCTCTGCCGGTGCCCGGCCCCCGGCGGACGGCGGTGATGCGGGCGGCGTCGGGGAGCATGCGGGCTCGGTGATGTACCTCGGACATCACGCGGCCTCCTCGGGCGCCCGGGGCTCGGGCATCCCCTTCCGCTCGGTCATCGCTGCCGAGATGCGGGTGTTGCCCAGCCAGCGGAAGAGGAGAGGGCCGAGTGCGACCACGATCGCGCCGGCGATGAAGAACGGCCAGGACAGGCCCAGCGCGCCGGCCAGGAGGCCGCCGGTGAGCGCGCCGACGGCGGAGGCGCCCGTCGACAACGTACGGAAAACGGCGGTGACACGGCCCAGCATGTGAGGGGGGATGAGCCGTGCTCGCAGGCTCACGGAGACCACCGACTGGGTCATGACGACGAAGCCGTCGAGTGCCATCAAGGCGCTGAGCGCCACCGGGTGACCGGCCAGGCCGAACGAAACGGTCGCGAGGCCCGACACGACGGTCGTCCACAGCAGCGTCGTACCGGGGCGGGTGAGCCCGCTGATCCGATCGCCGTACACGCCGCCGAGGAAGGCTCCGACCGCTCCTCCCGCAAGCACGAAACCGTACGTCGCGGCCGTCGCGTCGAGCCGCTCGACGACGGTGAGCGACAGCAGGCTATAGGTCGCCGAACTGGCCAGGTTGCCGACACTGAGCAGTACGCACAGGGCGATGAGCAGGGGAGACCGGGCAAACCCGCGGACGCCTTCCTTCAAGTCCGAGCCGAAGGAGGCCGTCACACCCTCGTGGGCTCTTTTCCGGCGCATGGCGGGCAGCAGAAGCATCAGCCCCAGCGCCACGGCGTAACCCGCCGCGCCCAGGGCGAACGGTGCCGCGATGGCGAGCGCGAACAACCAGCCTCCCAGAGGCGGGCCGACGAAGCTGTTGGCGACGACATAGGTGGCCTGTAGCCGGCCGTTCGCCCGCTCCAGTTGGTGGTCGGCAACGATGCTGGGAACGAGCGCCGATGACGTGTTGTCGTACAGGGTCTCGGCCAGCCCGAACAGGAGGGCCGAACCATAGAGCATGGCGATGTGGACATGATCACCGACCAGTCCCACCGCCAGTAGCCCGACCCCGACGGCTCGCGTGAGGCTGGCTATGCGAAGGAGGAGGACCCGGTCGACGCGGTCGGCCAAAGTCCCCATGGGAATCGACATGAGCAGCCAGGGCACGTACTGGACAGCCGTGATGCCGGTGATGGCAACCGGATCTCGTGTAAGGGTGAGGGCGACCAGCGGTGTGGCGGCTTGCAGCACGCCGTCGGCGAGATTCGACGCGGCGGTCGCCGACCACAGTCTTCGAAACCGTCTCCATGCGACGCGGTCGGATGTCGGATCCACCAACATGTGCCTCCTCAAGGCGAGTAACAACAGTCACGTGATCACTGGCGAGCAAATCTAGGCGTCGCGACAGGACCATGGCGACGCCTGCGCGACGAACCCATGCGGATGCGGCGGGGCTTGCCTCGGCCTTCGGCTTCGCGCGCACCGAGCCGCTTCTCCCCTGCCCCAGGCGAGCGGCGCCGGGCCCACGCCCTGCCCCGCCGCCCCGCCGCCCCGACGCGTACGCCGCGTACGCCGCGCTCGACGTGGCCGCCCGGGAGCGCGGCCCGCGGCTCACCCGTGCCGGATGATGCCGACGTGCGCGGACACTGCTGAGTTGGCGAGATGACCGGTCGTTGGGTTGTCCGTCCTTTTGGCATCGCCGTGGGCTCGGTGCGCTTCGCGCTGGGAGCCGTCGGGGACGCGGCCGATGCGGTGGTGCGCCTGGTGCTCGCCGCCGTCGCCGACCGTCTCGATCTCGACGCGCTGGTTTCCCGTGTCGATGTGGACCGGATCGTCGACCGGGTGGACGTGGACCGGGTCGCCGATCGGGTGGACGTGGACCGGATCGCCGACCGGGTGAATGTGGACCGGGTCGCCGCCCGGGTCGATGTCGGGTCGATAGCCGACCGGGTGGACGTCGACCGGATCGCCGACAAGGTGGACGTGAACCGGGTCGCCGACAAGGTGGACGTCGACCGGATCGCCGACCGCGTAGACGTCGACCGGATCGCCCGCCGCATCGATGTGCGGGCGATCGCCGCCCGCGTCGACGTGGACGCCATCGCGGCGCGGATCGACGTCGAGGGGGTGATAGCACGGGTGGACCTGGTCCGGCTCACCCGGGAGGTTCTGGAGGAGATCGACGTGGGCCGGATGGTCCGCGACACGGGGGCCGGGATGGCCGGTGAGACGGTCGACCTGCTCCGGCTGCGGAGCATGCGCGCGGATCAGGTGGTCAACCGGTTCGCCGGCCGGTTGCTGCGCAGAGGGGGCTCGGCCGACGGTGACGGGTCCGGTGCCGGGTAAGGCCATGACGTCCGGTGGCCAGGGGCACCGCGCGTTGGGGGATGTCGCGGGGGTCGTCTCCCGTGGCCTCGCGGCCGTCGTCGACGCGTTGGTGGTGGCCGGGGTGGGGCTCGTGGTGCAGGTCGGTGTCGGCTGTGTACGGGTGCTCGTGACCGGGCCGCCGTTCCGGCTGCCCGATCCGCCCGCCTGGCTGACGGGTGTGGGGGGCTGGGCCATCGCCGTGCTGTATCTGGGAGGCGGGTGGTGGGTGGCCGGGCGGACGGTGGGCGGTGGGCTGATGGGGCTGTGGGTCGTCGGCCGGTCCGGACGGCCGCTCGGCGTCGTGCGCGCCCTGCTGCGGGCCGCCTTGTGTGTGGCGTTCCCGCTGGGCCTGTGCTGGGTTCCGGTCAGCAGGAGGGGGGCCTCGGCTCAGGACCTCGTCGTCGGCAGTGTGGTGCGGTACGACCGGCTCGCGGCGGGCGGGGGAGCCTGGCCCCGGAACGGGCCGGGTCGAGGGGCGTCGGCGGGCGCGGACGCCGCCGGGTCAGTGCGGCGCCGGCTGCCGGGGGAACAGCGCGGCGGCGACGAGACCGCCGCAGCCGACGACCGCCAGCACGATCAAGGCGGCGGCGTACGAGCCGACGGCCAGGTCGGCGACGAGGATGGTTCCGGCGATCGCCGTGCCGAGCGAGGACCCGAGGTTGGACACGCTGCGCGACAGGCCGGAGATCTCGCCCTGCTGCTCCTCGGGGAAGCTGGACTGCACGACGTTCACCGACGGGGTGAGCATCACCCCCAGGCCCAGGCCGATCAGGAGCAGCCCGGGGGTGCTGGCCCAGGCGCTCTGCGAACCGCTCGCCACGGCGATGAGGGTGACGATGCCGCAGACCGTCATGGCGAATCCGGTCATGACCAGGGCCCGCGGCGTGCGCCGCTTGGCGAACCGCTCGGCGGCGAGCGAGGACGCGAGGAGCCCCGCGGTGGCCGCCGTGAAGATCACTCCGGTCTGGATCGCGTCGTAGCCGCGGACGACCTGGAGGTAGGCGGCCACCACGAAGGACACGCCCAGGAGGATCAGCCACTGGAGGTTCTGCGTGAGGAGGCCGAGATTGGAGGTGCGGTCGCGGAACAGGGCCGTCGACAGCAGCGGTTCGGCGCCGGAGCGCTCCTTCGCCCGTATCCACCGGAAGAAGCCGGCCAGGACCAGGAAGCCGAGCAGCAGCAGCCCCGCCATCAGCCAGGCGTTGTCGTCGGCGGCCAGGATCCCGGCGACGACGAGGACGAGGCCGACGGCCGACAGCAACGCCCCGCCGATGTCGAAGGGGCGGGTGGGCTCCGGGGGCAGCGGGTCCGCGATCCGGCGGCTCAGGACGACGATCGCCGCCACCACCAGCGCCTGGAAGACGAAGGCCGCCCGCCAGCTCAGCCCCGAGGTGATGAGCCCGCCGATCAGCGGACCGGCCGCCGCGCCGATGCCGCCCATCGCCATGATCGCGCCGAACGCGCGGGCGCGGGCGGCGGTGTCCGTGAAGTAGAGCGTGGTGAGGATGTAGACCGGCGGGATGAGCAGGGCCGTGCCGACGCCTTCGAGGATCGAGTTCCCGAGGATCAGTACGCCGAGGCCGGGCGCCGCCGCGCTGAGCAGCGCGCCGACGCCGTAGACGGCCAGCCCCACCACCAGGCACCGCTTGCGGCCGAAGAGGTCGGTCAGCTTGCCGCCGGGGATCATCAACGCCGCCATGACCAGCAGGAAGATGGTGATCGCGAGCTGCACCCCCTGCACGGTGGTGTCCAGGTCCTCGCTGATGTCGTTGATCATCACGTTCATGTTGGAGCCGGCGAAGCTGCAGATGAACTGGGCGAGCGCGAGCGGCACCAGTACCTGCCGTGGCGTGCTCGGTGTGCGTCCGCTGGTCCCCGCGGCGGTGGGGGAGGGCGGTTCGGCCATTGCCTCGCCTCCGATCGCTCTCATACGGCGTACGGGCGGGCCGTCCGCCGGGCGCCGTTCATCGTCCCGGCCGGATGATCGCCCGTCGTCACCCGTCGGGGGTGACGACGCCCCCGGGCTCCCGGGAGCACCCTCGGCGCCGACGCGGGGCAATCCGCACCCGCCTCGGAGACGGAGGCCCGTCATGGCCACCACGACCAGCCCGCACCACCGTTCGCCAGGAGTCATGGCCGCCGCCAGCGGCCTGACGATCTTCGCTGCCGTGATGCTGTTGATTTCCGGGGTGCTCGATCTCTTTCGCGGGATCATGGGCATCGCGGAGAACGAGGTCTTCCTCAGCACACCGAACTACGTGTTCAAGTTCGACCTGACGGCCTGGGGCTGGATCCACCTGGCCTTCGGCGCGGTCGCCGTCGTCGTGAGCCTCGGCCTGTTCTCGGCGGCCACCTGGGCCCGGGTCCTCGGGATCGGCATCGCGGGGCTGCTCATCATCGTCAACTTCCTCACCATCCCCTACTACCCGGTCTGGTCGATCACCCTGATCGCGCTGTACGGGGCCACCATCTGGGCCCTGTGCGTGGTCCGCCGGGACACGATCAACGACTAGCCGGGGCGTGACCCGTGCCGGGCCGGACGGCACGCGCGGCGGACGAAGGGGCCCGGCGGATCGCGGAATCCGTCGGGCCCGCGCGGGGGAGCCGGGGTCGGAGACCGCTCCGGGGAACGACTCCGATCCCGGCACACGGGAGACGTGATGGCGCACGACGGTGACGGCCGGGCCGGCCGGATCATGGCCAGAGCGCGGGACGTGGCGCCCGGCCTGCGCACGCTTTCGGCCTACCGGCGCCGGTGGCTCGTCAAGGACGTCGTCGCCGGGGTCGTGCTGACCACGCTGCTGGTGCCGCAGGGCATGGCGTACGCGGAACTGGCGGGCCTGCCGGCGATCCACGGCCTGTACACCTCGGTCCTGTGCCTGCTGGCCTACGCCGTCTTCGGCCCGTCGCGCGTCCTCGTACTCGGGCCGGACTCCTCGCTCGGCCCGATGATCGCGGCGACGGTGCTGCCGCTGGCGGCGGCCGGGGGAGACAGCGGCCGGGCGGTGGCGCTCGCCTCGGCGCTGGCGCTGATGGTGGGCGCCGTCATGGTCCTGGCGAGCGTGGCCAAGCTCGGCTTCATCGCCGACCTGATCTCCAAGCCCACCATGATCGGCTACATGAACGGCCTGGCGCTGACCATTCTCATCGGGCAGTTGCCGAAACTGTGCGGCTTCTCGACGGACGCCGACGGGCTGATCGAGGAGATCCCCGCCTTCGTCCGCGGCCTGGCCGACGGGAAGGCGGTGCCCGCGGCGGTGGCGGTGGGCGCGGGC
The DNA here is from genome assembly GCF_040611095.1 of Streptomyces sp. NPDC003077. Taxonomy (NCBI): domain Bacteria; kingdom Bacillati; phylum Actinomycetota; class Actinomycetes; order Kitasatosporales; family Streptomycetaceae; genus Streptomyces; species Streptomyces sp. NPDC003077. Next base: position 1,331 of record NZ_JBEXNM010000054.1, on the reverse strand, counting down.
GGGGTCCTGCTGATCCTGGTGCTGCAGCGGTGGCTGCCGAAGGTGCCTGCGGTGCTCGTCATGGTGCTGCTGGCCATCGCCTCGACCTCCCTCTTCGACCTGGGCGAGAGGGATGTCGGCCTGGTCGGCACCCTGCCCACGGGGTTCCCGCCGCTGTCCGTGCCGCACCTGGAGATGGACGACATCGCGCCGCTGTGCGCGGGGGCGGCGGGTATCGCGCTGGTGTCGCTGGCCGACACCATCTCCAACGCCTCGGCGTTCGCGGCCCGCACCGGGCAGGAGATCCAGGGCAACAAGGAGATGACCGCGATCGGCGCCGCGAACCTGGCCGCGGGCCTGTTCCAGGGGTTCCCCGTCAGCACGAGCGGCTCGCGGACGGCCGTCGCCGAGCGGGCGGGCGCCCGCACCCAGCTCACCGGCGTCGTCGGCGCGCTGCTCATCGTCCTCATGCTGGTGCTGCTGCCGGGCCTGTTCCGCAACCTGCCCCAGCCCGCGCTGGCCGCGGTGGTCGTCACCGCGTCGCTGTCGCTGGCCGACCTGACGGGCACGGCGCGGCTGTGGCGCCGGCGCAAGACGGAGTTCCTGGTCTCGGGCGCGGCCTTCCTCGGCGTGGCGCTGCTCGGTGTGCTGCCCGGCATCGCGGTCGCGGTCGGCCTGTCGATCCTGAACGTGTTCCGGCGGGCGTGGTGGCCCTACAACACGGTCCTGGGGCGGGTGCCGGGACTGGAGGGCTACCACGACGTCCGCTCCTACCCGGACGCCGAACACCTGCCCGGCCTGGTGATCCACCGCTTCGACGCGCCCCTGTTCTTTGCCAACGCCACGGCGTTCCGCGACGAGGTGCTGCGCCTGGCCGGCGGCGATCCGCCGCCCCGGTGGGTCGTGGTCGCCGCCGAGCCGGTGACCGACGTGGACACCACGGCCGCCGACGTGCTGGAGGCACTCGACGCGGCGCTCGCCGAACGGGGCGTGCGGCTGGTGTTCGCCGAACTCAAGGACCCGGTACGGCGCACCCTCCTGCGGTACGGGCTGGCGCGCACCTTCGGCCCCGACCGCTTCGCTCCCACCGTCGAGGCCGCCGTCGCCGCGTACGCGCAGGAGAGCGGGGCGCGCTGGACCACCGGCGGACGGCACCGCCCCGGCACGGCGAAGGCGGGCGAGTAGGTCCCCTGTTCGTCGTTCGTCGTCCGTCGTTCGCCGTTCGTCGGAGTGGCGCCGCACGGGTGGGGGGCGCCCCTACCGCGGGGCGGTGGGTACCAACGCGCAACTCCGCCCCGCGGCCCCCCCCCCCCCCCCGCCCGAAAGCGGGCGAACCCGGGCGCCGCCGCGGG
>NZ_JBEXNM010000053.1:0-62402 GCF_040611095.1 Streptomyces sp. NPDC003077 | reverse complement strand
AACCCGGAAGCTAAGCCTTTCAGCGCCGATGGTACTGCAGAGGGGACTTTGTGGGAGAGTAGGACGCCGCCGAACAATTTTTGAAGAAAGCCCCGCCGGGCAACCGGCGGGGCTTTCTTGTATTTGTGCGGTCATCACCGCGGTGGGCCCGATACGGTGACGCCCATGAGCGGCCACGCACAACTGATGTGGGACGAGGCGGTGACGGGTTACGACTTCGGCCCGGGCCACCCGATGGATCCCGTACGCCTTGCCCTGACGATGCGCCTGGTGGAGGCGTACGGCCTGCACCAAGGGCCCATGGAGGTGGTGGCGGCCCCGCCGGCCGGGGACTCCACCTTGCGGTTGGTGCACCGGGCGGACTACATCGAGGCGGTCCGCCGGGCCTCCGCCGATCCGAAGGCAGCCGCTGAGACTTCGTACGGACTGGGCACCGCGGACGTTCCGGCGTTCACCGGCATGCACAGCGCCTCGGCACTGATCGCGGGGCAATCGGTCGGAGCCGCGGAAGCGGTCTGGCGGGGGGATGCCCTGCACGCCGTGAATTTTGCCGGCGGCCTCCACCACGCGATGCCGGGCGGGGCCTCCGGTTTCTGCGTCTACAACGACGCCGCGCTGGCCATCGCCCGGCTGCTGGAACTGGGGGCGTCACGGGTCGCGTACGTCGACGTGGACGTCCACCACGGGGACGGCGTCCAGGCGGCCTTCTGGGACGACCCGCGCGTGCTGACCATCTCCCTGCACGAGCACCCACGCACTCTTTTCCCCCAGACCGGCTGGCCCGAGGAGACCGGTGGCGAGCGCGCCCGGGGAAGCGCGGTCAATGTGGCGCTGCCGGCCGGCACGGTCGACGAGGGCTGGCTGCGTGCCTTCCACGCGGTGGTTCCGGAGCTGCTGGGGGCCTTCCAGCCGGACGTCCTCGTCACCCAGCACGGCGCGGACACCCACTTCGAGGACCCGCTCGCCCATCTGGCCGTCAGTGTGGACGCGCAGCGCTCGGTCGCGGCCACCTGCCACGACCTCGCCCACGCCTACGCGGAAGGCCGCTGGATGGCGCTCGGCGGGGGCGGGTACGCGGTGGTGGACGTCGTTCCGCGCAGCTGGACCCACCTCGTCGGCATCGCCGCCGGTCGCCCGATCGACCCGGGCGCGGCGACGCCCGAGGACTGGCGGCACGAGGTCTACCGGCGCACCCGGCAGTCGGCCCCGCGGCGGATGACGGACGGCCGCGAGGCCCACTGGCGGGACTTCTCGGACGGCGGGTACGACCCGGCGGACCGCGTCGACCAGGCGGTGCTGGCGACGCGCCGAGCCGTCTTCCCGGCCCACGGCCTGCTCCCGTAGACGATCGGCAGCAGCCCTTCGCGGTCGGCCCGCAACGCGCGAAGCAGGAACCACCGCCAGCCCCATGGAGCCCGCGCAACCCCCACGGATGTGTGACTACCAGCCGGTTCGTGCGGAAACCCGGCTGCCGCGGGCCACCATGGGCCGCGTGCGAGGCACGGAGACAGACCACGAGGCGCTGCGCGCGCACCTGGTCGCGTCGCGGCTGGCCGGCCGGATCGCCACCGCGCGTGAGAAGAGCCTGATGCGGTACCGGCTGTTCGCGGCGGGCGACCCGCGTGTCCGGATCGGCCTGGAGCCGGACGGGGAGTGGCGGACGAGTGAAGTGTTGCGGTTGATGGGTGACAAGTGCGGGGTTTCAGTCGATCCAGGCCACATTTCCGGCCCGGATGTGATTGATCCCGACCGTACGATCGCGGGCCTGGAGATGTTCGCGGAGCGTGTCGGCGCGGCGGCGGCGCGGCGGGCCCCCGTGCTCCTCGGGACCGGTCACCCGCACCGTCTCCTCGGCTTCTACGCCGCATTGGCGGACGCCTTGTCGGCGGCGGGATGCCCCGTCCTCACACCGGCGTATGGCGAATGTGTCGACATAGCGACCCGATTCGGGGTACGCACGTACAACCTTGTCTACGTACGGGGAGTCGCGCTGATGCGCGAACCAGGCGTGCGGCGCACCCCGAACGAGCCCGGCGTGCACACGCACTCCCCCCTCCCGGTTCGTACCGCCCTCGACGCCGCCGCAGACGCTCCAGGCCCTCTTCCCGAGCTGGTCATCGGGGACCACGGCTGGGTCTGCGGAGCAGGTCAGCTGGGCTTTGAGGCCATCGGCCTGGCGGATACGGACGATCCGGCGCTGTTCGTCGGACAGGCCGAGGGGCGGGTGTCCGCCGTAGTTCCGCTTGATGACGCTGTGCGGTCTGATTACTACCGACCGCTTACTCGCTATGTACTCAATCGAGCGTGTCTGTCACAGTAGGCGGTCGATCGCTGCTCCTCTTCCCCACTCGCATCACCCGCCCCTAACCTGGGGAGTGAGCGCACAGCGACGGGGAGTCACCGGAGGGGAAGCCGGTGCCCGTCATGTGCGGAAGGTTCAGGTGTGTCATGGCTGCAGAGCAAAGGCCTCTGAATGAGGTCGTGTTCCTTACCGTGGCCGAAGTTGCCACGGTCATGCGAGTGTCGAAGATGACCGTGTACCGCTTGGTGCACAGTGGTCATCTGCCCGCGATCCGAGTGGGGAGGTCGTTCAGGGTTCCGGAGCAAGCGGTGCACGACTACCTCCGTGAGTCCTATGTGGGGGTGGAGTCGGCCTGATGAGCCCGGGCGGGACCCTCGGATTACGCCGTTGGCTCATCGCCGGGTAGGCTGGCCCGATGTAGGTAGTGTGGGCTCGGACGCCCCGCACCGAGTGATTCGAAGTGAGCGAGGGTAGTCGTGGGCTCTGTTATCAAGAAGCGGCGCAAGCGGATGGCCAAGAAGAAGCACCGCAAGCTGCTCAAGCGCACCCGTGTTCAGCGTCGCAACAAGAAGTAAGCGGCACTGATCGCGACTTCGCAGCCCCTCACCGCCTTGGCGCGGTGAGGGGCTGCGGTGCGTTTACGGGCGGGCCGAGAGGCCGGGGGAGGCCGGCCCGGAAAGCCACCCGGGGCCGCACTCGGTGGGCGGCAGATCGGGGCCGCGTTTCTCCCGCCCCGGACCACCGCCCCGCCGAAACGCTCCTTCGCACCCCGGGAAACGGTTCGTCACGCCCACGAAGCCGACCATCAGCCGGACTCTCCTTGGCACCCCCGCCCCGCCCGAGCCGCGCAGCCCCCACGGCCCCCGCGAACAGACGGCCGAGATCCACCGGCAAACGAAGGCCAAGGCTTGAAATGTCGCTCAGCGCAGCACGCGGTCATCACAGCGCAACAACGAGCGGATAGCGTGGCGGCCACAGCCCGGCCCGGCGAAAGCAGGAGCGGAAGCCAGAGCGCAGCCACGCGCGAGAGCGAAGGCACCCGCGCGAGCGAAAGCGAAGGCCCGCACGAAAGCGAAAGCGCGTGCGGGAGCGAATGCCGGGGCGAGGGCGAGAACGAGAACAAGGCTGAGGGCAAGGGCGAGAAAGAAGGGCTGATCTTGGGCAAGGTCGTGCTCGTCACCGGAGTCGCACGCCAGCTTGGGGGCCGGTTCGTACGACGTATCCAGCGCGACCCCGATGTCGATCGGGTGATCGGCGTCGACGCGGAACCGCCGGAACACCATTTGGGCGGCGCGGAATTCCTCCGGGCCGACATACGGCAACCAGCCATTGCCAAGGTCCTCGCCGAGACCGGTGTGGACACCGTCGTCCACATGGACATCAACGGCACGCCCCTGGGCCACCGCGGCAGCCGCGGGTCCGTCAAGGAAGTCAACGTCATAGGGACGATGCAGCTCCTCGGCGCCTGTCAGAAGGCACCGAAGCTCAAGCGCCTGGTGGTGAAGTCCAGCGCCAACGTGTACGGCTCCGCGCCGCGCGACCCCGCGGTCTTCGATGAGACCACGGCGCCGAAGTCGCTGCCCAGCGGCGGATTCGCCAAGGACGCGGTGGAGGTCGAGGGCTACGTCCGCGGTTTCGCCCGGCGCCGGCCGGACGTGGCGGTGTGCGTGCTGCGGTTCGCCAACATCCTCGGGCCGTGCGCGGACTCCCCGCTCGCCGAGTACTTCTCGCTGCCCGTCCTGCCCACGGTCTTCGGCTACGACCCGCGGCTCCAGTTCGTGCACGAGGACGACGCGATCGAGGCGCTGCGGATGGCCGCCTCCACTCCGCGGCGCGGCACGCTCAACAGCGGCACGTTCAACATCGCGGGCGACGGCGCCGTCCTGCTCTCCCAGTGCTCGCGGCGGCTGGGGCGGCCCACGCTGCCGCTGTTCCTGCCCACCGTCACCTGGGCGGGCTCGGTGCTGCGCGCGCTGGGCATCACCGACTTCTCGCCGGAGCAGATCCGGATGCTCACGCACGGGCGGGTCGTCCAGACCACGCAGATGCGCGAGACACTGGGTTTCCACCCGAAATACACCACGGCGGAGACGTTCGCGGAGTTCACCCGCAGCCGCGTCCCCGGACTGCTGCCCCCCGAGGCGCTCGCCCGTACCGTCGACCGGCTCGCCGCGCTGCTCCCCGCGCACGGCGGCCCGACCCAGTGAGGAGTTCACCCACGATGGCGGACGCCAAGGTCATTCCCTTCGGCGACGAGCCCCGGTCGCGGTCGAAGGTCGGGCGGTTGGGGCGTTCGCGGCGCGGCGCCGGGCTGGCGCCCGTCCCGCCGGCGCGCCGGGAGGCCCCGGAGCCCCCGCGCCCGGAGCCGCGGCCGTCCTGGGAGCAGCGGCTCGCGGGCGGGCTGAGCTTCCTGCGCCGTCGCCTCACCGGCGAGTACGAGGTCGACGACTTCGGTTACGACGAGGAGCTGACCGACCAGGTCCTGATGTCGTTGCTGCGGCCGTTCTTCGAGAAGTACTTCCGGGTGGAGGTGAAGGGCGTCGAGAACATCCCGTCCGAGGGCGGGGCGCTGATCGTCGCCAACCATTCGGGAACGTTGCCGTTGGACGGGCTGATGCTCCAGGTGGCCGTGCACGACCGGCACCCCGCCGGGCGGCACCTGCGGCTGCTCGCCGCCGACCTGGTGTTCGTCCTGCCGGTGATCAACGAACTGGCCCGGAAGGCCGGGCACACCCTGGCCTGCGCGGAGGACGCGCAGCGGCTGCTGGAGCGCGGCGAGGTCGTCGGGGTGATGCCGGAGGGGTTCAAGGGGATCGGGAAGCCCTTCGCGGACCGCTACAAGCTCCAGCGCTTCGGTCGCGGCGGCTTCGTCTCCACGGCGCTGCGGGCCGGGGTGCCGATCGTGCCGTGCTCGATCGTGGGCGCGGAGGAGATCTACCCGATGATCGGGAACGCGAAGACCCTGGCGCGGGTGCTGGGCTTCCCGTACTTCCCGATCACGCCGACGTTCCCCTGGCTGGGGCCGCTGGGGGCGGTGCCGCTGCCGACCAAGTGGACGATCCAGTTCGGCGAGCCGATCCCGACGGACGGGTATCCGCCGGAGGCGGCGGACGACCCGATGCTGATGTTCAACCTGACGGACCAGGTGCGCGAAACGATTCAGCACACGCTGTACACCCTGCTGGTGCAGCGCCGGTCGGTCTTCTTCTGACGCGCCCTCGGGAACGGCCGGGTACGCCGACGGGCCGGAGGCACCTCGCCTCCGGCCCGTTTCCAACGTCCCGATCAGCTGTCTCCAACGTCCCGATCAACCGTCTCGGACGTCCCGATCAGCCGTCCGTGCTCAGGGCTTCTTCTGGCCGTCGATGCCCAGATTCGGCAGCAGCTCCGGGAACAGCGGCGGGAGCGTCACATCGGGCTGGGGCAGGGTCGGCTCGTCGCCGCCCTTGCCGTCGTCCGAGCCGGCCGGGGTGCTGTGCTCGGTCGGGGGATCGAGCAGCCCGCCCGTGCCGCCGCCGAGTAGCCCATCGTCCTGGGACGGCGACGAGCCGGACGGCCGCGGCCGGTGCGCGTCGCGGGCCGGGCCGTGGGAGGCGGGTGTGCTGCCGGCCGGGTGCGGGCGCGTCGAGCGGTCCGCCGCGCCGCGCGGTGTCGCGGCGTGTCCCGCGCCGTGGCTCGTGGCACCCTCCGGGTGCTCGGGCAGCAGGGGACGCAGCGGGTCGACCTCTTCGTCCATCGCGTCCATGACCGAGCTGACGTCGTCGCGCACGTCCGTGAGCTGCTCCGGGAGGCGGTCGCGCAGGCGCGTCCAGCTGCCGCGGTGGGACCGGGTGAAGGAGTTCAGCGCCTGGATGGGGCCGAGCGAGCCGTCCCGCTCGTACTCGTTGTGCAGCAGGCGGTGGCCCTCGGAGGCGTCCTGCTTGACGCCGGAGAGCGCCCGGCGGACCTCGGCCAGCGATTCGTGGTCGAGGTCGCCGGCGCGGGTGCGCTCCATGAGGCGGTTCGCCTCCTGGAGGCGCGTGGAGGCCTGGTCGAGCAGGAGACGGCCGCGGGCGGAGTCGTCGTCGGCCAGGTTGAGCTTGAGGTCCTCCATGCCGCGCTTGAGCCCGTACAGCGAGTCGCCGGGGAGGGCGTCCGAGCTGGCGGCGGCCACTCCGCCGAAGGCGCCGGCCGCCACGCCGACCGTCAGCCCGCCCGCGGCGAGCCCCTTGGTCAGGCGGGACCTGGGGCGGAGCCGACCGAGCGTCCGGGCGGCGCGGTGCGCGCCGCGGGCCGCGCGCTGCTGGGGGACGCGGGCGCCGCCGTCGGGGGCGCCGCCCTCGGCGAAGGCGGCCTCCATCGCGGCGAGGAGCTGAGCCCGCTGGACGGTCTTGACCTCGATGTCCAGCTCGGGCCTCGGGAGCTGTGCGAGGCCGTCGGCGACCGCCAGCATCCTCGCCCCCGCGGGCGCTTCCGCCGGTGTGCCGTCCTGGGCCTCGGCCACTTCGCCGTGGGCGTCCTGGTCCTCCAGAGCCTGGGCGAAGGCGGTGGCCCTCCGGTGCACCGATACGTTCGCGATCACGGTCGGCACCATCCTCTCGTCATCCCTCGTGACTCCCGGGACTGGCTTGACTATCCAGATGGGTCGGAAGGTTGCACGCCTCGTTCGTATCCACTCGAAGGAGTGAGATCGTGCGAGCGGGGCGTGACCACAGGGAGCCTGCATCCCGCTCAACGAGTGGCGCGGCACTTGGGTTACGCGCTCACCATGAGCACACCGGACGGCCGGTCACGGTCATGTTCGATCGTGTTCGGTCAGCGGGCATCGTCCGGGAGCAGCCGGGCCAGGGTGCGCACCGCACGATACTGGAGGGTTTTGATCGCGCCCTCGTTCTTCCCCATGACGCGCGCTGTCTCGGCGACCGACAGCCCCTGGAGGAACCGCAGCGTGACGCACTCCTGCTGTTGGGGGTTGAGCTTGCGTACCGCCTCCAGCAGCGCGGCGTTCGAGAGCGATTCCAGGACGGAGTCCTCGGGGCTGCGCTCGACCTCATTGGCGTCGAGCATCTCGCCGGTGGTGACTTCCAGGCGGAAACGGGAGGACTTGAAGTGGTCGGCGACCAGATTGCGGGCGATGGTGACGAGCCAGGCGCCGAAGTCCCGGCCCTGCCAGGTGAAGGTGCCGATGCGGCGCAGGGCACGGAGGAAGGTCTCGCTGGTGAGGTCCTCGGCCGTGGCCCGGCCGCCGACGCGGTAGTAGATGTAGCGGTAGACCGTGTCGGCGTACTGGTCGTAGAGGCGGCCGAAGGCTTCGGCCTCGCCCGACTGGGCGCGTTCGACGAGGTCCATCATGCGACGGCTGTCGCTGTCGGCGGGGCGCCGGGCGGCGGGCGCGCCGGCGCGCCGCGTTCTGCCGCCGGTCTTGCTGCCCACCGCGGCGCTCCCGTCGGCCAGGGCGTAGCAGGGGCCGGCGGGGACGGCCGCGGCGAATGCGGGGGCGGCGTGCGCCGCGGGGACAAAACCGCGCAGGTGGGCGACGAGTGCCGTACGCAGCGTAGCCAGGCCCGAGGCGTCAACCCCGACGTGTGGGTACACGGGACTCCCAGAGGCAGAGCTTTCATCACGTGCAGTGCGGGACCCATTCACTCGTCGTAGGGACGTGTGGGTACCGGTTTGCGTCTGAGGAGAATAACGCTTCGTATAGGCAGCGCTACACCCAGTTGCTCAAATCGTCGATTACTTCCGGTTAGGTATGGATTGATGTCCGATCAAGTATCGGATGGAGTGCAGGTTTTGATCGGAAAGCAGGGCGATTTGCCAGGTTGCGGGGCGTGTTGTGGCGTACTGAAAGCAACGCGACTGGCGGGGGCGAATGCGGGGTAGCCGACCGTGATCGGGCGTGGTCGTCCCAGGGGTGAACGGCCGCCGCGGCGGTGACGGAAAGTCAGCGGAGCGTTCGGCGCCGGTGGTGGGGGTGGCGGACCGCGCGCCTGTGCGTCGACGCGGTGCCGGGCGCCGGGTCGCGCGCGCGGCACGGAGGCCGGCCGCGCCGAGGCGGGCGGACGGCCGGCGGGGGTTTCGCCAGGGCGGGTGCCGCGGGCGGGCCGGACCCGATCGTGCGGGCGGGTCCGGCCGCGCGTGTCGGCGGCCCCGGTGGGCTCTGGGGCGCCCGGTTCAGCGGCGGCGGCGCTGGACGGCGACCGCCGCGGCGGCGCCGCCCGCCAGCGCCCCCACCCCGGCCGCGGCCGGGATGCCGATCCGGGCGGCCTTGCGGCCCGTCCGGTAGTCGCGCAGCCGCCAGCCCTGTTCGCGGGCGTGCTTGCGCAGGCGGCTGTCGGGGTTGATGGCGTGCGGGTGGCCGACCAGGGAGAGCATCGGGATGTCGTTGGCGGAGTCGCTGTACGCGGCGCAGCGGGACAGGTCCAGCCCCTCGGCGGCGGCCAGCGCCCGGACGGCCTCGGCCTTGGCGGGCCCGTGCAGCGGCTCGCCCACCAGCCGGCCCGTGTAGACGCCGCCCACCGATTCCGCGACGGTGCCCAGCGCGCCGGTCAGGCCCAGGCGGCGGGCGATGATCGTCGCGGTCTCGACCGGGGCCGCGGTGACCAGCCAGACCTTCTGCCCGGCGTCCAGGTGGGCCTGGGCCAGGGCGCGGGTGCCCGGCCAGACGCGCTCGGCCATGTACTCGTCGTAGATCTCCTCGCCGATGGTCATCAGCTCGGAGACGCGGTGGCCCTGCACGATGGACAGCGCGCTGTTGCGGACGTCCTGCATGTGCTCGGGGTTCTCCGAGCCCGCCAGCCGGAAGTAGATCTGCTGCCAGGCGAAGCGCAGGAGGTCGCGCTTGTGGAAGAAGTGGCGCTTGTAGAGGCCGCGGCCGAAGTGGAAGAGGGCGGCGCCCTGCATGACGGTGTTGTCGAGGTCGAAGAACGCCGCGGCGGCGACGTCGCCGATGACCGGGAACTCCGGTTCCTCGCCGGCCCGCTCCTCGGCGGGTGGCGCCTCCTGCGAGGTCTTGCGCGCGGCCTCGGCCGCGGCCTCGCCGGCCAGCACGCTGCGCGCGGTGGCGGCCCGCCGGCGGCGGGGCAACCACCCCGTCGGGACGGACCGGCTGAGGGGACTCCTGCCGGGACGGTGGTCGGGCGACGGATGGGCCATGCAGCTAGCCTAGCCAGTCCGTTCGGTGCTTCCGGTTACGGCCGTATGTCCGGGACGCCTGGAGGAGCCGACGGTTCGGTGACGGCTGTGGCGGGGCCCGGGGTGGACCGGGGAGGCGAGGGCCGGACGGGTCCGTTTCCCGGCCGGTCGGGGCCTTGAGCGGGCCGCCGGGTGGTCGTACGGACGCGGTGGATCGTCGCTGTTACGGACGCGGTGGATCGCCGCCGTCGCGGACGGGGCGGGGTCGCCGCCGTTGCGCGTGAGCGGGCAAGCGGGCGAGCGGGCCGCCGTCGACGCGAACGCTGTGGATGGCCGCCGTGAAGGACGGGCGCGCGTCCGGGGCCTCAGGCCCCCAGGGCCTTGCGCAGGCGCTGCGGATCCACGCGCCAGAAGTCGTGCTGGGCGCCGTCCACCAGGACGACCGGGATCTGTTCCCAGTACTTGTGGTGGAGTTCCGCGTCCTGGGTGATGTCCTTCTTCTCCCAGGAGGCGCCGGTCTCGGCGCAGACCTTCTCGATCACTTCCTGGGCGGTGTCGCACAGGTGGCAGCCGGGTTTGCCGATGAGGGTGACGAGGCGGTCGGCGGGGTTCTTGCGCGGGCCGCGGCCGAAGAGGGGAGCCATGCCCGCCATTGTGCATCTGGGTCTTCAGGGGGACGGGCGCCCGCCCGCTCGAACGGTACGGACGTCCGTACGATGCCGGGGCCTCGTCCATCGGAGCGGTGGGGCGGCGCCCCCGAGGGAGCTCGACCGGCCGCCGGCCCCGCGCGGCCATGATCCGGACGGCGGAAAAGGGCCTGCCCGGCCCTCAGGTGTGGCCGGGTGCGCACTGCACAAGGGTTCGGGTAAGGGGCGCGGTCGCTTACCATCGATGGGCGATTTGTAGGTGTCCGGGGGCATAACGGTGAGGAGTGAGGGCGCGTGCTCCCGTCAGCGCACCTCCGTTATCAGAGTGAAATGTGTGAACGGTGTGATGCGGGAGTTGGTTCCACGAACTGCCGCAAAAGCCGCGTGACACCGGTCACTTTGCCGGGACAAAGCGGACACCATCTTTGTGCACGCGTTCACAAAGGCATAGCCTGCGTTCGACGGGGCGGTCCTGGGACGAGGTGCCGCCCACAGCCTCGCTCTACCCGCAGGAGCACCGTGGCAACTGGCCGAACTCACCGACCGGCGACCCGAAGCCGAGGGATTCCCGAGGCCACCGTCGCCCGGCTTCCGCTGTACCTGCGCGCGCTGACCGCGCTCTCCGAGCGCTCGGTGCCCACGGTCTCCTCCGAGGAGCTGGCCGCGGCGGCGGGGGTCAACTCCGCCAAGCTGCGTAAGGACTTCTCCTACCTCGGGTCGTACGGGACCCGGGGCGTCGGCTACGACGTGGAGTACCTCGTCTACCAGATCTCCCGCGAGCTGGGCCTGACCCAGGACTGGCCGGTCGTCATCGTCGGCATCGGCAACCTCGGCGCGGCGCTCGCCAACTACGGCGGCTTCGCCTCCCGCGGCTTCCGCGTCGCGGCGCTGATAGATGCCGACCCGGCCATGGCGGGCAAGCCGGTCGCGGGGATCGCCGTCCAGCACACGGACGAGCTGGAGCAGATCATCGCCGACAACGGGGTCTCGATCGGCGTCATCGCCACCCCCGCGGGCGCGGCCCAGCAGGTCTGCGACCGCCTGGTGGCGGCCGGTGTGACCTCCATCCTGAACTTCGCGCCGACGGTGCTGACCGTCCCGGACGGCGTGGACGTGCGCAAGGTCGATCTGTCGATAGAGCTGCAGATCCTGGCCTTCCACGAGCAGCGCAAGGCCGGTGAGGACGCGGGGCACGAGGCGCCGCCGCCCGCGCCGGCCCGTTCGAGTGCGCCCGCGACCGAGCGCAAGGGACCTGACGGGGACATGCCCGCCGTGATGCCGGCATGACCGCCCAGGACCGGACCACCACCACCCGGGGGACCCACGCCGTACGGAGAGAGGTGCGCGCATGAGCCTCCTGGTCGTCGGGCTGAGCCACCGCACGGCCCCCGTGAGCGTCCTGGAGCGCGCCGCCCTCGCCCCCGAGGTGCGCGGCAAGCTGCTCCAGGAGACCGTCTCCGCGGAGCCGGCCGCCGAGGCCGCGGTGCTCTCGACCTGCAACCGGATCGAGCTGTACGCCGACGTGGACAAGTTCCACGCCGGTGTCGCCGAGCTGTCCACCCTCCTCGCCCACCACGGCGGGGCGAGTCTGGACGAGCTGACGCCCCACCTGTACGTCCACTACGAGGACCGGGCCGTCCACCACCTCTTCTCGGTGGCCTGCGGCCTGGACTCGATGGTCGTCGGCGAGGGCCAGATCCTCGGCCAGATCAAGGACGCGCTGGCGCTCGCCCAGGAGCAGCACACCGCCGGGCGGCTGCTGAACGACCTGTTCCAGCAGGCGCTGCGGGTCGGCAAGCGGGCGCACAGCGAGACCGGGATCGACAAGGCCGGTCAGTCGCTGGTCACCTTCGGGCTCGAACAGCTCGCGGGCGATCAGGACGTGGAGGCGTGGGCCGCGGGCAAGCGCGCGCTCGTCATCGGCGCCGGCTCGATGTCCTCGCTGGCCGCCACCACCCTGGTGCGCGCCGGCGTCAGCGAGCTGACCGTCGCCAACCGGACGCCGGCCCGCGCCGAGCGGCTGGTCCAGATCCTCACCGAGCCGGGCGGCCCCGGCGCGGCGAACGGGCTGCGCGCCCGGGCCGTCGCGATGGACGCCACCGACGCCGAGCTGGCGCGCGCGGACATCGTGGTGTCCTGCACGGGCGCCACCGGGCTCGTCCTGACCGGCGAGCAGGTCGCGGCGGCGATCGCGAACGGCGCGGGCGGGCTCGCGCTGCTCGACCTCGCCATGCCGCGCGACATCGACGCCGCGGTCCACGGGATCGAGGGCGCGCACTTCGTCGACATCGAGTCGCTGGCCGCCGCGTCCGCCGACGCGCCGATGGCGGCCGACGTGGACCAGGTGCGCGGCATCGTCTCCGACGAGGTCGCCGCCTTCGGCGCCGCGCAGCGCGCCGCGCACATCACGCCGACGGTCGTCGCGCTGCGCACCATGGCCGCCGACGTGGTGACCAGCGAGCTGGCCCGGCTGGACGGCCGGCTGCCGGGCCTGGACGACAAGCAGCGCGCGGAGATCACGCAGACGGTCCGCCGCGTGGTCGACAAACTCCTGCACGCGCCCACGGTGCGCGTGAAGCAGCTCGCCAGCGAGCCCGGCGGCGCCGGGTACGCCGACGCGCTGCGCGAACTGTTCGACCTCGACCCCCAGACGGTGGCCGCCGTCAGCCGGGCCGACGCGCGGACCGACCGGCAGCACGACACAGCACGGGAGCGGGCATGACCGACAGCACCTCGACGCCGCGGCACCAGGACGCCGGCGCTCTTCCGCCGCTGCGCCTGGGCACCCGGCGCAGCGCGCTCGCCATGGCGCAGTCCGGCATGGTCGCCGACGCGGTGCGCGCGGCGACCGGCCGCGCCGTGGAACTGGTGGAGATCACCACGTACGGCGACACCTCCCGCGAGCACCTCGCGCAGATCGGCGGCACCGGCGTGTTCGTCTCCGCGCTGCGCGACGCGCTGCTCGCCGGGGACATCGACTTCGCCGTGCACTCCCTGAAGGACCTGCCCACCGCGCAGCCGGAGGACCTGGCGCTGGCCGCCGTGCCCGAGCGCGAGGACCCCCGGGACGCGCTGGTCGCCCGGGACGGCCTGACCTTCGAGGAGCTGCCCGACGGCGCCCGCGTGGGCACCGGCTCGCCGCGCCGCATGGCGCAGCTCAACGCCTGGGCCAAGGCGCTGGGCAAGCGGGTGGAGACCGTTCCGATCCGCGGCAACATCGACACCCGCCTCGGCTTCGTCGAGAAGGGCGAGCTGGACGCGGTGGTGCTGGCCGCCGCCGGGCTGACCCGTCTCGGCCGCATCCAGGAGGCGACGCAGCTGCTGTCGCCCGACGTGATTTTGCCCGCCCCCGGCCAGGGGGCCCTGGCGATCGAGTGCACCGCGGACAACGCGGACCTGATCGCCCAGCTCGCCGAGCTCGACGACCCGCACACCCGGGCCGCCGTGACCGCCGAGCGTTCCCTGCTCGCCGCCCTGGAGGCCGGCTGCTCCGCACCCGTGGGTGCGCTGGCCGACCTTCAGGACGACGGACAGGCTGTCACCGAAATGCGCCTGCGTGGCGTCGTCGGCACGACCGACGGCGAAACGCTGGTGCAGCTGTCCATCACCGGTCACGTACCCGCCTCCCGGGACGACGCCGCGGTTCCCGCCTCCATGGGCCGTGAACTCGCCGCCGAGATGCTCGCCAAGGGTGCGGCCGGTCTTATGGGGGAGCGAGCACTTTGAACCCCACCGCCCCTGTCCACCCCACTGCGGGCCAGGTCACCTTCCTCGGTGCCGGGCCCGGAGACCCGGGACTGCTGACGCTGCGTGCCGTGGAAGCGCTGGCCCGTGCGGACGTGCTGATCGCCGACCCGCAGGTGCTGGACGTCGTCCGCGCCCACGCGCGGGCGAACGTGGACACGCCCATGCAGGCCATAGCTGACGACGCGTCAATCCCGGCCGACGTCCCGGCGCTTCGGGACACCGCCAATCTTGTCATGGGGGCCGCGCGCACCGGCAAGCGGGTCGTGCGTGCGGTCGCCGGCGACCCGGGCCTGGACGCCCACGTCGCCGAGGAGATGCTGGCGTGCGCCGCCGAGGGCATCGTCTTCGAGGTGGTGCCCGGCATCGCCGCGGCCGTCGGCGTGCCCGCGTACGCGGGGGTGCCGCTGCGGGACGAGCACGGCACCGACGTCCGCTTCATCGACGCGCGCAGCGCCGACGAGCGCTGCTGGTCCGAGGTCGGCGCCAGCGACGCCACCGCCGTGGTCTCCACGACCCTGGACTCGGTGGCCGCGGCGGCCGGCGAACTCGTCACCGCCGGCCGCAAGCCGGACACCCCGATGAGCGTCACGGTCGGCGGCACGACGACCCGCCAGCGCACCTGGTCGGCGACGCTCGGCACGATCGCGCAGGTCCTCAAGGCCGCCAAGGCGCTGCCCTCGCCGGACGGCGGGCAGCCCGTCATAGCCGTGGTCGGGGAGCGGTGCGCCCCGGCGCAGCGGGACCAGCTTTCGTGGTTCGAGTCCAAGCCGCTGTTCGGCTGGCGGGTGCTCGTACCGCGCACGAAGGAGCAGGCCGCCTCGCTCTCCGACCAGCTCGTCTCCTACGGAGCGGTGCCGCACGAGGTGCCGACCATCGCGGTCGAGCCGCCGCGCACCCCGCAGCAGATGGAGCGCGCGGTCAAGGGCCTGGTCACCGGCCGGTACGAGTGGATCGCCTTCACCTCCGTCAACGCCGTCAAGGCGGTGCGGGAGAAGTTCGAGGAGTACGGGCTCGACGCCCGCGCGTTCGCCGGGATCAAGGTGGCCGCGGTGGGCGAGCAGACCGCCAAGGCGCTGGTCGCCTTCGGTGTGAAGCCCGACCTCGTGCCGTCCGGCGAGCAGTCCGCCGCCGGTCTGCTGGAGGACTGGCCGCCGTACGACCCGGTCTTCGACCCCATCGACCGCGTGTTCCTGCCGCGGGCCGACATCGCGACCGAAACACTGGTCGCGGGCCTGATCGAGCTGGGCTGGGAGGTGGACGACGTGACGGCGTACCGCACCGTGCGCGCCTCGCCGCCGCCGGCCGAGACCCGGGAGGCCATCAAGGGCGGCGGTTTCGACGCGGTGCTGTTCACCTCGTCCTCCACCGTCCGCAATCTCGTCGGCATCGCCGGCAAGCCGCACAACGTGACCGTGATCGCCTGTATCGGCCCGGCCACCGCCAAGACCGCCGAGGAACACGGGCTGCGCGTGGACGTCATGTCGCCCGAGCCCTCGGTGCACAAGTTGGCCGAAGCGCTCGCGGACTTCGGCGCGGCGCGGCGACTGGCCGCGATCGAGGCCGGGGACCCGGTCACGCGCCCCAGCGAGCGGCGGCCAGGATCGCGTAGGAGGGCTCGCTCGTGAGCAGCAGTACGTACGGCAACTTCCCCGGCGCCCGGCCGCGCCGCCTGCGGACGACCCCGGCCATGCGCCGGATGGTCGCCGAGCACCGGGTGCACCCCTCGGACCTGATCCTCCCCGCCTTCGTGCGGGAGGGCGTCTCCGAGCCGGTGCCGATCGCCTCGATGCCGGGCGTCGTCCAGCACACCCGCGACACCCTGCGGAAGGCCGCCGTGGACGCGGTCGCCGCCGGGGTCTCCGGGATCATGCTCTTCGGCGTGCCCGAGGAGTCCAAGAAGGACGCGGCGGGAACGGCGGGCACCGACCCCGACGGCATCCTCCAGGTCGCCCTGCGGGACGTGCGCGCCGAGGTCGGCGACGACCTGGTGATCATGTCGGACCTGTGCCTGGACGAGTTCACCGACCACGGCCACTGCGGCGTGCTGGACGGCGACGGCCGGGTGGACAACGACGCCACGCTGGAGCGGTACGCCGAGATGGCGCAGGTCCAGGCCGACGCGGGCGCCCACGTCGTGGGCCCCTCCGGGATGATGGACGGCCAGGTCGGCGTCATCCGCGACGCGCTGGACCAGACCGGCCACGAGGACGTCTCGATCCTCGCGTACACGGCGAAGTACTCCTCCGCCTTCTACGGCCCCTTCCGCGAGGCCGTCGGCTCGTCCCTCAAGGGCGACCGCAAGACCTACCAGCAGGACTACGCGAACTCCCGCGAGTCCCTGCGCGAGCTGGCGCTCGACCTGGACGAGGGCGCCGACATGGTCATGGTCAAGCCGGCGCTCCCGTACCTGGACGTGCTCGCGAAGATCGCCGACGCGGTGGACGTGCCGGTCGCCGCGTACCAGATCTCCGGCGAGTACGCCATGGTCGAGGCCGCCGCCGAGAAGGGCTGGATCGACCGCGACGCGGCGATCCTGGAGACCCTGACGGGCATCAAGCGCGCCGGCGCGAACATGATCCTCACCTACTGGGCGACGGAGGTCGCGGGCCGGCTGTGAGGCCGGTGGCCCGGGCCGGGCTCCGCCGAGGACGGCGGGGCCCGGCCCGGGCTGTTTGTCACGTGGTGCGGGCCGTCGAGATCCGTCGGTTGTGGCGGGGCCCGGGTGGGATGTTCGCTGGGTGGCGCGGGCCCGGTACGTGTGCGGGCCCGGGTCTGACGCGGCTCGTGGCCGTTCGTGAAGGCTGACGCTCTCGTCGGCTCCGGTGGATGGTCCGGGAGTGACGGTGCGCGGCGGTGGTCCGGGGGTGAGGTGCGCGGCGGGTGCGGGGTTTCCGCGTTCACAGCTCGCGCGCGATGGCCCGGACGAAGTCGCGGGAGGCCGCGGGCGTGAGGGCCAGGGACGCGAGTCGGTCCCACAGGGCGGCGTACTGGACGCGCTCGGGTTCGGCGTCCAGGAACGCGGCGCCGTGCGGCTGGTCCAGGTGGACGGTGTCCAGCTGGGGCACCGGGCCGCGGGCGTACATGAAGGTCTGGCCGGACCCCGGGAAGGCGCCGGCGCTGAAGGGGATCACCAGGACGGTGACGTTCTCGCGTTCGCCCGCCTCCAGGAGGTGGGCCAGCTGGGCGCGGGCGATGTCGGGCCCGCCGAACCGCATCCGCAGCGCCGCCTCGTGGAGGACGGCGGTGTAATCCGGAGGTTCGTCCCGGTACAGGACCGCCTGGCGCTTGATGCGGTGCGAGACGCGGTGCTCCGTCTCGTGCGGCGGCAGCGGCGGGCACGCCTGGCCGAAGACGGCGCGGGCGTGGTCCACGGTCTGGAGCAGGCCCGGCATCGTGGAGGTCTGCGCGGTGCGGATCCCGACGGCGTGGTGCTCCAGTTCGGCGAGGTCGAGCATTCCGGCGGGCAGGACGCCCCGGTACTCCTCCCACCAGTGGCGGGCGCGCCCGCCCGTCATGGCGGCGAGGGCGTCGACGAGCGGCTCGTCCGCGCAGCCGTAGTTGGACGCGAGGGTGCGCACCCGGTCGGCGCTGACGGGCACCCGCCCGGTCTCTATGTTGCTGATCCGGGCTTGGTTGCCCCCGAGCAGGGCACCCGCTTCCCGCGCGGTCATCCCGGCCCGCTCGCGTAGTTTGCGGAGTTCTGCCCCAAGACGTTGCTGTCGGGCTGTTGGGGTGGTTCTGGGTGCCATGGCCCCTCTCTCCTCGCTCGCGATCAGTCTGGCGTTGACGCCCGGATCGCACCAGGGGTGAACAATTCCGACAGAGCGGTGGAATCCATCTAACCCGTTCCACTACCGTGTGTGGCACGTCGATCACGTACGGCGTCAAACTCCGCACCGTATCGGAGACTTGCATGACCAGTGACTGGGACTACGCACTCGAAATCCCCGACCACCCTCGTGCCCCGCGCATCGCACGCCACGTCCTGCGGCTCATCCTCGAAGAACACGGCGAGCAGCAATTCGCGGACACCGCCGAGCTGTTGACCTCCGAACTCGTCACCAACGCGCACCGCCACGCCAGAGGTTCCGCCTCCGTGCGCGTCAAGCGGATCGGGGAGCGGCTGCGCGTCAGCGTATGGGACGGCAACCCCGAACTGCCCGCGCTGGACGCGGCCCCGCCGCCGGATCTCGGCGCCGAGGACGGGCGCGGGCTCGGTCTCGTACGGCTCTGCGCCGACAGCTACGGCGGCTTCTCGCTGGGCACGGGCACGCTCGGGACGGGCGGCAAGCTGATCTGGTTCGAGCTGGGCGAGGAACGGACGCCGGCGCTCGGCGCGCCGCACGCCTGAAGGATGGTGACGCGGGCGGACATTGACGACCGGGCCACGCGAACGGATCGCGCGGGGCCGGCCGTCCCTCTTTCGGGAGCGGACCCGGTACGCCGGGCGTTCATCCCGGGAAGCGGCATCGAGCGGCCGGGGGCACCGTGCCCCCGGCCGCTTCGTGTGTCCGCTGCCCGCCGTGTAAGGCGACTGGTTACCAGCTGATGGCGTCGTCCAGGGTGCTCTGCCAGTAGGTCACCTCGGCCGAGTCGTCGATCTGCGTGTCCTTGGGGAGGGTCAGGACGACCGGCGAGCCGGAACCGCCCTGGCCGTTGCGGTCGGCGAAGAGGACCGCGAGCTTGTAGGCGGGCCGCACCTTGCCGCCCTCGCCGGAGGCGGAGCTGGTGCGGATGCCCGCGTAGGCGGACTGACCGGGCTTCAGGCTGACGACGGCCTGCGGGCGGCTGGCCTCCACGACGGGGGTGACGGCCTGGTTCTCGTCGAAGCGCAGGTACGGGTAGGCGTACGCGTCGCAGCGGGTGGAGCCCGTGTTGGTGACGGTCAGCAGCAGGTGGTTGATGGGGCGGCTGATCTTCTGGACGGTCACCTTGGTGTTCTTGGAGGTGCAGGCGACGTCCTGGGCGCGGGAGGCGGGGGCCTGGGTGGCGTGCTTCCCGGTGTCGCCCGCCTTGGTGGTGGTGCTCGCGGGGGCGGTCTCGGCGGGGGCGGTGTGGGTGTTCTGGGAGGCGGGCTGGTTGCCGGTGGTGTGCTGACCGCCCTGGGAGGCGGACGCGGACGAGGTGGGTGCGGGCTGCGCCTTGGCGTCGCCGCCCTGGCAGGCGGTCAGCGAGAGGGCGGCGGCCACGACGGCGCCGGAGGCGGCGAGGCGGACGGCGCGGGTGCGGTGACGGAACGCGTACATGGTGGTCCTCCGAAGAAGTGACGTAGGGATGTGGGGGGCTGGTTCGTGGGGGACGGTGCCGAGGGGGGCACGGGGCGGTGTGCCCCCCTCGGCGGCGCCGCGGCGGAAGGTGTGACGGCCGGGACGGCCGTGGGGCTGAGGGACGGACGCGGATCGCGTGGGCCGGATGCGGGACGCCTGGTCAGGCGCGGTGCAGCAGGATCACGACCGTCGTGACGCAGACGGCCAGTACGGCCAGGGCCACGACGTCGACCAGGTCCAGGCGGGAACGGAGACGAGTCCGCACGATGGCTCCCTGTCCGGGGTCGATCGGTGATCACAGGCTGCGGGAGGAACCGTCCCGGCGGCAACGGCCGTCCGGTCTTTCGGGACACTGGAACGGTCGAACAGGCGCTGACCTGGGGAGACGCACCTTCCCTGGAACGCGGTCCTGGGACGGGAGGAACGGTGGCTGCGGCTTCCGGGACGCAGGAATTCGCGGAAACCCTCCGCGAGCTGAAGGAGCGCTCGCGGCTCAGCTACGGCGCGCTGGCCAAGCGGCTGCACGTCAGTACGTCCACGCTGCACCGCTACTGCAACGGCGACGCGGTGCCCGTGGAATACGCCCCGGTGGAACGCCTGGCACGACTCTGCGGCGCCCGGCCGGAGGAACTGGTCGCGCTGCACCGCCGCTGGCTCCTGGCCGACGCGGAGCGGCGGCGGGGGAAGGGAGGCGGGAGCGCCACGGAGGCCACTGCGGGTGCCGCCACGGGTGCCGCCGTGGGGGCGGGCGGGCGCGCCAGGGGCGCGGGGGAGGACGAGGCCCTTCGGTCGGGTGCGCCTGGCGAGGGGGATCAGGCCGCGGTGGGGCAGTCCGAGGCGGGTCGGTCCGAGGGGGATCAGTCCAAGGCGGATCAGTCCGAGGTGGAGGGGTCCGCCACGGGGTCCGCCACGGGAACGGTTGTGGAGAAGGACGGGGACGAGGGAGGGGGCGGGGAACACTCCCCGCGCGCGGCGTTGTCCGGGCCGGGCGGTGACGGCGGCTCGTCCCCGAACGGCGCGGCCTCCGTCGCAGGCGGGGTGGCGGGTAGGAACGCCCCGGGGGGGACGGTCGGGAAGAACGCCCCGGGGGGAACAGCCGGAGAGAACGTCACCGATAGGACGCGCGGAGAGAACGCCGCCGACGGGACGCCCGGAGAGAACGCCGCCGACGGGACGCCCGGAGGGAACGTCGTCGACGGGACGCCCGGGAAGAACACCGCCGACGGGACGCCCGGTAAGGACAAGGAACGTTCCGGGAAGCCCGGCAGGAACAAGAAGCTGTGGGCCGTGCTGGCCGGTGCGGCGGTCGTGGCGCTCGTGGTTCCGCTCGCCGTCCACGGGGCGGGCACGCCGACCCGGCACGTCATCGCGGAGCCGCAGGCCCACACCTCGCTCGCGGACGGGCGCGGGCCGCAGCGCGGCAGCGGCCCTGCCCGCTCACCGCGCGCGGCCCCCAGCCCGTCCGCCACCCACGGCGAGCACGCCGCGAAAGCGGACAGCACCCCCTCCGCCACCGGGTCCCCCGCGCCTTCCACCTCTTCGAAGGCCGAGCGGGAAGCGGCGGATCGGCGAAGAAACGGCGTCGGCGGCGGTCGTCTCACCAGCACTCCAAAAGGTGTGCCGCTGACCGCCGATGTCCGGATGAACAACTGGCGTGACCCTTGTGGCCGCTGGTACCTCCTGGACAAGCCGACGTCCCAGGTCCCGCCACCGCCGCCCGGGCTGGACACCCGGGGCTGGGCGAACGCGCTCGGCGCGGTGGCCGGCGGGAACCTGCGGATCCAGGTGACCGTGCAGGGCACCGGAGAGGAGGCCGTCGTGCTGCACGCCCTCCGAGTGCGGGTGACCGGGCGCACGGCGCCGTTCGGCAGTGGCGCGTACTCGATGGGGGACGGCTGCGGCGGCGAACTCATCCCGGCGTCGTTCGGCGTCGACCTGGACGCGGCCGACCCGCTGCCCCGGCCGGTCGCGGGCAGCCAGGGCGACCGGACGATCCCGGCGACGGACTTCCCCTTCAAGGTCTCGGCGTCCGACCCCCAGGTGCTGAACATCGACGCGCACGCGCTCGCGCACAACGTGAGCTGGTACCTGGAACTGGAGTGGAGCAGCGGCGACCGGCACGGCACGCTGCGGCTGGACGACCGGGGACGGCCGTTCCGCACCAGCGCCATGAAGGGCAAGCCGACCTACTACTACCGGCCGGACATCGAGGTATGGGAGGCGCGCCAGGAGGGCTGAAGCACTTCCGACGGCTCGTGACGCCGATCGGCGGCGGTCACCGAGGGCTGTCCGGAGTCTTGTCGGCGGCGGTCACCGAGGGCTGTTCCGGAGCCTTGTCGGCGGCGGCCGACGAGAGTTGTCCCAGAGCCTTACCGAGGGTTGTCCCGGAGCCAGGCCAGAACCTGGCCGGCGTGCTCGTTCGGCGGGAAGACCGGGTAGAAGACGTGCTCGATCACGCCGTCGCGGACGATGAGGGTCAGCCGCTTGTAGAGCGTCAGCCCGCCGGCCTCGAACGTGGGCAGGCCGAGCGCCCGGCCCAGGCTCCGCGTGGGGTCGGAGAGCATGTGGAACGGCAGGTGGAGCCGTTCGACGACCTCGCGCTGGTAGTCGGTGTCCTGGCTGGAGAGCCCGAACACGCCGGTGGCGCCGGCGGCGAGCAGGTCCTGGTGGTGGTCGCGGAAGCCGCACGCCTCGGGGGTGCAGCCGCGCGCGCCGGGGATCGCGTCCCAGCCGTCGGGCAGGTCGGTGCCCGGGCGGCCGGTGAGCGGGTAGACGTAGATCACCGTGCGGCCCGCGCCGAGCGCGTCGAGGCGGACGGTCGTGCCGTCGGTGCTCCGGAGTCCGAGGGGCGGCAGGTCCGTGCCGGGCAGGTGGGCGGCGGCGCCGTCGTCCTCGGGGACGGGCAGGTCGGCGGGCAGGCTGGTGTAGTCGGTCATCGGGTCCTCTCCCTCGTCGGCCGCTGGCACGCGGCTGTTGCGGTGAGCGGCCTCCCGGAGGTGCGCGAGCAGCACCGCCCGGCGGGCGGTGAGGCCCTCGATCCGCTGCGTGAGCTCGTCGATCGCGCCCCGGTACCCGGCCAGCGAGGCCGGGCAGTCGTCGGCGTGCCGGTGCCCGGCCGTAAGGCAGTCCAGGAACGGCCGGGTGCGTTCGACGGGGATGCCGAGGCTGCCGAGCGCCCGGATCTCCTGGGTCAGCCGGACGTCGTGCTCGTCGTAGTCCCGGTAGCCGTTGGGCAGCCGCTCGGGCCTGAGCAGCCCCAGCGATTCGTAGTACCGCACCGCTTTGGTCGTCACGCCCGCCCGACGGGCCAGTTCGCCGATCCGCATGCCTCTCACCTCGCAGAACGCTAAACCTTGCCCTTGGGGGCAAGGTCAAGCCGAGTGCGGGACCCGTAGGGGGAACGCCGCCCCCCGCCACCGATCGCTGCCTCCCGAACGCGGGCCCCCGCCCCAGAAACCGGTATCCGGTATGGCAAAGCCCCGCCGACCACCTCACGGCGGACGACGGGGCCCCTGTCGGCCATGGGCCCGCCCGTGGGACGGACGGACCCCGCGATCAGAGCCGCTCGGGCGTGCGGATGCCCAGCAGCGCCATGCCCTGCCGCAGCGTGCGCGCCGTCAGGTCGCACAGGAAGAGGCGGTTCTCCACCTGATCCGCGCCGCCCTCGGCCTTCAGGACCGGGCACTGGTCGAAGAAGGTCGTGTACAGGGAGGCGAGCTGGTAGAGGTACGCGGTCAGCTTGTGCGGCTCGTAGGTCTCGGCGACGTCGGCCAGCGTCTGCGCGAACTCGTCCAGGTGCAGGCCCAGCGCCCGCTCGGCCTCGGCCAGCGGCAGCTCCGGGTGCGCGACCGGCCGCGCGTCGCCCGCCTTGCGCAGGATCGAGCGGTTACGGGCGTACGCGTACTGGAGGTAGACCGAGGTGTCGCCGTTCAGGGACACCATCTGGTCGAGGTCGAACTTGTAGTCCCGCGAGGCGGAGGTGGACAGGTCCGCGTACTTCACGGCACCGATGCCGACGTACGCGCCGTTGTCCTCGATCTCCTGCTCGGACAGGCCGATCTTCTCGCTCTTCTCCCGGACGACGGAGGTGGCGCGCTCCACCGCCTCGTCCAGCAGGTCCACCAGCCGGACCGTCTCGCCCTCACGGGTCTTGAACGGCTTGCCGTCCTTGCCGAGGACCGTGCCGAAGGCGAGCTGGACGGCCTTGACGCCGTCGTGCAGCCAGCCGGCCCGGCGGGCGGTCTCGAAGACCATCCGGAAGTGCAGGGACTGGCGGGCGTCCACGACGTAGAGCAGCGTGTCGGCGCCCAGCTCCTGAACCCGGTTGCGGATCGCCGAAAGGTCGGTGGCCGCGTAGCCGTAACCGCCGTTGGACTTCTTGACGATCAGGGGGACGAGGTTGCCGTCCGGGCCCTTGACGTCGTCGAAGAAGACGCAGAGCGCGCCCTCGGAGCGGACCGCGACGCCGGACTCCTCCAGCAGCCGGCAGGTCTCCTCCAGCATGGCGTTGTAGCCGGACTCGCCGACCACGTCCTCGTCCCGGATCTCCATGTCGAGCTTGCCGAAGACCGAGTAGAAGTAGATCTTCGACTCGTCCACGAACCGCTGCCACAGGGCGAGCGTCTGCTCGTCCCCGGCCTGGAGGTCCACCACCCGGCGGCGGGCGCGCTCCTTGAACTCCTCGTCGGAGTCGAACAGGGCGCGGGAGGCCTTGTAGAGGCGGTTCAGGTTGGACATCGCCTCCTCGCCGGAGACGGTGCCCTCGTCCTGGTGGTCGAGCTCGTGCGGGTGCTCGATGAGGTACTGGATGAGCATGCCGAACTGGGTGCCCCAGTCGCCGATGTGGTGGCGGCGGATCACCTTCTCGCCGGTGAACTCCAGGATCTCCGTCATCGCCGCGCCGATCACCGCCGAGCGCAGGTGGCCGACGTGCATCTCCTTGGCCACGTTGGGCTGGGCGTAGTCGATGACGGTGGTGCCGGGCTTCTCCGCGTAGGGCACACCGAGCCGCTCGTCGGCGGCGCGGGCGGCGAGGTTCCGCACGATGGCCTCGTCGGAAACCGTGATGTTCAGGAAGCCGGGGCCGGAGACCTCGACGTCCTTGATCACGTCGCCCGTGCCGATGCCGTCGACGACCTTGGCGGCCAGCTCACGCGGGTTGCCCTTGAGCTTCTTGGCGAGCGCCAGCAGGCCGTTGGCCTGGAAGTCGGCCCGGTCGCTGCGTCGCAGCAGCGGGTCGGCGGCGCCGGCCTCCGGCAGGGCTGCCGTGAGGGCGTCCGCGACGCGCTGGTTGACCGTGGCTGCGAGGGAAGGGACCGAGGCTGCTTCTGGCATGGGCTGGGTGCCGTTCCTGGAGAGTGGTTTAAAGGGCACTGACGATTCTCCCACGCGAGCGCCAGACGTTTTTTCGGCTGTGGACAAGCGGGGGACGGACGCCGACGGCTCCGTGGACGATCTTCACCGGTGTGAGTGGCCGGGGTGGCGGGGGCGATGGCCGGGCGGCTGTGGACAGCGAGCGCGCCGGCGGCGTCCGGCGGTACCGTCGCGGGCCGAGGACGGGATGGGGAGCGGATCGCGGGCCGGGGACGAAATCCGGGTGCGCGGGACGGGCCACGGACCAGGGACGGATTCCGGGCACGTGGGCCGGATCGCGGGCCGGGGCGGGATTCCGGGCGCGTGGGCCGGGCCACGCACCGGAGCCGGATTTCCCGGTGCGCCGGACGGACCCGCCGGGGCACCCTGGTGGGCCCGGAGCGCGCGGGGCCCACGGGCCCGGTGCGCCGCCGTGCGCGCGGGGCGCTCCCCGCCCGTCTGGGACAATGGCAGTCGCCAGCCTTACGAGAAAGAAGGACGTGCCGATCGTGGCTCAGAGCACTGAGACCGACTGGGTCTCCAGGTTCGCGGACGAGGTCATTGCCGAGGCGGAGCGCCGCGCCCCCGGCAAACCGATCGTCTGCGCCTCGGGCCTGAGCCCCTCCGGTCCGATCCACCTGGGCAACCTCCGCGAGGTCATGACCCCGCACCTGGTCGCCGACGAGATCCGCCGCCGCGGTTACGAGTGCGTGCACATCCTGTCCTGGGACGACTACGACCGTTACCGCAAGGTCCCGGCCGGCATCGACCCGTCCTGGGCGGAGCACATCGGCAAGCCGCTGACCTCGGTCCCGGCGCCGCCCGGCAGCTCGTACGCGAACTGGGCCGAGCACTTCAAGGCCGCCATGGAAGAGGCGCTGGCCGAGCTGGGCGTCGAGTACCGCGGCATCAGCCAGACCGCCCAGTACACCTCGGGCGCGTACCGCGAGCAGATCCTGCACGCGATGCGCCACCGCGGCGAGATCGACGCCGTCCTGGACCGCTACCGCACCAAGGACAAGGCCACCGGCGCCGCCAAGAAGCCCAACCAGAAGCCGCAGAAGCCGGTGGACGAGGCCGAGCTGGAGGCCGCCGAGGGCTCCGGCGCGGCGAGCGAGGACGACGGCAGCGCGGGCGGCGCGGGCTACTTCCCGTACAAGCCCTACTGCACCGTCTGCGAGAAGGACCTGACCACGGTCACCTCGTACGACGACGAGAGCACCGAGATGTCCTACCTGTGCACCGCGTGCGGGCACGAGGAGACGGTGCTGCTGCGCGAGTTCGACCACGGCAAGCTGGTCTGGAAGGTCGACTGGCCGATGCGCTGGGCCTACGAGGGCGTGGTCTTCGAGCCGTCCGGCGTGGACCACTCCTCGCCGGGTTCGTCGTTCGTGGTCGGCGGGCAGATCGTGCGCGAGGTCTTCGACGGCGCGCAGCCGATCGGGCCGATGTACGCGTTCGTCGGCATCAGCGGCATGGCGAAGATGTCGTCCTCCAAGGGCGGCGTGCCGACGCCGGGCGACGCGCTGAAGATCATGGAGGCGCCGCTGCTGCGCTGGCTGTACGCCCGCCGCAAGCCGAACCAGTCCTTCAAGATCGCCTTCGACCAGGAGATCCAGCGGCTCTACGACGAGTGGGACGCGCTGGAGCGCAAGATCGCGGACGGCACGGCGCAGCCGGCCGACCTCGCCGCGTACAACCGGGCGACCACCACCGCCGCGGGCGAGCTGCCCCGCACGGCGCGCCCGCTGCCGTACCGCACGCTCGCCTCCGTCGTGGACATCACCGGCGGCCACGACGAGCAGACCCTGCGCATCCTGAGCGAGCTGGACCCGCAGAACCCGGTCACCTCCCTGGACGAGACCCGGCCCCGCCTGGACAAGGCCGCCTACTGGGTCACCACGCAGGTCCCCGCCGACCAGCGCACGATCGTCCGCGACGAGCCGGACGCGGAGCTGCTCTCCTCCCTGGACGAGCAGGGCCGCGAGTCGCTGCGGCTGCTGCTGGACGGCCTGGACGAGCACTGGTCGCTGGACGGGCTGACCGCGCTCGTCTACGGCGTCCCGAAGGTCCAGGCGGGCCTGACGCCGGACGCCAAGCCGACGCCGGAGCTGAAGGTGGCCCAGCGCACGTTCTTCGCGCTGCTGTACCGCCTGCTGGTCGGGCGCGACACCGGCCCGCGGCTGCCCACGCTGCTGCTGGCGGTGGGCGCCGAGCGGGTGCGCAAGCTGCTGGGGGCGTGAGCCCCCGCGCGGAGCCGTCCCGGCGGTGAGCCCTCGCGCGGAGCCGTCCCGGCGCGGGATACGCGCCGGGGCGCGCGTCCGGCGCGCGTCGGTGACCTGAGCCGTCGCCGTCACTGCGACTTTCGTGGGACGCGCCGCGCCACCCATGTCGGCCCCGGGGAGGACGATCCCCGGGGCCGCACGCGTCATGGTGGAGCCATGAGGGGTGTCATCGGATTCATCGTGGCGCTCCAGGGGGCACTGGGTTTCCTGGGGCAGGTATTCACCGACGGCAACGGCTGGGGCGTGCTCCCGAACTGGGTGGATCTCTCACCGGCGGTCTATCTGGCGATCGCCGCGCTCGGCCTGGCGCTGCTGGGCTGGGACGAGGCGGATCGCCGGAAGAAGCGGGCGGCGTCGGCCGGGAAAGGGAACTGAGGCTCCAGGGGGCGCGCAGGCGAAGGGCCTGACGGCTCCCGGGGCGCGTAGGCAAAGGGCCTGACGGCTCCCGGGGCGCGTAGACGAAGGGCCTGACGCGCAAGCGAAGGATGGCCCAGCAGCGGGCGCGCAAGCGAAGGACAGCCGCAGCGGGCGCGCAAGCGAAGGACAGCCGCAGCGGGCGCGCAAGCGAAGGACGGCGGCAGCGGGCACGCAGCAAAGGCAAAGGCCGGCAGGAGAAGGGCCGGGCCAGAGCGGTTTCTACGCCGCCCGGCCCGGCCCTCGGCGTCCGCCCAGTTGCGCGGCCGACCGGCCTGAGCGCACAAGGGCCGGACCGAAGCGGCTTCCCGCCCGGCCCGGCCCTCGGCGTCAGCGCCGGTGTCCGCCCTACTTGGCGACCGCCGCCACCGCTTCCTTGATCGCGTCCTGCGCCTTCTTCGCGAGGTCGTCCCCGTCCGGGGTGTCGGCGCCGGCCAGGCCCGCGCCGTTGTAGTTCAGGGTCACCACGACGTTGGCGGTGCGGGTCACCACCGTCTGGTTCTTGAAGTCGCTGCCGTCCTTCTTCAGGTCGTACGTGATCAGGGTCGCCTCGTCGCCGATGCCGCTCACCGGCTTGGCCTTGACGTCCTTGGCTCCCGGGACCGCCTTGGCGCCGTCGATCTGCGTGGTGAGGAACTCCTTGGCGCGCTCGTCGCCGGTGCCCACCCCGGGGGTGGAGTCGTAGCGCTGGAAACCGATGTCCAGCCAGCGGTACTGGGTGCCGTCCACGCCCTTGGACTCGGAGCTGTCCCAGGCGCAGTACCCGCGGGCCTTGGTGTTCGAGGACTTGCCCGGCTCGCCCTTCTCGTCATTCACCTTGGGCAGCAGCTCCTTGATGGTGTCCTTGGACACCGCCGCGCACGGGTCGGGCAGCTTCTGGAAGCGGGCGGGCGGCAGGGTGGGCGCGGAGCTGGGCTGCGCGCTGGGCGCGGAGGAGGCGGACCCGGACCCGGATCCTGACGCGGACGGGGAGGCGCTGCCGGCGTCCTTGTCACCGCCGGAGCTGGAGCAGCCGGCGACGAGCATCACCGGTACGGCCGCGCAGGTCAGGAGGGTGGCGAGTCGCTTGGCTGAACGGGGCATGGTTCCTTCGCTGTTCTTCGTCGGGTGGGGCCGGACGGGGGCCGGGCCCCAGGGGGCGGAGCGGTGCGTGCCGGTCGGGGGCACGGTACGCGGCCGGTGGGGGACGGTGTCCGACGCGTCCTGATACGCGCCGGGCGATCAGCTCACCGGACCAGGGCGTTACTCGCTGATCCGGTCGACCAGCTCCTGGGCCAGTTCCTGGGCCTTCTCCTGGAGCTCCCGGCTCGCGGGGAGGTTCCTCTTGTCCGCGGACCACTGGTCGTACGTGATCGTCACGATGACGTTGGAGGACCGCAGGACGACGGTGATGTCCCGGTGCACCCCGGAGTCCGTGGTGACCAGCTCGTCGTCGAGGTAGGCGGCGTTGCCGAGGTCCTCCAGGACGCGTGGGCCGGTGGGGGCGTCCGGTGTGCTGCTCGCGCCGGGTTGCGCGCCGGTGGAGGCGCTCGGCGACGGCTTGTCGTCACCCTTGCCCGCCGTGGCGTCGTCGTCCGTGCCGTCCGTGCCGGGCTTTTGGGTGGCGGCATCGGCGCCGCCCTGCGGCTTGGCCCCGCCGTCCCCGTCCTCGTCCTTCTTGCCGCCCTTGTCCTCGTCCGGAGACGCGGTGGGGGAGGGGGGAGCGGCCGAGCCGGACGGGATGCCGGCGGCCAGTTCCTTCTTGCTGTAGACCTCCTGCGCCTTGGCCTCGTCGCTGACGGAGGGGTCGTACGAGACGACGCGGTGGAAGTCGACGGTCAGGTGCCGGGTGCCCTGCGAGGTCTCGCGCGTCCAGCGGCAGCCGACCCGGCGGTCGGTGTCGTAGGTGACGTCGGCCTTGCCCTCGTAGACCTTCTCGGTCTCGGGGGCGGCGCTCTGGTCCGCGCTGGGCGAGGGGTCGGGGGTGTCCCCGGGCAGCATGGCGCGCAGCGTGCCTTGGTCGGGCAGCCCGCAGGGCTCGGGGAGCGACTGGTACCTGCCGGGCGCGGCGGTCTGGGCGGGGGCGCCGGCCTCACCGCTCTTGTGGTCCGCGTCGGCGCCCTCGGAGCCGGAGCCGCTGGTACAGGCGGTGAGCGCCACGGCGAGCGCGGCGGTCACCAGGGCGGCACGGGGGACGAACGACCTTCGCTGCACCGTACCGGGCTCCTTCCGTAGGAAATCTGGTTGCCGCCGTGAGGCAGCCGGTGGACACAATGTCTACCGCACGTACTGCCGCACACGCTGGTCCGATGTCCCGGATCGGGCGTATTGCCGCATTTTTTCTTTTCTTATTCTTTTCGGGGGAACGAGATAGCTATGTCGTACACCGAGGTACCGGGCGCCCAGGTCCCGATCCGGATGTGGACGGACCCGGCCACGGTCGAGGGCGTCGCCATGCAGCAGCTCCGCAACGTCGCCACGCTGCCGTGGATCAAGGGCCTGGCCGTCATGCCCGACGTCCACTACGGCAAGGGCGCGACGGTCGGCTCGGTGATCGCCATGCAAGGCGCGGTGTGCCCGGCGGCGGTCGGCGTCGACATCGGCTGTGGCATGAGCGCCGTCAAGACCTCCCTGACCGCCAACGACCTCCCCGGCGACCTCTCGCGCCTGCGCTCCCGGATCGAGGCGGCGATCCCGGTGGGCCGCGCGATGCACGAGGAGATGGTCAGCCCTGGCGCGCTGCACGGCTTCCCCACCAAGGGGTGGGACGACCTGTGGACGCGCTTCGACGGGGTCGCCGAAGCGGTCAAGTTCCGCCACGACCGGGCCACCAAGCAGATGGGTTCGCTCGGCGGCGGCAACCACTTCATCGAATTCTGTCTGGACGAGTCCGGCTCGGTCTGGCTGATGCTGCACTCCGGCTCCCGCAACATCGGCAAGGAACTGGCCGAACACCACATCGGCCAGGCCCAGAAGCTGCCCCACAACCAGAACCTGGTCGACCGCGACCTGGCCGTCTTCATCGCGGACACCCCGCAGATGGAGGCGTACCGGCACGACCTGTTCTGGGCGCAGGAATACGCCAAGTACAACCGCGCCATCATGATGGCCCTCTTCCAGGACGTCGTCCGCAAGGAATTCAAGAAGGCCCGCCCCACCTTCGAGCAGGTCATCTCCTGCCACCACAACTACGTGGCCGAGGAGCGGTACGACGGCATGGACCTGCTCGTCACCCGCAAGGGCGCGATCCGCGCCGGCGCCGGCGACTACGGCATCATCCCCGGCTCCATGGGCACCGGCTCCTACATCGTCCAGGGCCTCGGCAACGAGGCGTCCTTCAACTCCGCCTCCCACGGCGCCGGCCGCAAGATGAGCCGCAACGCGGCGAAGAAGCGGTTCTCCACACGCGACCTGGAAGAGCAGACCCGTGGCGTGGAATGCCGCAAGGACGCGGGCGTGGTGGACGAGATCCCCGGCGCCTACAAGCCGATCGAGCAGGTCATCGACCAGCAGCGGGATCTGGTCCGCGTGGTGGCGAAGCTGAAGCAGGTGGTGTGTGTGAAGGGGTGAGCGTTCGGGGCCCTCACCTGGTGTGGGGCGGGTGCGGATGGCGGGTGCCGTCGCCCCGCTCAGGCCAGATGATCGAACCGGCCGTCCTTCACGCCGATGACGAGCGCTTTCAGTGCGCCCGGAGCCAAAGTGACGACCTCCGTCGGCTGGTCGCTTTCCCGCATCTGAAGCTTGTCCCCGTCGCGGCGCACGCCGACGCAGGAATTGCCGACCTGGCACGCGGACGAGATCTGCCAATGGTTCTGCGACATCTGTGGTTCCTCACAATTGCTTGGCGATGGAATGAATGTACGCGCGGGATTCGCTGACCGGCAGGGCCTTGGCCTTCATGCGGTCCAGCAGGTTTCCGTAGTTCCTGAGCTGTGTCGGTGAGTCGAGGAAAACGTGAGGTAACGGGGTGGGTTTCGCGCACCTGCCACGCGCGTCGATCGCGGGGGATCGCCCCTCAGCCCCGGCCGGTGGAACACTCCCTCACCGCACCACCTTCTCGATGGCTTCGAAAATGTCGGAGTCCGTCTCCTGCTGCCACTCCGGCAGGTCCGGCCAGTCCGCTACGTACGCGGGCTTCGGATCGGTGAAATGCAGGAACATCTGGGCTGACCAGCAGGTCGCTACGAAGCGGCCTTTCTGCTCACGCGTCAGCCGTGACGCGTGTCCGCCGCTGAGTTCCAGAAAGTGACGCACCTGCTCGTACACGGAGCCGGCGGCCTGACGTTCCCACTCCGGGGTGACGTCCCAAGGGGCCACATAACCGGCTTTCGGTTCACCGGGGAAATGGGCCCGGACACCGCTGATCCAAGCTTCCCGGAAGAATCGGGCGCCTTCGGTGTGTGGCATGTCCACTCCTTCATGTCGTCTTGCCCAGCGCGTCGATGTCTCTCGCCAGTTCTGCCACGCCGCCATGCGGGGGCAAAGGGCCGAATGCGGCGCGGAGCGCCCAGAGCTTGCGTGCGACATACCCGGAAGAAGACTCGCGAGCGAGCGAAAGGGCCTGCCGTCCGTATGCGATGACCTGCTCGGAATCGCGGCGGCCGACTCCGATGGCGGCGAGGTCCGTGAGAACGGCGCCCTGACGGCGATACGACTGAGAAGTGGCGAGTTTTCCGCTGTTCCGGTTCATCGCCGTGTGCAGAGCCTCCTCGGCAGGTCCCAAGTGCCCAAGCTTCACGTAACAGGCTCCTCTTTCCTCGGGCAGGCGGGAACCGTCGAAGCGGAGCCAGTCATCGCGGTGGTTGGGCTCTGGCAGTTGTGACACGTTCTCTGCCGCCTCAAGAGCGCGCTCGCACGCCGGAACGTCACCAGCGCCGGCGTGGGCCTGGGCCTGCACGGAGGCGATCCAGAAGCGCGTCGGAAGTGAGCGGTCTCCTCGGTTGGCGATCCTTTCGGCGGCTGACAAGAGGTCGGTGGCCCTGCCGAATCGCCGCTCGTGCAGATCGACGTACGCGTAACGAACCAGAGCGCATGCCCACAGATCGAATGCCCTCGCCTCCTTGCTTGCCGATGCGGCCAAAGCGTACGACGCGGCGGCATCGGCGTAGCGGTTGCTGTCAAAAGCCAATTCCCCCGCGAGCTGGAAGAGATCGCCCGCAGCGCCGCAGAGTACGGGCACGTCACTGCCGGAGCGGTGGTGCACAGCATGGGTCAGTGCGTTCAGCTGTTCGCACACGACCGGCCGTACCGCTGTCTTCGTGCGAGCCCGGCGATAGACGTGCCAGAGGTGGATGTTCATGCACAGGAAATCGGCGGCAGAGCCGCGGGCACCGGTCGCGTCGAACATTTCGGCTGTATCGGAGGATGGGCTGGGTAGCGCTCCGCTCACCGCTATGGCGCGCAGGAATTCCCGGCGGATCATGTCATCGCTGTCCAATGGGGTGTGGCTGACGAGGGACGAAGTGGCCGGGGGAGCCTGGCGAGAGCCCCGAGCCTGGACGACGAGAGCGTCCAGTTCATGCAGGTCGACTTGTAGAACGGCGGCCAGTTTCTGTCGTAGCGGCGGCTGAGGCTCATACTTCCCGCTCTCCCAGCGGGCCACCGTCGTTCGGTTGACGCCCACTGCCTCGGCGAACGTCTCCTGACTGAACCCCAAGAACTTTCGTCGCCGGGCAAGGCCCACCGTCAGCCCCTCTCTTGCTCCGCCGCACCAGTGGGCAATTCAGCCCGTGCACCGGCTATGCCACAAGACTGCCGCAAGGATGCCGTGGAGTCTTCGAACTCGCCCCTGTTTCCTTGACGTTGCCGAGGCCATCGAAACGAGAAGGCGCGGCGGCGGTCCGAAATCGGGTGTGCGTACGAAAACGGAGCCCGTCATCGCATCGACACGCACAGGAAAAGGAGAACGCTCATGGGATGGGGAACCGGCAAGGGCGGCAGTGGGGACGACGGGAAGCACTCCGGCGGCAAGGACCCCGGGACATCGAAGCCGTCCTCGGACACCGCGCAGCCCAAGCAGCCCCCGAAGCACGGGAAGTAGGTCGGCTCGGTCGATGACGAGCACCATGGGAGGTGTCGAGCGGGCCGCCATGCGCGGCCTGCTCGGCAGGCTCGGTGAAGGGGTGGCACCGGCTCCGGAGTGGGAGGAAGCCTTCTGGGCGGTGCCCCGGCACGTTTTTCTGCCGGACACGGTGTGGGTCGGGGACGACCTCGTGGTCTGCGAACGGGGTGCGGATCCGGAGGGCTGGTTGCGTGCCGCCTATGCGGACGGGCCGGTCGTCACGCAGGTCAACGACGGTCGGGAGCCGGGCGGTGAGCTGTGGCCGTCCTCGTCGGCGTCGGCGCCGTCGATCGTCTTCCGGATGCTGGCGATGCTGGACGTGGCGGACGGCGACCGGGTGCTGGAGGTGGGCACCGGGACCGGGTGGAACGCGGGGCTCCTGGCCCATCGGCTGGGGAGCGAGCGGGTCACCACGATCGAGGTGGATTCCGCCCTGGCCCTGCGGGCGGCGATCGGTCTCAAGGGCGTGGGGCTGGCGCCGCGCGTGGTCAACGGTGACGGAGCGGCCGGGTACGCGGCGGACGCGCCGTACGACCGGATCGCCGCCACGTGCTCGGTACGGGAGGTGCCGGGTGCCTGGGTGGAGCAGACGCGGCCGGGTGGCGTGATCCTCGTTCCGTGGGAGAGCCCGTGGTGCTGTTACGGGCTGCTGAGGCTGACCGTCGGCACCCGGGGGACGGCGATCGGCCGGTTCGCGCCGCATTCGGCGTTCATGCTGATGCGAAATCAGCGCACCGACCTGCGGATCTACCGGGACGTGGTGCGCGACGCGCAGGTCCCCGACGAGTCCGGCACCCGGCTGTCCCCGTGGACGGTGGCGGGGAAGGACTGGGCCGCCCGGTTCGCCCTGGGGCTGCTGCTGCGGGACGTCTGGCACGCGTGGCACGAGGGCCCGGACGTGGACGGGGTCGCCTCCCGGCTCTGGCTGGCGACCACGGACGCCACGGCCTGGGCCGCCGTCGACCGCGCGGGAGAGGGCGCCGAACGGTTCACCGTCTGGCAGCACGGCCCCCGCCGCCTGTGGGACGAAGTCGAGGCGGCCTGGCGGTGGTGGTGCGCCGGAGGCAGGCCCGGCCCGGAGCGCTTCGGCGTGACGGTGGCGTCCGACGGGCGGCAGAGCGTGTGGCTGGACTCTCCGCACCGGCCGGTGCCCGTCTTCCGGGGCGGTCGCTGACGCGTCCCCATACATGGTGGGCGGCCCCGTCTGGCGCCGCCCACCGCCTCACCCCGCGCTCGCCAGCGACAACTTCGCCGCGAACCCCAGGAACGCCGCGCCGGCCCCCGCCGACAGCCCCGCCGTGAGGCGCTTGCGCTTGCGGAAGGTGGCGGCCAGGTAGGTGCCGGAGAAGATCAGGACGGAGAGGTAGGTGAAGCTGAAGAGCTGCGCCCAGGCGCCGAGGGTGACGAAGGACAGGACGGGGTGGGCGTAGGACGGGTCGACGAACTGGACGAAGAAGGAGATGAAGAAAAGGATCGCCTTCGGGTTCAGAAGGCTGATGACCAGGGCGCGGCGGTAGGGGCGCTCGGCCTTGGGCGCGGGCGGAGCGGAAGCGAGAGACGCGTCCGCAGGGTCTGATGCCTCGGCCGCGCGGGCCGCCTTCCGGGCGCCGTGGGAGCGCCACAGGGACCAGGCGCCGCGCAGCATGCCGATCGCCAGCCAGGTCAGGTAGCCCGCGCCGGCGAACTTCACGATCGTGAAGAGGACGGGGCTGGTCTGGAGCAGGGAGGCCACGCCGCCCGCCGAGAGGGTCATCAGGATGGTGTCGCCGCACAGCACGCCGGCCGCCGCCCGGTACGCGATCCTGGGCCCGCGGCGGGCCGCGACCGAGACGACGTACAGCGAGTTCGGGCCCGGCAGCAGGACGATCAGGGCGACGCCCACGAGATAGGTCGAGAGATCAGTTATCCCCAGCATGGGCGCAGGATGCCACTCCCGCCTCATCCGCCTCATCTGCTTTCCGCGGTGTGGACTTGCACCTCACGCGGCGTGAGGTCCGAAGGTGGGGAGCGGGACGACGACGGGTCGACCGCAGGACCGGACGGAAGGAGGTGCGGGACGTGGGATACGCCGTGGGACGGGTCGCGGACCTGGCCGGTATCACCGTGCGGACGCTGCACCATTACGACGAGATCGGCCTGCTCAGGCCCAGTGAGCGCACGCACGCCGGCCACCGGCGCTACAGCGACGCCGACCTCGACCGGTTGCAGCGCATCCTCTTCTACCGGGAGCTCGGCTTCCCGCTCGACGAGGTCGCGGTCCTCTTGAACGACCCCGACGCGGACCCGCACGAACACCTACGGCGCCGGCACGAGCTGCTGCTCGCACGGATCACCCGGCTGCGGGAGATGGCCGCCGCCGTTCGACGCGCGATGGAGGCGAACAGGATGGGAATCAATCTCACGCCGGAGGAGAAGTTCGAGGTCTTCGGTGACTTCGACCCGGACGCGTACACGGAGGAGGTCGAGCGCCGCTGGGGCGGCACGGAGGCGTACGCGGAGTCGCAGCGGCACGCCGCCTCGTACACGAAGGAAGACTGGCTGCGCCTCCGGGAGGAGATGGACGCGCTGAACGAGGCGTTCGCCACCGCAATGGGAGCCGGTGCGGCGCCGGACTCCGAGGCGGTGATGGACCTCGCCGAGCGGCACCGGCAGTGGATCAACGGCCACCACTTCACCTGCACGTACGAGGCGCACACCGGTCTGGCCGAGATGTACGTCGCGGACCCGCGGTTCACGGCCACGTACGACGCGGTCAAGCCGGGGCTGGCGGCGTACATCAGGGACGCGATCCTCGCGAACGCCGTTCGGAACGTGTGAGGCGCGGCGTTTGTCCCGAACGGGTGAGGCGCACCGCTCGTCCGGTTGGCGAGGTGCGGTTTCCCGGGCGAGAGGGGGCGACGGGGCCCGTTGCGCGGCGGAGGCCTGGTGACGGGCGCGGGTCCCGTCCGTCGCTCCGGCCCCGCGCGACCCGGGTGGGCGGTGGGCCGGAGCGCGGCTGGAACCCGGGGGCTTCATCGGGCGTTGATAGCTTTGGGCCGCATACCGCGCCTGTCCCGTCGCCCCCCGCACGATCCGGCGCCCTCGACCCAGGAGCCTTCACCCCGTGAATACTCTCGCGCTCGGCCCCCAGTGGCTGGACCCGGACTACTTGATCGCGACTTTCGGCCTGATCGGCGTGCTGGTCATCGTCTTCGCGGAGTCCGGCCTGCTCATCGGCTTCTTCCTGCCGGGCGACGCACTGCTGTTCACCACCGGCCTGCTGGTGACCACGAACAAGATCGACAAGCCGCTGGCGCTGGTGTGCACGTTGATCGTGGTCGCCGCGATCCTCGGTGACCAGACCGGTTACCTCTTCGGCCGCAAGGTCGGACCGGCGCTGTTCAAACGCCCGGACTCCAAGCTGTTCAAGCAGGAGAACGTGGAGAAGGCCCACGACTTCTTCGAGAAATACGGGCCGAAGTCGCTGATCCTCGCCCGCTTCGTCCCGATCGTGCGGACCTTCACGCCCATCATCGCGGGCGTGAGCCGGATGAACTACCGGTCCTTCCTGATCTTCAACGTCGTCGGCGGCGTGATCTGGGGCGCGGGCGTCACCCTGCTGGGCGCCTCGCTCGGCAAGGTCGAGTTCGTCCACAAGAACATCGAGGCGATCCTGATCGGGATCGTACTGATTTCGGTCGTTCCGATCGTTATCGAGTTCCTGCGCGCGCGCGGCAAGGCCAAGCGGGCCGCGGCGGCGGAGCAGCCGTGGGGCCCGGTCGACGGCCGGCAGCCGCCGCGGCAGCAGAACGGCGGGCGCGGGCGGCACGCCAAGCGCTGAGCAGGCCGAGTGCCGGGCGGGGCGGGCGCGGCGGCGTTCGCCGGGCGCCCGCACGGCCCGCCCCGGCTGCCCTTACCGCCCGCCAAGCCCGCACCGGCCGCCGGGGGCCGCCACCCCCGCCCGGCTGCGCCGCCGTGACCCCCGGCACCCGCTTCCCGCGGCATTGCCGCTGGTGAAGAGTGCACAAACCCTCGGCGTCCCATTGGTCACCCCTGCCCCGCGCGCCCGTTGCGTCCATCAGGCATCGTGTCTGTGACGGTCGGCAGAACGGGTACGAGGAGCGATGACGTGGCGTCGGACCCTGAGGGTGACCAGCACCGGACCAACGGCACGAGCGGTATGAACGGCAGCAGCGGCAACAACGGCAGTGGTGGCAAGGGCAGTGGCGACAACGACGGTGGCGACAACGGCGGTGGCAAAAACGGCGGTGGCAGAAACGGGCGCGTGAACGGCGGGCGCCGGGTGAACGGCGGCGGCGGTGCGTCCGGTGCCCCCCACGCCCGGCCGCGCGATGGCAGCGCGAGAAGCGCCAGAAACGTCAGAAACGCCAGGAATGGTGTCGAAAGCGCCAGAAATGGCAACGGCGGCACCAAGAACGGCAGCGGTGCCGTCAGAAACGGCAACGGCGCCTCCCGTAACGGCAACGGTCAGTCGTCCAGAAACGGAAACGGCCAGGCCCAGCCCCGGAACGGAAACGGCCAGTCCAAGGCCCAGCCCCGGAACGGAAACGGCCAGGCCCAGCCCAAGAACGGCACCGCCAAGAACGGCAACGGCGACCCCGGCGGCAGCGTCCCCGAGGACCGCAAGCCGTTGCAGGACGAGGCCCGCAGCGCCTTCACCCCGCCCCTGGGCGTGCCGCTGCCGCCGGTCCCGGAGGACGACAGCCCCACGTCCGAGTTCGCGCTCCCGCCGGGGATGCGCGCCGAGACGCAGTCCACCGAGCCGGAGGGGTCGGCGTTCGTGCCGCCGGGCAGCACCACGGGCCAGCACCCGCTGCCGCCCGCGCCGGTCCCGTACGACTTCCCGGCGATCACGCCGCCCCAGGGCATCCCCGTCATCAGCCTCACCAAGGAGGCGCCCTGGCAGGACCGGATGCGCACGATGCTGCGGATGCCCGTCAGCGAGCGGCCGGTGCCGGAGCGGGTGGAGCGGACCGAGGACGCCGGGCCGGCGGTGCCGCGCGTCCTGGACATCACGCTGCGGATCGGCGAGATCCTGCTCGCGGGCGGGGAGAACGCCGAGGACGTCGAGGCGGCGATGTTCGGCGTGGCGCACGCGTTCGGGCTGGAGCGGGTGGAGCCGACGGTCACGTTCACGCTGCTGTCCATCTCCTACCAGCCGTCGCTGACCGACGACCCGGTGATGGCCAGCCGCACGGTGCGCCGCCGGGGCGTGGACTACACCCGGCTGGCCGCCGTCTTCCGGCTCGTCGACCGGATCACCTCGGACGGCAACATCACCCTGGAGGAGGTCTACCGCGGGCTCGCGGAGATCCGCCGCAACCGGCACCCCTACCCGAGCTGGGCGCTGACGCTGGCCTCCGGGCTGCTGTCCGGCGCGGCGAGCATGCTGGTGGGCGGTGGCCTGGTGGTCTTCCTGGCGGCGGCGGTGGGCTCGATGCTCGGCGACCGGCTGGCGTGGCTGGCGTCGGCGCGCGGGCTGCCGGAGTTCTACCAGTTCGTGGTCGCGGCGATGCCGCCGGCCGCCATGGGCGTGGCGCTCAGCTCCACGCACGCGCACGTGCAGGCGTCCGCGGTGATCACCGGTGGGCTGTTCGCGCTGATCCCGGGGCGGGCGCTGGTGGCCGGGGTGCAGGACGGCCTGACGGGCTACTACATCACCGCGGCGGCCAGACTCCTGGAAGTCGTCTACCTGATCGTCGGCATCGTGATCGGCGTCCTGTCGGTGCTCTACTTCGGGCTCCGGCTGAACCCGCAGTACCTCAACCCGGAGCAGGCCCCGGCGCGCTTCAACGAGCCGGTGGTGCAGATCATCGCCTCGATGCTGCTCGCCCTGGCGTTCTGCGTACTGCTCCAGCAGGAACGTCACACCGTGCTGTACGCGACGGTCAACGCCGGGGTCGCCTGGGTCGTCTACGGCGTGCTCGCCTACACCGCCGAGGTCCACCCGGTGCCCGCGACCGCCATCGCGGCCGGGGTGGTGGGCCTGTTCGGCCAGCTGCTGTCCCGGTACCGGTACGCCTCGGCGCTCCCGTACGTCACCGCCGCCATCGGCCCGCTGCTCCCCGGCAGCGCCACGTACTTCGGCCTGCTGAACTTCGCGCAGGGCAACATGGACGCCGGCATCGCGGCGATCATCCGCGCCGCCTCCCTGGCGCTGGCGATCGCCGTCGGCGTGAACCTCGGTGGCGAGGTGGCCCGGCTGTTCATGCGGGCCCCGACGGGAGGCTCGGTCTTCTTCTTCCGGAAGGCGGCGAAGCGGACGCGGGGGTTCTGAGGGCGGGCCGACCGACGCGCGCGTTCTGAGCCCCGCGAACGCCGACGAGCACGGCGGACCCTGCGAACGCCGACGAGCACGGCGGCCTCTGCGAACGCCGACGAGCGCGACGGCCCCGCGAACGCCGACGGGCGGCACCCCCTTTCCCAGGGGTGCCGCCCGTCGCCGCGTGCCAGGTGCGCTGCGGACGCTCGTACGGCCGTACGAGGCCCGCTGACGCGCTACCGGCCGCATCCCGCCCTACGGGAGCGGCGCGGCCGTGAGCGCGTCGCTCAGTGGGCGCCGCCCTGCGCCTCCAGGCGCTTGAAGGAGGCCTCGATCTCGGCCTCGGCCTCGGCGCGGCCGACCCAGTCGGCGCCCTCGACCGACTTGCCGGGCTCCAGGTCCTTGTAGACCTCGAAGAAGTGCTGGATCTCCAGGCGGTCGAACTCGGACACGTGGTGGATGTCCCGCAGGTGCTCCACGCGCGGGTCGGAGGCGGGGACGCACAGCAGCTTGTCGTCGCCGCCGGCCTCGTCCGTCATGCGGAACATGCCGATGGCGCGGCACTTGATGAGGCAGCCGGGGAACGTCGGCTCGTCCAGGATGACCAGCGCGTCCAGCGGGTCGCCGTCCTCGCCGAGGGTGTTCTCGACGAAGCCGTAGTCGGCCGGGTAGCTGGTCGAGGTGAACAGGCGGCGGTCCAGACGGATACGACCGGTCTCGTGGTCGACCTCGTACTTGTTCCGCGACCCCTTCGGAATCTCGATAGTGACGTCGAACTCCACCGGTGGCTCCTTCATGATCAACACATACGTCTGGTGATTAAGTGTCCCCCACGCAGGTGTGTGGTGGCGAAAGGGGCTGGTCCTAGGTGCCGGAGACCAGGTCGTGGCAGGTCAGATGGCAGTCGGCGCAACGTGCGGCACGGGCGGCGGCCCGGTCGGCGGGGGACGCGGCGCGCGGGGCCGGTCATTCCGTTGGCCAGGCCACCCGGAACGCGGCCGGAGCCACGCGGAAGGCCGTCGGAGCCACCCGGAACGCGGCCGGCGCGGCCCGGACCGCCGCGGGCGGCGCCCGGACCGCCTGGCGGGACGCCCCGGCGGAGCGGCGGCAGACCTGGCGGCTGACGGCCGGGTCCGCCGCGGTGGGGCTGGCGGTCGCGGCCGGCGCGGTGGTGACGGCCGGCCCCTGGGAGGGCGGGCAGCGGGCGGCCGAACGGATGACCGCCGCGACCGAAGGGCGCCCGGGTGACGGGGGACCGGCCCGGGATCAGGGCCCGCCCGCCGCACCCCCCGTCCTGGCCGCCCTCGGCGCGCCCGAGCACGCCGGGGACGGGCAGCGGACGGCGCCCACCGGGCCGGGGCTGTCGGCCGTCCTGGAGCCGCTGCTGCGGGACCGGGCGCTGGGCGACGTGCGGACCGCGTCCGTGGTGGACGTGGCCACCGGCCGGGAGGTCTTCGGCGCGGCGCGCGGCACCGCGGCCGTCCCGGCCTCGACCATAAAGATCGCCACGGCGGTCGCCGCGCTCTCCCGGCTGGGCGCCGACCACCGGATCGAGACGACCGCGGTGACGGGTCCGGAGAAGGACGGCACGCCCGGCGTCGTCCTGGTCGGCGGCGGAGACCCTACGTTGACCGCCCGCGCGCCCGGGAAACCCGCCGACCCCATGGACACCGCCGTCAACGAGGCCGGGGAACGCCCCGCCAGCCTCCAGGCGCTCGCGGACCAGACCGCTCGCTCCCTCAAGCGGCGCGGCACCGACCGCGTCACGCTCTCCTACGACACGTCCGCGTACACGGGCCCCCGCCTCCACCCCATCAGCCCCAACGAGAACATCACCCCCGTCACCGCCCTCATGACCGACGAGGGACGGCTGGACGGCAGCGACCGCGGCCCCGCCCCGCGCGACACCGACCCCGAGGTCACCGCCACCCGCGCCTTCGCCGACCTGCTGCGCGACCGGGGCG
Source organism: Streptomyces sp. NPDC003077 (assembly GCF_040611095.1). Taxonomy (NCBI): domain Bacteria; kingdom Bacillati; phylum Actinomycetota; class Actinomycetes; order Kitasatosporales; family Streptomycetaceae; genus Streptomyces; species Streptomyces sp. NPDC003077. The sequence continues at coordinate 21,009 of NZ_JBEXNM010000053.1, read as the reverse complement.
TACGGGTGGACGGCGATCCGCGCCCCGCCAAGGCCCCCAAGGACGCCGAACGGCTCGGCACCGTCCGGTCGCTGCCGCTCTCCTCCCTGGTCGAGCGGATGCTGACGCACAGCGACAACGACCTCGGCGAGGCGCTCGTCCGGCAGACCGCGATCGCCGCCGGCATCCCGGCGGACTTCAAGGGCGGCCAGGAAGCCGTCCGGCAGACCCTCGCCTCCCTGGGGCTGCCGCTGGAAGGCGCCGTCTTCGAGGACGGCAGCGGACTCGACCGCGACGACCGGGCCTCGGCCGAACTCCTCACCCGCCTCCTCGCCCTCGCCGCCTCTCCGCGCCACCCCGAGTTGCGGTCGGTGATCAGCGGCCTGCCGGTCGCCGGGTTCACCGGCACGCTGCGCGGACGGTACGCGGGGACGGAACCGGGCGCCGGGTCCGTACGCGCCAAGACCGGCACCCTGACCGGCGTGAACACCGTCGCAGGCACCGTCGTCGACGCGGACGGACGCCTGCTGGCCTTCGCCTTCCTGACAAACGGGACGACCGATGCGCAGGGCGCCGAGGCGGCGCTGGACCGGATGACCAAGGCGGTTTCGCGCTGCGGGTGCCGTGGGTAGGGGGCGCGCCCGCCACCATCCAGCCCGTCCGGCGTTTGAGGACAACGCTTCCGGCGTTTACCGGGTCCGCGAATTCTCCCGCCGCCCGCCCGTGGGGATGGTGGCCCGGCAAATCAAGCCCGTCCGGCGCTTGAGGACAACGCCTCCGGCGTTCGCCGGGCCCGAAAGTTCTCCCGCCGCCCGCCCGTGAGCCCGTACCCGGGCTCTGCGAGGTGTCCTCAAGCACCGGACGGGCTGGAATTGGCGGGCCTGTCCCGCATCGAGCCCTTGAGGCAAGGAGAGGGCGGACCCGCCGCGCATCAGGCCCGTCCGGCAAAGAGAGGGCGGACCCGCCGCGCATCAGGCCTGTCCAGCGAGGAGGGGGTGGACCCGCCACGAATCAGGCCCGTCCGGCAAGGAGAGGGCGGATCCGCCGCGCATCAGGCCCGTCCGGCGAGGAGAGGGCGGACCCCGGCAAAACAAGCCCGTCCGGCGTTTGAGGACAACGCCCCCGGCGTTCGCCGGGCCCGTCCCCGTCCTTTCGTCCCCCTCGTCCCGGCTTTCCGCGCCGTCCCCGGGGAACGCCGCATCGGCTACCCCACCGCCGACGGGCCACGTACCGTGAAGCCATGACGAGCATCGGTGGTGCGGAGATGGTCGACTGGAACCTCGCGGTGTCGACCGCGACCCGGTTCGTGAAACCGGGACCAGAGGTGAGCCGGGAAGAGGCACGGGCGATCGTCGCCGAGCTGCGTCGGCACGCCAAGTCGTCGGAGGAGCACGTCCGCGCGTTCACGCGGATGGCGCAGCCCGTGGAGGCGCCGGACGGGCGGGAGTCCGCGCCGCCGGACACGCCCGTCCTGGTGGTGGACCGGCCGGGCTGGATCAGGGCGAACGTCGCGGGCTTCCGGGCGGTGCTCAAACCGCTGCTGGAGAAGATGGAGGAACGTCGCTCCTCCGTCCCCGGCGGGGCGGTGCTGGGCGCGGTCGGCGGCAAGGTGACCGGCGTGGAGCTGGGGATGCTGCTGTCCTTCCTGGCGTCCCGGGTGCTCGGCCAGTACGAGACCTTCGCGCCCGCCTCCCGCGACCTGCCCGCCGGGGCGAAGGGCGGGCGGCTGCTGCTCGTCGCGCCCAACATCGTGCACGTCGAGCGGGAGCTTGAGGTCGACCCGCACGACTTCCGGCTGTGGGTGTGCCTGCACGAGGAGACGCACCGCACGCAGTTCACGGCCGTCCCGTGGCTGCGCGACCACATCGAGGGCGAGATCCAGTCCTTCCTGGGCGAGACCGAGATCGACCCGGGCACGCTGCTGGAGCGGCTGCGCGAGGCCGTCCAGTCGCTGACCGGCGGCCGGTCGGACGCGGACGCGGAGCAGGACGGCGGCGGGCGCAGCATCGTCGACCTCGTGCAGACCCCGGCGCAGCGGGAGATCCTCGGCCGGCTGACCGCCGTGATGTCCCTGCTGGAGGGCCACGCGGACTACGTCATGGACGGGGTGGGCCCGCAGGTCGTGCCGTCGGTCGCGGAGATCCGCGAGAAGTTCCAAAAGCGCCGGGCGACCGGCGCGGGCCGCCTGGACCAGGCGCTGCGCAAGCTGCTGGGCCTGGACGCGAAGCTGCGGCAGTACCGGGACGGCGAGCGGTTCGTGCGGGCCGTGGTGGACGAGGTCGGCATGGACGGTTTCAACCGCGTGTGGACATCGCCGAACACGCTGCCGACGAAGCAGGAGATCGCCAAACCGGCGGACTGGGTCGCGCGGGTGCACCGCAAGGCCGACGGGGCACCGTAAGGCGGCGTCGCAGGCCGGGCACCCCGTTCGACCGGAAAAAGCACCCTCAATCACTCTTCTGAGGGACCGTGACCGAGGGATAGGCGTGCGATGCTCAGGGAACCGCTCGTCTCTGTCACCATTTAGGCACTCTCCGTGACGGAATTGCCGTCTCCGGCCCGAGGCACTCCCCAGTTGAACGATTGGAAACGGACATGGGTCCCCATCCCGCGGTCGCCGCGATACGTCTGGCGGTCCGCCGCGTCCTGCACGACGTCCTGAACCACCACCCCGCCCCGCTCGCGCACCTGGCCGCGGCCGGTGGCGCGCCGGGCCCGGACACCCCTCCGTCCCCGCCCGGCGCGCCCCCCTCGGCCGGCGCCGCCGCCCGCGCGGGCGCTCCGGCGCCCGGCCCCGAGGGGCCGCCGCTGGTCCTCGTCGCCTGTTCCGGCGGCGCGGACTCCATGGCGCTCGCCTCCGCCCTGGCCTTCGAGGCCCCCAAGCTCGGGGTGCGGGCCGGGGGCATCACGGTGGACCACGGCCTCCAGGACGGCTCCGACCTCAGGGCCGCCGAGGTCGCGCTGCGGTTGCGCGCGCTGCGGCTGGATCCCGTGGAGGCGGTGCGGGTCGAGGTCGGCAAGGAGGGCGGGCCGGAGGCCGCCGCCCGCGAGGCGCGGTACGCCGCGCTGGACGCCGCCGCCGACCGCCTCGGCGCCGCCGCGATCCTCCTCGGCCACACCCGTGACGACCAGGCTGAAACGGTGCTGCTGGGGCTGGCCCGCGGCTCCGGCACCCGTTCGCTCTCCGGCATGGCCGCGGTCGCCGGCCGCGAGGGCCGATACCGCCGCCCCTTCCTGGAACTGGACCGCCAGACCGCCCGCAAGGCGTGCCTGATCCAGTCGCTGCCCGTGTGGGACGACCCGCACAACGCCGACCCCGTCTACACCCGGTCCCGGCTGCGCCACGAGGGCCTGCCCGCGCTGGAGAAGGCGCTCGGCAAGGGCGTGGTGGCCGCGCTGGCCCGCACCGCCCAGCTCTCCCGCGACGACGCCGACGCCCTGGACGCCTGGGCGGACGCCGCGGAGCCCACGGTCTTCGACGACCGCGGCGCCCTGGACGTCACGGCCCTGTACGCGCTGCCCCGTGCGGTGCGCCGCCGGGTGCTGCGCCGGGCCGTCATCCGGGCCGGCGCACCGGCCGGTTCGCTGTTCGCCCGGCACATCGAGGAGGTGGACCGGCTGATCACCGCGTGGCGCGGGCAGCGGGCCATCAACCTCCCCGGGCGCGTGGGTGTGCGACGGCAGGGTGGCAAACTGGTGATTCGGCAGGGCTGAGTCCGTACCCGATCGCCCTGCCTCGTGAGTCTCATGACACCGAACCGAGCGAGAGTGGCACGGGTGGACGACAAGGACATGGGCGCCGACCTTCAGTCGGTGCTCATCACCAAAGAAGAGATCGACGCGAAGCTGGCGGAGCTGGCCGCGAAGATCGACGCGGAGTACGCGGGCAAGGACCTGCTCATCGTCGGTGTCCTCAAGGGCGCGGTGATGGTGATGGCGGACCTCGCGCGCGCGCTGTCCAACCCCGTCACGATGGACTGGATGGCCGTGTCCTCGTACGGCGCGGGCACCCAGTCCTCCGGTGTGGTCCGCATCCTCAAGGACCTGGACACGGACATCAAGGGCAAGCACGTCCTGATCGTCGAGGACATCATCGACTCCGGTCTGACGCTGTCCTGGCTGCTGTCCAACCTCGGCTCGCGCGAGCCGGCCTCGCTGGAGGTCTGCACGCTGCTGCGCAAGCCGGAGGCGGCCAAGGTGGCCATCGACGTGAAGTGGATCGGCTTCGACATCCCCAACGAGTTCGTCGTCGGGTACGGCCTGGACTTCGCGGAGAAGTACCGCAACCTGCCCTTCGTCGGCACGCTGGCGCCGCACGTCTACGGCGGCTGAGGCGCGTACGGGGCGCCTCCCGGCGCCCCTGTCAGGCGCCTGGTAGGGCGCCGACCGGCGGCCTTCGGGCGGCCGGGGCTGGGCCCGGCACCGCTCCGCGGCGGGAACCTCTTGCGGTTTCCCGCCGTTGGAGCAGGGGAAGGCGGGATTGTTAACCGTGGGCGGCGGCGTCGGGCGACAATGCTGGGGTACCGTCCGAAGGTCAGTCTTTTTTCGGGCCAGTAATACACCGTACGCACGACCAGCCCTCCGCAGGGCTGTTGTGCCTCACTGTGGCAGGAGGGACGGGGCCCAAAGGCTCCGTATGGATGGACGTGAAGCGATACTTCCGTGGGCCGGTCATGTGGATCGTGCTGGCCGTCCTCGCCGTGGTCGTGTTGATGCAGGTCGTCGGCTCGTCCGGCGGCTACAAAACGGTGGACACCGGTCAGGTCGTCAAGGCGATCAGTGACAACAAGGTGAAGTCCGCCGAGCTGACGACCGGGGACGAGAACAAGATCAAGGTTGAGCTCTCGGGCGACAACAAGATCGATGGCTCCAACAAGATCCAGGCGAGCTACATCGGCGACCAGGGCACCGCGCTGGCCAAGGACCTCCAGTCCAAGTACCAGACCGGCCAGATCAAGGACGGCTACACCGTCTCGCCCTCGAAGCAGAACCCCTTCGTCGGGGTGCTGCTCTCGCTGCTGCCCTTCGTGCTCATCGTCGTCGTCTTCCTGTTCCTGATGAACCAGATGCAGGGCGGCGGCTCCCGGGTGATGAACTTCGGGAAGTCGAAGGCGAAGCTGATCACCAAGGACACCCCGAAGACGACGTTCGCGGACGTCGCCGGGTCGGACGAGGCGGTCGAGGAGCTCCAGGAGATCAAGGAGTTCCTCCAGGAGCCCGCGAAGTTCCAGGCCGTCGGCGCCAAGATCCCCAAGGGCGTGCTGCTGTACGGCCCGCCCGGAACGGGCAAGACGCTGCTCGCGCGCGCCGTCGCGGGCGAGGCGGGCGTGCCGTTCTACTCCATCTCCGGCTCGGACTTCGTCGAGATGTTCGTCGGTGTCGGCGCCTCCCGTGTCCGCGACCTCTTCGAGCAGGCCAAGGCGAACGCTCCGGCCATCGTCTTCGTCGACGAGATCGACGCGGTCGGCCGGCACCGCGGCGCGGGCCTGGGCGGCGGCCACGACGAGCGCGAGCAGACGCTGAACCAGCTCCTGGTCGAGATGGACGGCTTCGACGTCAAGGGCGGCGTCATCCTGATCGCCGCCACCAACCGCCCGGACATCCTGGACCCGGCGCTGCTGCGCCCCGGCCGCTTCGACCGGCAGATCGCCGTGGACCGCCCGGACATGCAGGGCCGCCTGGAGATCCTCAAGGTCCACCAGAAGGGCAAGCCGGTCGCCCCGGACGTCGACCTGACGGCCGTCGCCAAGCGGACCCCCGGGTTCACCGGTGCCGACCTCTCCAACGTCCTGAACGAGGCCGCGCTGCTCACGGCCCGCAGCGACAAGAAGCTGATCGACAACAAGTTCCTGGACGAGGCGATCGACCGCGTGGTCGCCGGTCCGCAGAAGCGGACCCGGATCATGTCGGACAAGGAGAAGAAGATCACCGCGTACCACGAGGGCGGACACGCCCTGGTCGCGGCGGCCTCCCCGAACTCCGACCCGGTCCACAAGATCACGATCCTGTCCCGAGGCCGGGCCCTGGGCTACACCATGGTCCTCCCCGACGAGGACAAGTACTCCACCACGCGCAACGAGATGCTCGACCAGCTCGCCTACATGCTGGGCGGCCGGGCGGCCGAGGAACTGGTCTTCCACGACCCGACCACGGGCGCCGCGAACGACATCGAGAAGGCCACCGCCACCGCGCGCGCCATGGTCACGCAGTACGGCATGACCGAGCGGCTGGGCGCGATCAAGTTCGGTTCGGACAACTCCGAGCCGTTCCTCGGCCGTGAGATGGGCCACCAGCGCGACTACTCCGAAGAGGTCGCGGCCCTGGTCGACGAAGAGGTCAAGAAGCTCATCGAGACCGCGCACAACGAGGCGTGGGAGATCCTCGTCGAGAACCGCGACGTGCTGGACAACCTCGTGCTGGCGCTCCTGGAGAAGGAGACGCTGAACAAGGAGGAGATCGCCGAGATCTTCAAGCACATCGTGAAGCGCCCGGCCCGCCCGGCGTGGACCGGCTCCTCGCGCCGCACGCCCTCCACCCGCCCGCCGGTGCTCTCCCCCAAGGAGCTGACCCCGGCCAACGGCTCGGGCCCCGTCTCCGGCGCCTCCGCGGACCGCGCCGAGTCGTCCGCCCCGGAGGACACCCGCCCGGAGAGCTGATCCCCGCGGCAGGGCCTCGCTTGCGAGGGCTCCTGTGACGGACGGGCCCCGATGGACCCGGAATGAATACCGCGCCCCCCAGGTTTTAGCCTGGGGGGCGCGGTTTTTCGATTTCCGCGTGGGTGCGGCGCGACAGGAACGAGGCACGAGATGACCGACCCGGTGACGCTGACCGGCGACAGCACGATCGGCGAGTTCGACGAGAAGCGTGCCGCGGACGCCGTGCGCGAGCTGCTTCTCGCCGTGGGCGAGGACCCGGACCGCGAGGGCCTGCTGGAGACCCCGGCGCGGGTCGCCCGCGCGTACAAGGAGATATTCGCGGGGCTGCGCCAGCGCCCCGAGGACGTCCTGACCACCACGTTCGACCTGGGCCACGACGAAATGGTGCTGGTGCGGGACATCGAGGTGTTCAGCACCTGTGAGCACCATCTTGTGCCCTTCCACGGCGTGGCGCACGTCGGGTACATCCCGTCGGCGGACGGCAAGATCACCGGCCTGTCCAAGCTGGCCCGGCTGGTGGACGTCTACGCCCGCCGCCCGCAGGTGCAGGAACGTCTGACCACGCAGATAGCGGACTCCCTGATGGAGATCCTGGAGCCGCGCGGCGTGATCGTGGTGATCGAGTGCGAGCACATGTGCATGTCCATGCGCGGCATCCGCAAGCCCGGCGCCAAGACCACGACCTCCGCCGTTCGCGGCCAGCTCCGCGACGTGGCGACGCGGGCCGAGGCGATGAGCCTGATTCTGGCGCGGTAGGGGTCGTTTTCCGGGGCTGTGCCCGTGTGTGGAGGGCCTGGCCCGATAGCTGTCTGCCATCGGGCCGGGCCCGCAAAACCCAGCCCGTCCGGCGTTTGAGGACAACGCCTCCGGCGTTCGCCGGGCCCCGAGATCACCCGCCGTCCGCCCCCGAGCCCGTACTCGCGCTCGCCGGGGTGTCCTCAAGCGCCGGACGGGCTGGGGATGGCGGGTTCGGACCGAGATGTGCGGGTCGTTTGCCTGCGTCCTCGGCCGCGAGACCGCGGCTTGTCGCCGCTCCCGTCACTGTGTCCTCAAACGCCGGACGGGCTGGAAATGGCGGGCTCGGCCCCGAAAGCATCGACGCGCGCCGGTGGTGGGCCGCAACCCGGCACATTCAAGCCCGTCCGGCGTTTGAGGACAACGCCTCCGGCGTTCACCGGGTCCCAAGATCACCCGCCGTCGGCCCCAGCACTCACGCCTTCAGATGCTCGCTGAGCCACGCCAGCGCCGCCGGTATCTCCCGCCGCCACGTGTTGAAGTTGTGCCCACCACTGTCGAGGATGATCGACGAGATACGCGTGGGCGACTTCGTGTGGCGAATGAACCGCAGCGTGTCGTTGTAGTTCGACTCGCCCTGCTTGCTGCTGGTGACGAGCAGGTTCACGCGGGGCGCGGGCAGGTGCTTCTGCCGCCACATGAGGTTGTTCTCGCGCTCGCGCTGCGCGCTGCCGCCGAAGAGGTCGCCGGTGGTGGGGTCGATCGGCGCTTTGTAGTAGCCGGAGAGGGCCACGGCGGTGGAGAAGGCGTGGGGCTGCCGCATGGTGAGCTTCAGGGCGCAGTAGCCGCCGGTGGAGTCGCCGACGATGCCCCAGTTCTCGGGGCGCTCCCCGATCCGGTAGTGGCCGGCGAGGTCCTTGCGCAGGTCCTGCGTGAAGAACGTCTCGGTCTGCGGGCCGCCGGGGATGTCCATGCACTCGGTGTCGCGCGGGGGCGCGACGGTCGGCCGCATCATCACCAGTATGGTCGGCTTCATCTTGCCGTCCCGCAGCAGGTCGTGCTGGGTCTGGGGGAAGTGCAGCTTCTTGTAGAGGGCCTCGGCGGTGCCCGGGTAGCCGGTCAGCACCACCGCGGCCGGGAACTTCTTCCCCGCGTAGGCGGGCTGGAAGTACTGGGGCGGCAGGTACACGTAGGCCGGGCTCGCGATCTTGGATCGTTCGCCGCTGACCAGCACCTTGTCGATCCGGCCGCCGACGTGCGGTCTGGAGCCGCCGGGGACGCTGACGTGCTGGGTGCCCAGCATCTTCAGTTTGGTGCCGTCCGGACCCGTCTCGTAGTTCGTCACCACGCCCGGCTCCTGTTCCTGGCCGAACAGGTCGGCCCAGGAGGCGTAGAAACCGAAGGCGTTGTTGGCGAGCAGGCCGACGGAGGCGAACAGGGAGAGCTGGGTGGCCAGCAGCAGGCCGATCCGGCCGAGGATGGGGCGCCAGCCCTGGCGGGAGAGCCGTGGCCAGAGCCAGATCGTCAAGCCGAACAGTGCCACGGCCACGATGACGGCCAGGAGCAGCACCTTATTGCTGGTGAGACCCATGACGTGCTTTCTTCCGGGCGGCCGGTCCATCCGTGCCGCGACTGGAACCCGGGGCCCTGTTACGCCGTCATACAGGGCGCTAAATGTCCAGATGCCGCGACGTTGGTCGCACGTTCTCTCGACTGGGGCGACGGGAAGGTAATGTCTGACAGGCTAGATGGCGAAAAGTCCGCAAAGGTTGCGTGGGGTCGGCCACGGTGGCTGCGCGGTCCGCGCCCGGAATCCGTCCCGCCGCTGGTCGGCACCGCGGGCGTGCTCGTGGGCCTGCTGAACCTCGCGGCGGGCGTCTTCCCTCGTTTCCGGCACAGCCGGATGCACGCCCTGGCGGAGGTGCTGCCCGGGGCGGTGAGCCCGCTGGCAGCCGCCGCCTCCATTGTCGTCGGCATCCTGCTCCTGCTGCTCGCCCACGGCCTCAAACGGCGTAAGCGCCGCGCCTGGGTCGCGGCCGTGGCCCTGCTGCCCGTGGGCATGGCCGCGCACCTGGTGTACCGGCATTCCGTGGTCGGCGCGGCGTTCTCCTTGGCGCTGCTGGTCTTCCTGGTGTGGCACCGGAAGCAGTTCTCCGCGCTGCCCGACCCGCGCAGCCGCTGGAAGGCGCTGGCGAACTTCGTCGTGCTGGGCGGCGTCAGCTTCGGCCTGGGCCTGGTGATCGTCAACTCGCACCCGCACAAGATCGTCGGAGACCCGGCGTTCTGGGCGCGGACCAAGCACGTCCTGTGGGGCCTCTTCGGCTTCGAAGGTCCCCTGCGCTATACCCACAACGTCGACTACACCGTCGGCTACTCGCTCGGCGCCCTCGGCCTGCTGACCGTCTGCACCACCGCCTACCTGGCCTTCCGGCCCGAGCGCCCGGCCTCCCGGCTCACCGGGGACGACGAGGCGCGCCTGCGCGAACTGCTCGCCAAGCACGGCGGCCGGGACTCCCTCGGGTACTTCGCGCTCCGCCGCGACAAGGGCGTGGTGTTCTCCCCGTCCGGCAAGGCCGCCGTCTGCTACCGGGTGATATCCGGCGTCATGCTCGCCAGCGGCGACCCGATCGGCGACGTGGAGGCGTGGCCGGGCGCCATCGAGCGCTTCATGGAGGAGGCGCGGGCGCACTCCTGGACGCCGGCCGTCACCGGGTGCAGCGAGACGGGCGGCCAGGTGTGGACCCGCGAGACCGGCATGGACGCGCTGGAGCTCGGCGACGAGGCCGTGGTGGACGTCCCCGGCTTCACGCTCGGCGGACGCGCCATGCGCAACGTCCGGCAGATGGTCAAGCGCATCGAGCGCAACGGCTACCACACCAAGGTCCGCCGGGTGCGCGACCTGGACCCGGAGGAGCTGGCGCGCGTCCAGAAGGCCGCGAACGCCTGGCGGGACACCGAGACCGAGCGCGGCTTCTCCATGGCCCTGGGCCGCATCGACGCCGTCACCGACGGGGACGCGGTCATCGCCACCGCCCACCAGGAGCCCGCCGAGGGCCAGGAGGCGGGCCCGTTCGGCGACCTCAAGGCCATGCAGCACTTCGTCCCCTGGGGCACCGACGGCATCTCCCTGGAACTGATGCGCCGCGACCGCTCCGCCGACCCCGGCATGAACGAGCTGCTGATCGTCGCCACCCTCCAGGCCGCCCCGGACCTGCGGATCGAGCGGGTCTCGCTGAACTTCGCGGTCTTCCGCTCCTCCCTGGCCCGCGGCGAGAAGCTGGGCGCCGGGCCGATCACCCGCGTCTGGCGCGGCCTGCTGCTGTTCCTGTCGCGCTGGTACCAGATCGAGTCGCTGTACAAGTTCAACGACAAGTTCCAGCCGCGCTGGGAGCCGCGCTACGTGGTCTTCCGCAACACCCGCGACATCCCGCGCATCGGCCTGGCGGCGCTCCAGGCCGAGGGCTACCTGGAACTGCGGCTGCCGCGCCTGCTGCGCCGCCGCCGTCCCGCCGAGCCGCAGCCGTGCGCGCACACGCCGGAGGCGGCGCCCGTGGGGCGGGAGACGGTGGAGCGGGTGGCGTAAGGGCGGCTCGGCGGGATGGGCCGGGGTGCCGTGCGTACGACGGGCCGGGGACCTACTCGTCCGTGCGGACCGGGGAACTCGTCCATACCGACCGGGCCGGGGGACTCGTCCGCAGGCCCCCGGCCCGCGCGCGTCCCACGCACCCGTGATCCCCGGGACCGGACCCGGCGCCGCGCGCGGCGTCCCTCCTGGGGGCGCCTAGTCTGGGCGTATGAGTACGTTGCGCGGCCGGGTGGCCGGACTTCCGGACTGGGACCGCTGCGCGGTGATGGGCGTGGTCAACGTGACGCCCGATTCCTTCTCGGACGGCGGGCGGTGGTTCGACACCGAGCTCGCCGTCAAGCACGGCCTCGACCTGGTCGCGCAGGGCGCGGACCTGGTGGACGTGGGAGGCGAGTCGACCCGCCCGGGGGCCGCGCGGGTGGACGAGGACGAGGAACTGCGCCGGGTGATCCCCGTCGTGCGCGAGCTGGCCGCGGCCGGGGTCGTGGTCTCCGTCGACACCATGCGGGCCTCGGTCGCCGAGCGGGCGGTGGCGGCCGGCGCGCGGCTGGTCAACGACGTGAGCGCGGGCGCCGCCGACCCGGCGATGGTGCCGGTGGTGGCCGCGGCCGGCGTCCCGTTCGTGGTGATGCACTGGCGCGGCCAGTCCATCGACATGAACAACCGCGCCGTCTACCAGGACGTGGTCGCGGAGGTCGTCGACGAACTGGCCCGGAGCATGGACCACGCGGTGGCCGGGGGCATCGACGCCGAGCGGATCGTGATCGACCCGGGGCTGGGGTTCGCCAAGGCCGCCGAGCACGACCTGGCCCTGCTGGCGCGGCTGGACCGGCTGCGGGCGCTGGGCCGTCCGCTGCTGGTGGCCGCTTCGCGGAAACGGTTCCTGGGAAGGGTGCTGGCGGGCGGCGAGGGGAACACCCCGCCGCCGGCCCGCGAGCGGGACGCCGCCACGGCGGCGGTGTCGGCGCTGGCGGCCCGGGACGGTGCCTGGGCGGTGCGGGTCCATGAGGTCCGGGCGAGTGCGGACGCGGTGCGGGTGGCCCGCGCCGTAGAGGGAGCGGTGTGAGTCCACGTACCGACGTCGAACTGGTCGAGCAGGCGAACACCGCCTTGTACGAGGCCATGGAGCGCGGCGATCACGAGGCGATGTCCGCCCTGTGGCTGGACGGCCAGGTGAGCGTGGTGCATCCGGGGTGGCCGGTGCTGCGCGGGCGCGGGGAGGTCCTGCGCTCGTACGCCCTGATCATGGCGAACACCGAGTACATCCAGTTCTTCCTGACGGACGTGGAGATCGACGTCATGGGGGACACGGCGCTGGTGACCTGCACCGAGAACATCCTCAGCGGCGGCCCGGCCGAGGAGGACGGCTCGGTGGGGCCGCTGATCGGCCAGATGGTCGTCGCCACCAACGTCTTCCGGCGCACGGAGGAGGGCTGGCGGGTGTGGTCACACCACGGCTCCCCGGTGCTGGCCGAGCGGGACGAGGACGGCGTGGACGGCGTGGATGGCTTGGACGGCTTGGACGGCTTGGACGGCGGGCCGGACGGTGACGAGGACGGCGGGACAGGAGCGGGCGGGCCGGTCGCCGGGTGAGGGGCGCGCCGCGGGCCGGTGTCGGCGCGCGGTGGGCCGGGGTGGCGGGGTGCCGCGGCCGGGCGCCGGGGCGTGGGTGCCGAGCGCCGGGGCAGGGGTGCCGAGCGCCGGGGCGGTGGTCGGCGCGCTGTCCGGACGTGGTGCGCCGGAGCCGGGTGCCGGGGCGGCGCGGGCCCGGGTGAACGGCTTCACGTTGCGCCAAACCCACCCGTTCGAGCCAAGTGGTCACCGGGTAGGGGTGGGGGAAGCGAGCGCGGGGAAGAAGCCGCGCGGACGCCGCCCCGTGCGCTTCTAGCAGCCGTACGACGCCCTGTCCATAGCCCCCGTGAGCGAGTGCTGTCAGTGCTCGCAGGTAGATTCGATGATGGGACGGTGTGCCGGACGATATCCGGTGCTTGCCCGGAATGCCGAGGATCAGTGGTACCAGAGGTGCCAATGGGATCAGTGGGAGTGTGATTCGCGTGGATCGTGTCGCGCTGCGTGGGCTGAAGGCCCGTGGGCACCACGGGGTCTTCCCCCGGGAACGCGAGGAGGGCCAGACCTTCATCGTGGACCTGGTGCTGGGTCTGGACACCCGCCCGGCGGCGGCGACGGACGATCTCGCGAAGACCGTCCACTACGGCGTCGTGGCGGAGGAGGTCGTCGCCGTCGTCGAGGGCGAGCCGGTGGACCTCATCGAGACGCTCGCGGAGCGGATCGCCCATCAGTGTCTCAAGCACGAGGGGGTGCAGGAGGTCGAGGTGGTGGTCCACAAGCCGGACGCCCCGATCACCGTCCCCTTTGACGACGTGACCATCACCATCACCCGGAGCCGAGTATGACCAGCAGTGACCCGACCGTGCAGCCGGTGCCCGCCTCCGTGGTGGCGCGGGTCGACGCCGCGGATGTGACGCTCTCCAACCCCAAACAGGCGGTGATCTCGCTCGGCAGCAACCTCGGCAACCGCCTGGAGACCCTCCAAGGCGCCGTCGACGCGCTGGAGGACACCCCCGGCCTGCGGGTGAAGGCCGTCTCCCCGGTGTACGAGACCGAGCCGTGGGGCGTCGAGCCCGGCACCCAGCCCACGTACTACAACGCGGTGGTGCTGATCAAGACGACGCTGCCGCCGGACTCCCTGCTGGAGCGCGGGCACGCCATCGAGGAGGCCTTCGAGCGGGTGCGCGACGAGCGGTGGGGCCCGCGCACGCTCGACGTGGACATCGTCGCCTACCAGGACGTCGTCTCCGAGGATCCGACGCTGACGCTGCCCCACCCGCGGGCGCACGAGCGCGCGTTCGTGCTGGTGCCCTGGCACGACGTGGACCCGGAGGCCGAGGTTCCGGGACGCGGCGCGGTCGCCGGGCTGCTGGCCGGCGTCGACCGGGCCGGCGTGGTCCCGCGCGTGGACCTGGAACTGCGGCTGCCGGAGTAGTCGTTGGGCACTGCGGGTGCCGCCGGCGCCGGTCGGTGATACGACCGTCAGGGGCGGTACGCCCCGGTGCGCACGGCGCGGGCCGTGGGAGTGAGTGGGCGAGATGAGGGGCGAGGCGAGCGCTCGGTGAAGCAGCTACGCATCAAGGTGCTGGTCGGGCTGTTCGTGGTGGCCGGCGTACTGGCGTGGGCGGGCGCCCGGTTGTGGGACGCCTTCGGCACGCTGCCCGGCGTGCCGGTGGCCGCGCCCATCGTCCTCGCGCTGATCGCCGCGGTGCTCGCGGCCACCGCGCTCTCGCTGCGGTCCCGGCTGCGCGCGCAGCGCGAGCGCCGGGCGGGCGCCAAGGGCGTCGACCCGCTGGTCGCCGCCCGCGCCGTGGTCTTCGGCCAGGCCAGCGCCCTGGTGGCGGCGCTGGTGTCCGGCCTCTACGGCGGGGTCGGCGTCTTCCTGCTGACGGCGGGCCTGGACGTGAACGCCCGCCGGGACCAGGCGATCTACGCGGGGCTGTCGGTGGTCGCCGGGGCGGCCGTGGTCGCGGCGGCCCTCTTCCTGGAACGCGTCTGCAAGCTTCCCGAGGACGACGACGAGGCAGGGGCGAGGGCGTAGCCGGGGCGGGGGGCTTCCCGGGCGGCGTGTCGGCGTCGCCCTGTCCGTCTACAGGCGCCCGGTCGGCGGGCCCGTGTCGTGCCGTTCGCGTGGACGGGCCCGGCCCGTCGGGCCCGCTGGTCGCGGGCCCGCGTGGCGCCGTCCGTCCCCCGTGGCCCTCAGGCGTTGCGGATCGTCTCCAGCTCCACCTCCGCGCGCGTGATGCGCCCGGCGTCGGCGGCCGTGGAGCGGCGCAGCGCCTCGTGCAGGCGCGTGGGGGTGAGGACGCCGAGGAAGCGGTCGCCGTCCAGCACGGCGATCCACCCGGCGTCGTACTGGAGCATCGTGCTGAACGCCTGCTTCAGGGGCGCGCCCAGGGGCAGCCACGCGTCCATGCGGCGGGCGTGCTCGCGGACGGTGCCCTGAGTCCCCGTCCGGTCCAGGCCCGACAGCGTCGCCGCCGAGACCCAGCCGTGGAGCTGGTCCTCGGCGTCCAGGACGACGGCCCAGGGGGAGTCGTCGGCGGCCATCCGGGCGGTGGCCCGGCCCACGGTGTCGTCGAGGTGGACGACCGGCGGAAGTTCGAGGTCGCCGCGCTCGATCGGGGTGACCGACAGCCGCTTGAGCCCGCGGTCCGTGCCGACGAACTCGGCGACGTACGGGGTGGCCGGCGCGCCCAGCACCGTCGCCGGAGTGTCGAACTGCTCGACGCGCCCCTCCCCGTACACGGCGATGCGGTCGCCGAGGCGGACGGCCTCCTCGATGTCGTGGGTGACGAACAGGACGGTCTTGTGCAGCGCGGACTGGAGCCGCAGGAACTCCGTCTGGAGGTGTTCGCGGACGACCGGGTCCACCGCGCCGAACGGCTCGTCCATGAGGAGGACCGGCGGGTCGGCGGCGAGCGCGCGGGCCACGCCGACGCGCTGCCGCTGGCCGCCGGAGAGCTGGTCGGGGTACCGGTCGCCGTACTGGGACGGGTCCAGCCCGACCAGTTCCAGCAGCTCGGCGGCCCGGTCGCGGGCCTTCTTGCGGGGCCAGCCGAGGAGGTGCGGGACGGTGGCGGTGTTGTCCAGCACGGTCTTGTGCGGGAAGAGACCGACCTGCTGGATGACGTAACCGATCCGGCGGCGCAGTTCGACCGGATCGATCGTGGATATGTCCGTACCGTCGAGATATATGTGGCCGCTGGTCGGTTCGATGAGCCGGTTGACCATCTTCATGGTGGTCGTCTTGCCGCAGCCCGACGGCCCGACGAGCGTGACGAGTTCGCCCGCCGCCACCTCGAAGGAGAGGTCGTCGACGGCGACGGTGCCGTCCGCGTAGCTCTTGGTGACGTGCTCGAAACGGATCATGGCTCCCCCATACGGGACGGGCACCCGGGCGTCATCCGCGCGTCACCCGCCCTCTTCCTTCGTGCGGGAGCTTCGTCGGACGGGGCGTGCTTCCGTCGGACGGGGCTCACGGCGCGGGGCGCCGGCCGCGGGAGGGCTTCCGGGTGCGGGAGGACTTCCGGTGCGGGACGCGCGGCGGGGCTCCGGCCCGGGGGCCGTCCGGAGTCCCGGGCGGCTCGTGGGCCGGGTGGTCCGGGTGCTCCGGATCCTGGCGGTCCGGGGCCGGACGGTCCGTCGGTCCGTCGGTCCGTCGGGATGTTCCGTGGACGAGGTCCCGGGACGGGCGGGCGGCGGGGCCGAACGGGGCCGGCACCGGGTTCGGCATCGTTCCTGTACCGGTCCTGTCACGGGTCCGCCGGTGGGTCCCGTCGCGGTCCTGCTGGGGGAAGGCTCCCTTTCCGGAGGAGCGGGTGTCGGTGAACGGCGGGTCGGGTCGATTGTCAGTGCTGGGAGATAGGGTCGCAGACAGTCACCGAATTGGTGAGCGACAGGTCGGGGGAGGTGACCGCGGATGGCGGCGCAGAGCTGTCTCCAGGCGAACGACTGGATCTGCGGCGAGTACGTCCGTACACGCGGCCATGAGCTGCTGGACGCCACCGTCCAGCACGTGGGGATCACGGCCGCCTCGGTGGTCATCGGCCTGCTGGTCGCCTTTCCGCTGGCGCTGATCGCCCGGCGCCGGCGGAGCGCCGCGGGGCCGGTCCTGGGGCTGACGACGATCCTCTACACCGTGCCGTCGCTGGCGATGTTCGCCCTGCTCACGCCGGTGTTCGGGGTGTCGGCGTCGGTGGTGGTCACGGGCCTGGTGCTGTATTCGCTGACCATCCTGGTGCGGAACATCCTCGCCGGGCTGGAAGCCGTCCCCGAGGACGTCCGCGAGGCGGCGCGCGGCATGGGGTACGGCCCCGCCAAGCTCCTGTTCGGGGTGGAGCTGCCGCTCGCCCTGCCCGCGGTGATGGCCGGGCTGCGCATCGCCACGGTCTCGACGGTCGCCATGACGACGATCGGCACCGTCGTCGGGTACGGCGGCCTGGGGAACCTCATATCCAGCGGCCTGGAGTCGTTCTTCAAGGCGGAGGTGCTCACGGCGTCGGTGCTGTGTGTGCTGCTGGCGGTGGTCGCGGACCTGCTGCTGACGGGCTTGCAGCGGCTGCTGACCCCCTGGGTACGCGCGCAGGCGCGGGCGAAGTCCCGTGCACGGCGCGGGCAGCGGGCGAGGAAGGCGGTGGCCTGACGCGATGGACGCGATCACGGGTGCGTGGCAGTGGCTCACGACATCGGCCAACTGGGCGGGTGAGAAAGGGGTCGGACACCGGCTCACCGAGCACCTCTACCTCAGCGGCCTGTGTCTGCTGATCTCCTGCCTGATAGCGCTGCCCCTCGCCCTGTACCTGGGCCACATCGGCAAGGGCGGGGCGCTGGCGGTCAACATCTCCAACGTCGGGCGGGCGGTGCCCACCTTCGCCGTCCTGGTCCTGCTGACGATCAGTCCGCTGGGGACGGCGGGCGACTGGCCGACGATCATCGCTCTGGTGCTGTTCGCGGTGCCGCCCCTGCTCACCAACGCCTACGTCGGGATGCGCGAGGCCGACCGCGATGTGGTGGAGGCCGCCCGCGGCATGGGCATGTCGGGCCGTCAGCTCCTCCTGCGCGTGGAACTGCCGCTCGCCTACCCCCTGATCATGACGGGCCTGCGCTCGGCGACGGTCCAGGTGGTGGCCACGACCACACTCGCCGCACTGGCCGGCGGCGGGGGCCTGGGCCGGATCATCACCGCCGGGTTCGGCAACTACGACACCGCGCAAGTGGTGGCCGGCGCGGTGCTGGTGGCGGTGCTGGCGCTGGTCGTGGAGGGCCTGCTGGTGGTGGTGGACCGGTTGTGCGACCCGATGCGCGGCCACCGCCGGAACCGGGCGCGCCGCCGCGGCGACGACTCCCGGCCGGGCCCTGGGCGCCCCGCCGAGGCGGGCGCCGACGTGGCCGCGGTGGGGAAGCTCGCCTGACCGGGGCGGCTGCCGTGTCCGGGCCGCCCGACGGGGGAAGTAGCACGGGTGGCCGAGGCGGCGTGCGGGGGAGAGGCGCCCGCGCTGGTGGCCGGGGCGGCTCCCGGCCGCGACCGGTTCCGGGACCTCCTCGGGTGCGTCCGGCCCGGTTCGTCCGTCCCGGTGCCGGCCGCCGCACGCGGCTGCCGCCCGGCCGCCTTCCCCGTGCCGTCTCCACCAGCGCCGCACCACCACGTACGTCATAAGGCTGAACGATCCCTCTCCCTCCCTCTTCCCTGGACGGTGAATCCGATGATCAAGCATCCGATGATCAAGAAAACGCGTACGGCGCGCACCGCGGTCGTGGCCGGCACGGTGCTCGCGCTGGCGACCGGCCTGACGGCCTGCGGCGGCGAAAGCCTGGAAAGCAAGGGCGGTGACAAGAGCGGTGCCTCGGGAGGCAAAGGCGAGATCGTCATAGGCTCGGCGGGGTTCACCGAGTCCAAGGTGCTGGCCGAGATGTATTCCAAGATCCTTTCGGATGCGGGATACAAGACGTCCGTACAGACGCTGGCCAATCGCGAGCTGTACGAACCGGCGCTGGAGAAGGGCCAGATCGACGTGGTCCCGGAATACGCCTCCACTCTCGCCGAATTCCTGAACGCGAAGAAGAACGGTCCCAACCCGAAGCCGGTCGCTTCCAGTGACGCCGACACGACGGTCGCGGCATTGAAGAAGCTGGCCGAACCGCGCGGGCTGAAGGTGTTGCCGGCGGGCGCGGCCACGGACCAGAACGCCTTCGCGGTGACGAAGGAATTCGCCGAGCGGTACAAGCTCAAAACGCTCTCCGACCTCGGCCGGTCCCGGCAGAAGGTCAGGCTCGCGGCCGGCGAGGAGTGCGAGACCCGGGTCTTCTGCAAGCCGGGCCTGGAGAAGACCTACGGGATCGACGTCACGGCCATCGATCCCAAGGGCGTGGGCACCACGCAGGCCAAGCAGGCCGTCAAGGACGGCACCGACCAACTGGTGCTCACCACGACCACCGACGCCACGCTCGACAACTTCGGACTGGTGCTGCTGGCCGACGACAAGAAGCTCCAGAACGCCGACAATGTGCTGCCCGTGGTGAATGCCAAGAGCGCCGGCGACAAGGAGATAGCGACGGCGCTCGGCAAGCTCACGAGTGTGCTCACCACCGATGATCTGATCAACGTGAACCGCGAGGTCGACGCGGAGCGGAAGAAGCCGGTGGATGTGGCGACCGCCTATTTGGAGTCCAAGGGACTGACGAAGAAGTAACCGCCTCGAAACGGATCGGCGTGCGAGGCCCCATGTGCCTCGAACGCACGGTAAGTTTCAGGCCATGCCACGAGGACGCCACCGCCAATCACCACCCCTGCACCGGCTTCTTCCTCCCGTCTCGATCGCCGGTGCGTCCCTTGCCTGCGCCGCCGGTGCCTGGTTCGTCGGCGACGACCTGGTGCAGCGGGTCCTCGCCGGCGGCGCGGCAGCCGCCGCGACCGGCGGTGCCGTCCTGCTGCGCGCCTGGGACCGGTCGGCCGGCAAGCGCGTGGCCGAGCTGACGAAGGCACGCAGCCGCGAGGAGTGGAAGACCGAGGAGCGTATAGCGGATCTGGAATCGGACGTGGAGGAGTCCCGCGAGATCCGCGCCGCTCTGGACACCAAGCTACGCGCCAAGCGGGCCGAGCTGGCGCGCCTGCGCAGCGAGCACGCCGAACTGCTCCGCCGCTACGCCACCGCCGAGACCGAGCGCGCCAGTGCCCTGGAGGGCCGCCGCCTGCTCGCCCTGGAGGCCGCGGCCCCGGCCGAGGACGGTGCGGACGTTGCGGAGGCCGAGCGGCCGACGGCATCCGACGCGCCCACGCCCGCGGCGTACGCCCGGGCCGCCGACGCGTTGCGGCGCCTGGCCCGCAACGCCGCCCGGCAGGAGCGGGGGGAGGGCGGTGCGGCCGAGGCCGGTACGTCCAAGGCCGGTACCTCCGCGCCGGAGGCCCCCAAGGTGAAGGCCCCCAAGACGGAGACGGCCGAGGTCGGCACGGTCGAGGCCGGGGCCGCGGGCAGCGGTGAGGTGCGGGCCGGGGCTTCCGGTACCGGGGCCGCGGGCTCGGCGGAGGAGCTTCCCGAGGCGGCGGGAGAAGCCGCCGTGGCCGCGCGCGAAGGCGGAACGTCGCAGGGCGGGGCGAAGGCCCCGGCCGCCGCGGCGAGTGGGGCGGCGGCCGATCGGCCGGGTGCCAAGAACACGGCGGGCGTCCGCGGCGGCAAGCGGCGTCCCGCGACGGCCGGCGGCTCCGCTTCGGACGCGGCGGACCGGCCGGAGCCGGGCGCGGTTCCGGGATCGGGCGCGGTCCCCGGGGCGGGCGCGGTTCCGGGGCCGAGGAGGATCCCGGTCGCTCCCGATGCCATCGCACCGCGCAACCCCGGGCGGTTCCCCGCGTCCCGCGTCACGGGCGGCTTCGACTTCTTCGGGACGGGGAACGCGGGGCCGAAGGCGGCCGAGGGCGGCGACGCGCGGCGCGCCCTGTCCGGTGGTGCGCCGGTGCCTCCCACGGGCCCCGGTGTCGCCGGGCCCCGCCGCCCGGTGGCAGCGGAGCCTCCCGCCCCGCTGGAGGAGGACCTCGCGGACGTGGTCGGCGACGAAGCGGTCGCCGAACAGTCGGCCCGCGGCGCGCGGACGGCCCCGGTGCCGTCCGGCCTGCCGAAGGCGACCCCCCAGCCGACGGCGGCGGCCAAGAAGCCGACGGCAGCGGCCCCCTCGTCCAAGAAGGGCGACCAGGTGCCGGCCCAGGGCACCGCCCGCACGGCGGCCGACGGCACCTCTCCGCAGCCCGCCGCCGAAGAAGCGGCCGACGCCGCTCCCGAGGACGGTGACGGCGTGAGCGAGGTCATCGACCTCACGGCGCACGACGAGACCGAGCAGTTCGACGTCGCCGATCTGCGCAGCGCTGTCTCTTCGTAAGGCACGCGGTGGCGTGTCCGCTTGAGGCGCGCGGCCGACGGCAGCGTCTCGTGCCGTGACAAGCAACTGTCGGGCGGCGAACGGCTGGTGCGCTGGCACCGGCGCGGGGGCGGG
>NZ_JBEXNM010000052.1:0-65480 GCF_040611095.1 Streptomyces sp. NPDC003077 | reverse complement strand
GCGGCCCCGCTGCCACCACCCCTCCCGCGCCCCCCGGGGGGCGGGGGCCCCCCCCCCCCCGCGGGGCGGGGGGTCAAACCCCCCCCCCCTCCCCCCCCCGCCCTTCTCCTTGCGTCAGGCCGCCTCGAACGCCCGCCGGATCAGCGGCGCCGCCTTCTCCAGGTCCGCCGCTGAAACGAGACGCACCTCCAGCTCCCCGGTCCCGAGATGCCCGATACCGCGCATGTCCCGGGTGAAGCCCTCCTCCAGCACGACCGAGTCCGGGTCGAGTCTGAGATAGACCAAGATCGCCCCATGCTTCGGACGGAAGATCACCGACGCCACGTTCACCAGCCGCCGGTAGGCGATGTAGTGCCGCAGCACCGCCACCTCGACCTCGCCCCACGCCGTGAGCGCCTCGTCCAGCTCCCCATACAGGTCCCGCAGGCACTCGGGAACGAGGCTGGCACCCACCGGTGAGGGAGCCACTTGGTGCCGTCGACGCGCTGCCGCCCGCCGCGTCCCGCTCCCGATTCCGGCGGGACGAAGCGGCGCTCGGTGAGCCGGGCGAGGAGTCGACGAGCAACAGGCCCAGCAGGTCACCCTCGAAGACCCGGTAGCGCACCAGGTCGATCCGCTCGGGCAGCCACTGCACGGCCACCCGGTCGTGGTGCGAGAAGCCGGCCGCGATGCAGACCATCCGCGGACGCCGCCAGTCGATCGACTCAGCAGCCTCCGCGCCCAGCACCTTCCGGACCAGGGCCTCGAACTCGTGCCGCGCCGAGCGCAGCCAGGACAGATACGAGACGGCCTGCGACAGTACCCCGCTGTCGGAGCCCTTCTTGTACTCAATCACCACCGGGCTGCCGTTCTCGTCCAGCCCCAGCGTGTCGATCCGCCCCCGGTGCCAGGGACCGGTCGCGTACTCCGATGCCACGAACCGGATGCCGAGCATCTGCTCCAGACCAGCCTCGACCCGCCGCTGCAGCTCCACCTCCAGCGCCACCGTCGAACCGGAGAGCTCGACATCCCGCCCGTCCGCGTCCCGCCGGAACAACATCAGCTCGGCCATCAGCGTCCCCCTCCCGCGATCTCTATAGAGGGCAATCAAGGGGACGTTGCGGGTATTCCGCGTCGGGTAGCAGGAAGGGCAGGCAGCTCGACCATGGGATTGGCCGAGTGCAGGACTCCGACATCACCTCGGGGCGAGAGCCGAGCCCGCGGAGGAGGCGGTGACATGAATCTCGACTGGCGAGAACTTTGATGGTCTTGTCGGTGTTTGTCCGTATGGTTGACCCTCTCCAGTGTTACTGGGGGGTTGCTTTCCAATACAGGGGTAGGTGCCGCGTAATATTCTCGGGGCGCCTGTGGCGTCCTAATCGATCCAGTCATCCGAGGTGGACGCCGGATTCTTGATCTTGCCAGAGGTTGTGTGATCTCCTGGTGCTCGTTCTTCTCGTCCGATGGAGGTTGGCGCAGTGCGCAGGCAGCACTATGGGGTGCCTCTGGAGCGGAGCGACTGTCTGGAGCTCAGGCGTCACAGGAACAGTTGCAAGCCCGAGAACTTCGGCAAGTGGCTCGGTGGCTTCGGTGCTGGCAAGCGTCTGGCCGTCGACCTCTTCTCTGGAGCGGGTGGACTGAGTCTGGGACTGGAGCGAGCCGGGTGGACGGTCGCAGCCGCGGTCGACTTCGACGAGCGGGCGCTCCAGACGCACGCTGCGAATTTCCCCGGCATGAGTCTCCACATGGATCTGGGTAATCCTGACGAGCGGGATAGGCTCGTCGAGATGCTGGCGCCCGCCAAGATTGATCTGGTGGCCGGAGGCCCGCCATGCCAGCCGTTCAGTAGGGCTGGCCGGAGCAAGATCCGCAGCCTCGTGGAGCATCACGGTCGCGACCCCCATGATCGCCGCAAGGAGCTGTGGAGCGCCTACCTCGACGTCGTGAAGCGCCTCCGGCCGCGTGCGGTGCTCATGGAGAACGTGCCGGACATGGGTCTCGGCGACGACTTCTTCGTGGTACGCACCATCGAGGAGCAGCTGGAGGATCTCGGATACGCGACGCAGGTCCGTCTCGTCGATGCGTGGAAGTACGGCGTTCCGCAGCACAGGAAGCGACTGATCCTGCTCGCGAGGAATGACGTGGAGCGCTTCTCGTGGCGGCAAGAGCTGGAGCACGATCAGCGGACCACGCTGCGTGACGCCATCGGTGACCTGCCGGTGCTGCCTGTCGTGCCCACCGAGCGTGTCGGGCAGCGCGAACTACCGTATGAGGAACCGTCCGAGCTTTCCAAGTTCGCTAAGGACATGCGTAAGCGGGCGCGCAGGGACCGGGTGTGGGACCACATGACCCGCCGGGTTCGGAAGGACGACGCGGAGATCTTCTCCAGCATGGACTCCAAGACCCTGTACTCGCAGATCACCCCGGAACTGCAGCGCTACAAGGCCGACCACTTCACGGACAAGTACAAGAAGCTCGACTGGGCGGACCTCAGCAGGTCGATCACCGCCCACATCGCCAAGGACGGCTACTGGTACATCCACCCGGACCAAGACCAGCCGCGCACCCTCACCGTGCGGGAGGCCGCGCGAGTGCAGACGTTCCCGGACAGGTTCCGCTTCGCCGGCACGCGCAGTGACGCCTTCCGCCAGATCGGTAACGCTGTGCCGCCCCTTCTTGGCGAGGCTGCCGCGGAGGCCCTGTTGCCCGTGGTTGACGAGCATCCCAGCGAGGGTGGACTCCAGCCGCACTGGCGCACGGTGCGAAGGGATCTGACCGCCTGGGCCGAGGCGCGGCGTGAGTCGGAAGACTGGTATCAGCTTCCGGGCAAGCAGATGTCCGGCTTGCAGGCCGCCGTCGTAGCCATACTGTCCGGGACCCGGATCCAGCCTGCGCAGCTGGCGGGAATGGTTGAGGCCGTGCGGGGACAGACGTCCCTGAGCAAGGCCGCGCACGAGACGCTTACTGCGGCGGCGCCCTCCGAGGCAGCGAAGGCCCGGGTCGCCCGGCTCACCGCGGTGATCGATCAGTCGAGCGTCTGGGCCGACGAGGAGGAGGTCCGCGAGCAGCTGAAGCTGAAGCCGGCTGAGGCGACGGTGTATCGGCTGCTGGTCGGTGAGGACCTCCTGTGGGTCGGGCAGGGGGCGCTGCGCGTCGCCGCCCGTCTGCACGGCAGTGATTCGGATCGCACGAACAGGCTCAGCGACGGTCGAGTGGACTTGGTGAAACTCGTCGGAGCTGGCGAGGACGCGCCTCTGCGTATGGCAGCGCTCCGGCTCATCGGAAGCAGCTTCTGCCGGGCCAAGGAGCCACTCTGCGAGGTGTGCCCCCTGAGCAAGTACTGCGTTGCCAGGGAGAGGGTCTCTGGCGACCTGTTCACGGATGCGTTGACCGGTACCCATGGACGGGAGACGGTGCCGACTGAGGCGCGCGAGCCTCGTCGCACTGCCGGGCGACGCTGAGCGCAGCGCGCTCGACGTCGGCCCGGATCTCGCATTCCCAGAGACGGACGACGGTCCAGCCGACGGCCTCGGCTGCTGCGGTGTTCCGACGGTCGCGCTCCTTGTTGGTCTCGATCTTCGCTCCCCACAGGGAGGCGTTCGGGCCGCGGGGCATCTTCGGGCCGTGCACAGACATCCGTGCCAGATGCCCCCGTCGACGAACACCGCCACGTTGTACCTGGGGCGGATGAAGTCCGCCGTGCAACGGGCAGCCACCTTGCGCTGTAGACGGAACCGGAGGCCGAGCCGGTGTACGGCACGCCGGAGAACCACCTCCGGTTTCGTGTCGCGGGCGCGCCGACCGCGCAGATGGCTGCTCAGCTCCGTGCCGACCCACTCCAGGCCCGTGGTGTCCTCACGTGCTGCCATATACCTCAGCCCGCAGCCCGTCGTCGGCCTACGGGTACGGGGGTGCCACACTCGCCCCATGCTTCGTGAACCTGCGGAACTCCGTGTCGACGATTATGGCCGGGACGAGCTCCCCATCGGCCTGCTCGGGGAGGCGGGCATCTCACCCGGGGCGGACCTTCTGGCCGTCAGCGACGGAGACGGGCGGATCGTCCTCCGCTGCGCTGAGGATGCCATAAGAGACCTGCTCGAGCGCGGCGAGCTGTGAAGGCCGGGAGAAGTTGGACCTACGGACCGGGGACGAACCCGAGCGAAAGCGCCTCGCTGCGCGCGTGCAGTGCCTGTACCGCCTGCGGCTCGGGAACCTCCTGTTCGAGCTCGAGTCGCCGACCGACGTACTGCGTGAGCTGCCGCTGCGAGGGATCCAGGTTGTGCGTCTCCTTCGCCCATCGCTCGATTGCGTACCACTCGTCCGCCGGGATCGACGTCACCTCGTCGCTCGCCCCGCGATCGCCTTCCGCTCCGCCCGCGAGGGCCTTGTCGTCCAGCGGGTGATCACGGAGCTCGGCCCTGAGATCGTGGGGCACGGACCAGGGCACGCGGGAGACGGCGTCCCAGCAGGCGGGCTTCTTGGCCCACTCACCCACGTGGTTGCCCTCACGTGGCTTGGTGACGACCCGTATGACCCGGGGGCACAGATCGTCGATCGCGGCTTCGAGGGCCGAAGAGACCCTCTGTTCACGCCAGATCCTGTCGAGATCTATGCGCTGCTTCGTGGCGAGCGCCAGACGGGCCATGGTGTAGGTCGTGATCATGCTCTTGTAGCTGCCCGCCTCGTGGTTCGCCGCGATGCGGTCGACTGCCTTGAAGAGGACCGCCATCGCGATCACGCGCTGGCAGTAGCGGATGTCGACGCGAGGGGGCGCCTCGCCGATCCGGTCCATGAACGCGACGAAGTTCTTCTGCGCGCCGCGGCTGACGCTGAACGGGAGGAGACTCCAGGAGTTGACGTACTTCGCGAGGTCCGCTTTCGTGAACTTCCGACTGGTGGGGTTGAGCTTCTTGAAGGTGCGCTGCTTCGCCGGTGTCCGGGCCTTGGCCACCTCGTCGGTGTACTGGCCGCGCGCCCTCTCGTAGAACCAGTGGGTCTCCTGGCCACTGCCGTCCGTCGCCGGCGCCCACAGAGATCGGGTGATCCGCTGAATGGCAACGTGGTACGCGTGGTTCGAGCTGAAGTCGACGAGCGTCACGCGGTTCTGGGTGTTGGAGTACTCGGAGATCATCGGGACGATCTCCGAGAGCCGCTCGGGAGAGACCTCCGTCAGCTTCATCTGGACGGCCACGTGGGACAGGTCGGCCTTGTCCCGGCTCGAGGCGTAGTGCAACGAGGCCGTGGTCTGACCGCCGTTCACCACTTGGAGTCCGTGCACCCGGGAGATGCCCGTGGGCGTGCCGTCCGGGCCGTGCACGAAGTCAACCTGGGACGCGGTCGCCGTGATGCCGTTGTTGTAGGCCAGGAACCTGCCTGGTGAGTGCAGCAGGGTCTCCCTGATTCCCCGGTTGACCGATCCGCGGGCCTGCAGGAAGGACCGGACGTTCAACTCGAGAAGTCTGGTCCCGTACTCCCCGTACAGTTCGGCCAGTCTCTGGCCGGGGATCACGGCCATGGTCACCGAGTGGTCCGGCTCGCTGCTGGGTGCCGAGACGCAGGGCAGCGGAGGATCGAACGAGACCACGATGGGCTCGCTAATGCTGCCGGATGTCTCGTGGCGGTGCAGCCGCGCCAGATCCCACACCTCGTGGGTCACGGGAAGGCCGTCGAACTCGGTGGGCGGGAAGGAGGTGCTCGTGCCGACGCGGTTGCTGAGCAGGAAGAGCCGGACCCTCCGTACCTCAGTGAGCGCCTTCTCGACTGCCGCGCACATGTCGTACACGTCGAAGGACTCGTCGATGTGCTGACGCAGCCCGTCCCGACACCGGCGGACGAACGTCAGCAGGCGCCTGAACGCGGTCTCCGCCTGCCCCTTCGTGAGTTTGGACTCCAGCGGGTCCAGGTCGAAGTCGGTCACGAAGAGGTCGAGGGACTCCCCGGAGTCCCCGATGCCGTACCCGTGCACGAGGTGACCATGGGCCGAGTGGTAGGCGGTGAACGTGTTGGATACGATGCCGGCCCGTTCCAGGTCCTCGAATACGCGCCGCGTGAACGTCTCCGGGGTGGTGGTCCCCTCGGCGTCGGCGGTGGCTTGGACGTCCGTGACGACGTCGTGGGCGTACTGGGACAGGTCGAGCTCAGGCATGGGGTCCCCCGATCAGTGTGGTCACCTCGTCGGTCGTGGCGCGGTGGTGGTCAAGTCCCGAGGTGTTCACGTGGTACGAGCACTCACCGATCCCCTCGGGAAGATCCGCCTCGACGAGTCTCGGGAAATCCTTCCCCACGCGCCAGAAGCGCAGGTCGCGAACGGTGTAGCGAGGCTCCTCATAGACGTCTCGCTGGCCGGGGAGGTAGCCAGCTTGCATGAGGCGACCGTCGAAGGCGGCTCGGACAACAGGACTCGTGAGCTGCTCGCGTATGCGGTCCACCAAGCGGTTCAGATTCTCTCCTGACCCACCCCGCCGTTCGTCGAGCATTACCAACGCCAACAGGAGCGCAGGCGTTCCGGCGTCGTCCAGCTGGCGCTCGCTGGCGATCCGGATACTGCGGGGCCGTTTGGCGGTGCTGGCCTTCGCCTCGACGGCGACTCCGGGCAGCTGGAAGTCCTGGTTGGCTCCGCTCGGTCCCGCCCACGCGTCGACGGCCTCGGCCGGCCCGACGACGGGCAGGATGTGGTCGCGCAGCACCAAGAGCTCGCCGACGAGTCCACGACGGGCCTCAGGGCCGAGACCGTCTCTGCCGACGGTGCGGAGGAGGTCCTGCCACCGCTCGAACCTCTCCACCGCCGCTGTCAGGGCTGCTGCGGCCCCAGGGGCCTCTCGGACCGTGTCAGCCACGTCCGTGACGAGCGGGTTGAACACCTCGCGCAGTTCGTCGGCGGTGAGAACCACTTGGAGCTCGTACTCGAGACGCGACACGGCGCTCACGTTCATCTGCAGCCCGGCGGCGCGAGGCAGCTGGCGCACGGAGCGCACGATGTGGTCGGCGGAGCGAGCGTCGGCCCTGAGCACGAGCATGCGCTGCTGTGCCGGGTGGGAGACGGAGAGGAAGACGTCCAACGGGGCGTCTGGGTGCAGGCGGATACGGGACCTGCCCGGTGCCCCCTGGGGTGCCTCCAGGTCACGCCACTCGGACTCGGTGACGGTCACTCGTCGTCCTCCCCGTCGTCGAGGGCGTCAAGGCCCTCCTTCTGCCAGATGGTATTGACCACGTACTCGGTGTCGGACTGGTGCTCGGAGCGCGGGAAGCTCACCTTGAAGCCGACCAGGGGCGGCCGAGTCGGACCGTCCTCGGTCGTCGGCCGCTCGACCAAGTAGACAAGCAGCAGCGCCTGGTCGGGTCGGCGCTGCCAGCGGACGTGGTCCCCCGAAGGCGACTGGGGTACCTTCTCCCGCTTCTTGATGGCGGCGGCCTTCTGCGTCGCTTCCAGGGCTGCGTCCACTTGGTCACGATCGAGGTCGAAGCGGTACTCGTCGGGAGGGCTGAGCAGTCGGCGGATCGTGTACCGCCCGTCGCTGTCGACGTCGTTGAGCGCCGTGCGCTCCACGGGCCCCAGGCTGTAACCGGAGATGTCCTGCAGGTCCTTGGCTGCCTTCTTGCCGACCAGGACAACCGTCCACTGCGGGAGCTCACCTACGGCCATGCACTGTTCGATGTACTTCGCGATGAAACGGGGGCGAACCCTCTGGGCCATGCGGTCGGTCTCGTAACGCGTGAGGAAGTCCACGATGGCGTCGGAGGGCACCTGCTTCCACGTCACGTTGGCCCCCTCCGTCGTCTGGTCGCCGGTGGCTAGGCCGTCGAGTCTCCGGACGAAGTCCTCGAGTACCTTGAGGTTGTGTTCCGGGACCCCGTCGGAGACGTTGAAGATCACCGTCTCCGGCCCCTCCCCGGAGTAGCTGAGCATGACCTTCGTACCCTGGCGCATCTTGTTGGCAGCCGTGACGGCGAGGCCCAGAGAGGAGGCGCGAACCTTCAGGCCGAAGTACCTCGGACTGAGGTTCAACGCCGCCATCTCCTCGACTTCACGACGCAGTTCGTCGGTTGCAGCAGTCACCTCGATGTACTTCGCCTGCAAATCGGGAGTGGTGTACAGGCGGCAGAGGTCCTCGTGCCCCGGCCGGTATCCGAACCAGCGTCCCATCTGGAGCAGGGTGTCGTACGTGCTGGACGTGCGCAGGTAGTAGCTGACCGTCAGCCCCTCCAGGGTGAGGCCCCGGGAGAGCTTCTGGCCCCCGATCGCGATGACCGAGAGACCGGTCCTGCGGTGCTCGTAGTAGTCGAGTGCGTCCCGGGAGGCGCCGTTGACCGTCTTGACCACGATCTTCCGCAGCGCGGGCATGAGCTGGCTCGACACGTCCTCCCAGGTGACGCGTCGGGCCTCGTTCGCGGGGAAGTGGTCCGTGGTGGAGACGAAGTCCCGCTCCCACAGGGCCCGGAACTCGCCCATGCGCTGCGGTGCCTGTCCGTACCGGTCGCGGAGCGAGTCCACGAGGAGCCGCAGGTAGTCGTCCACTTGGTCGCAGACGATCCCTTGGACCGCCGTGAAGCGGGTGACGTGCACCAGCATGGAGTTGTGCACCTTCGTCTGTCCGCGCACCCGTCGTGCAGCGCTGGCGAGGATAAACGAGGCGATCGCCTCCCGTAGGGACCGCGGAAGGTCGTCGGAGGGGACGAAGGAGGACTTGTGCTTGCTCGGGATCCAGCTCTCGGCGTCGTTCACGGGGCGTACGAGCGGAAGCGGGGGCACGTCCTCCTCGTCATCGCTGTCGACCTGGAGACCGAAGACGCGCTCCGGGCCGAGGTAGTTGGTCGGTGAGGGCAGGGTGCGGATGAAGCTGTCGGGAAAGAGGTCGGCGCCGAGATCGGTGTGGTTGACGTCGGGATCGATGTATATGTTGGCGAACGGGGTGGCGGTGTACCCGACGTACGCCGACTTCTCGAAGCTCTTCATGAGCTCACGGATCGCGCCGTTGGTCTTTGTCGGATCCGCGTCGGGATCGCGCTTGGTGTTGATGGATGCGTTGTCCGCTTCGTCGTCGATGACGAACAGCGGGATGTCGCGTACGACCTTGTTCCCGCTCTCGTCCTCCGTGCCCTGGACCTCGGTCACCCACGTCCGCAGGTACTCGAGGATCTTCCAGTGCTTCTTGACGACGAGAACGACCGGGAAACGGCCGAGCGGGAAGTTGACGGCGTTGGCCGCCTGTCGGCCGAAGTCGCCCTTCTCCGAGCTGTTGGTGGGGGACGCGATGTCGAGCTTCTTGGCGCCCGGCATCCTGCCGGCACCCATGAGACGGGACTTCCCGTTCTGGTTGGACCGTTGCTGGTGCTGGGTGTCGAAACCCAGGAGCCCCTCGTCGACACGTAGCTGGGTCTGGCTCCGGAGGTCATTGTGGATACCGGCGAGGATCACCACGAACTGGTACCCCGCGTCCACGGCCTTCGCGGCGAGCCCGATGTACTGGCCGGTCTTCCCCGACTGGACCTGCCCGATCACCAGGCCCGTCCGGCGCCATGAGCCGACACGGCGCGGGTCCTCGAGCTGCCCCAAGACCTCGTCCGTGCTCTGGTCCAGTCGGCGCACGACGAGCGGCGGGAGGTTCCGGACGTCCTCCAGGTAACGGCGGTAGCGCTCCCAGAAGTCCCAGGCCCGGTCGTTTTTGGCTTCGGGCAGCCAGGGTTCGTGCCCGCTGTCGCTCTCCAGCCCGGAGGAGCCCTCCTGGAATACCGCCGTCAGGACCTCGACCTCCTTGGCCAGCTGGTCACGGTCAAGCACCTCGCCTTGGCCGGCAAGCATCCCGAAGATGACGGTGACCGCGTTCTGCACCTCGTCCGGCGTCGGCTGACGGTCCTGCGACAGTAGTGCGAGAACCAGGCGACGGGCCTTGGCAAGGGATTCGAGAGAGTCCTCGGGGGTGGAACTCACAGCAGACCTCCGGCTGGGCGGGAACGGCATGGGCCAGGTTAGGGGCGGGCATTGACAACGGGCTCACCCGTTCCAGAAGCCCTGCAACTGGTCGAAGGGGGGCATCGTCCGGAGGCGTTCGCGAGCGGCCGCAGGCGAGCGGCCGTCTGAGACCAGTGCCTCGTAGATGCGCTGTGCGACCTCCGTCGCCTCGGCGTCGGCGGGCCCGGGGCCCCCGAAGGGCTCGGGATCGTCACTGGTGTCCGTCTCGTGCATCACGCGGAGGGCGGTGACCGGCACCGTCTCCTCAAGCAGACGGATCAGGGCACGCACGTCATCCGAGCCGGCACCGCCAGTGCGCAGAGCCGCCTTCACCAGAGGGTGGCCCCGGTTGATCCGGCAGGTGACCTGGTCGTCGACACGGCGGACGTTCCACGCGTACACGAGCGGATCCCCGTGCGTGCGTGCGGCGATCTGCCCGCGGTGCCGAAGCACGTCGGCGGCCCTTCTCCTGGCCTGCAGGGCGATGCGCCGTAGATGAGAACGCAGTGCGACCGGCGGGACGACACTGGATTTCCGGACGTCGACCCCCCATTCGACATCCGTCTCGGCGGGGATGTCTACGGAGATCCGTGCCAGGTTGTACTTCTCCTCGCGGCGCAACCCGCGCTGTCCGAGCCAGTCACCGGCCAAGATCAAACGATCCCTGCGGTACACGTAGAACCCCTGCTGGTCGAGCCACCCACGCGGGCCGCCGGCCTTCTCGTACTCGTCCGGGGTGAGCCTCTGGGCACTGGGGAGGACGAACGCCTCTACCCGTACGGAACCTGCCGCCAACCGCAGACGCTCGACCGGAAGCGGTTGTACGGACGGGTGGCGGGACAGGAACGGGTCCCAGGGTTCGACGGGGCTGCCCGACACACGCAGGTTGCGACGTCGGCTTCCGGTGAGGAACCGGCCGAAGACCATGCCCAGATGGGACTCCGTGCGGGCGGCCTCCGCGTAGAACTGCTTCTGGGTCCGCTCGTCCTCGACCGTCACCGCGTCGACGTGGTAGCCGTTGAGGCGCCGCCACAACACGACCGTGCCATGGCCCGACTTGCCCCGGATCCTTTCGAGCAACTCGGTGGTCGTCTCGTCCGCGCCGTGTAGCAGCCGCCACTCGCCCGTCCTCTCGACGACGTCGAGGTCCCATGTGCGCACATGCCATTCGCCGGAGGTCGCGGTGGTGACGGTGAGCTGCCGGGCCTGTGAGAACGAGGCCGACTTGAGGCCGACGCCGAAGCGCCCCAGGTCCGTAGCGCTTCGGGGCGTCGCAGGACCTCGCGCGGCCACGGTCATGGCGGTCACGAGCTCGTCGGCGGTCATCCCGGCACCGTCGTCGGCAACGGCGATCCAGGAGTCCTGCCCGGCCCAGGTGAACTCGACGTCGATCGTGGACGCCCTTGCGGAGATGCTGTTGTCCACAAGGTCCGCGATGGCGGCAGGCAGGGAGTACCCGAGTGAACTGAGCGAGGCGACCATGCCTGCCGGCTCCGGAGCTGCTATGTCGTACGTCACGCCGAATGTCCAGCCTGTTTCCGATTTCTGATGCTGGTTGCGATTATCCACGTATGCCGTTCGGGCCATGCATGGGTAGTCGAGTTGGGGCGTGAACGTTCCATACGCCTCTCCGCGTGCTGAGGAAGGGGGCTTTGGTTCATGAGGCGACAGGGCGGCGGCGCCGTCCTACCGGAACCGTGGGTGCCAACCGACCGGCGACACCTGGAGCGCGTCCATGTGCACTTGGCACTGACCCACGGGAAACGTTCTCTTCACCACGTTGTAGTGCAATCCCTCGGTGGGGAGGTCGGGTCGCGTCAGGGCTGTCACCAAGGTGTCGAGGTCGGGCGGGGTTCCCAGGGCCTGTACGTAGCGGAGAGAGGTGGCGTGCATGTCCGGCGCCGGGAGAGGGCGAAGACCGAGTTGTTGGGGTGTGCCGACACACCAGGTCCAGTCGATCGCATCGAACGGTGGCCAGCCGGCCGGCAGCTTGGCCGTGGCCGTGCCCGCCCGCAGCTCTCCCCTCACACGGTCCAGCTGCTGGGCTGCGGAGGTGACCCAGTTCTCGGCCTTCATGACCTCGTGCAGGGAAAGTGCTTCGATCGGCCACTTGATCTCGAGACACAGACCGAGACGCCTGCCCGGGTCCACGACGACCACGTCCAGATCACCAGCAGATCTGCCGTCGGTCCTGACCACCGGGGCCCTTTCCGCGACCGAGGTGCCGGGTGTCGTGCGCAGCCAGGCAGCCCACGCTGCTGCGCGCCCGCCCTGCTCCCTGCCTATGTGACCGAATCCCCGGGAGGCCTGGGCGGCCGAGCGAAGCATGATCGGATCCACGGCCCTCGGAGTTACGAGGGATGGGCAGACGATGAGGACGTCGCCGTGTCGGATCAGCGGGGAGGTCCTGCACGAGCGCCCAGGCCGGTAGGTGAGTCTTTCCACCACCAGAGCCTGATGTGCCTCCGAGACGTCCGGGCACATCTCCGCGAGGACGGCCATCAGCCGGGTGTCTGTCAGGTGGAAGAGTGTCGTCTCCAGCCGGGAGAGCCTGTGTGCCGTCTGCTCGCACAGGGAGGCGAGTCCCATGATCACGGCCAGGACGCTGATCATGTCGCCGGCGGTCATCCCCTCGCCCAGGGGAAAGGAATCAGGCACCTGCCCTTCGGGCACCGACTGCCGGTATGCCTCGATCATCGTGGAGGCGCGCTGGACGGCAGCGCGCAGGACCTCTGGTGGCGGGCTGGTCCGGGAGTCGACAGTCCGAGTGGAGATCCATCGGCGCTCCGTCTCGGACAGCTTCGGTAGCCGTGTGGGACGTGCGTCGCGTTCGAGGAACATGTCGGCTACCTCGGCCGATGGGTTCCAGCGGTGGCGCATCCGGAAGTTTCCCCTGGTCACCCGTACCTGATAGGCCCCGCTCCGGACGCCCGTCTCCACTAGATCCAGCCGTTGGGCCGCTGCCGCGGCAATGACGATCTCGGCTGCGTCCTTCTCCGAGCACGTGCCCGTGCCGACGGGGTAGTCGTGGTGCCAGACGACGAGCTGGGCGAGGACGCTTTCCCACGGCAGGTCCGTCATCAGTCCTGCGCTGATCTCCATCGCGCGGAGTTTCGTCGCCGTCCGGAGAAGGTCGTAGATCCGCTCCGGTCCGGAGTTCCAGCCACGCAGTGAGCGGACCCTGTCACGAGCGCTGGCGATGGTGTCCAGCAGGTCCAGTTCGGGTTTCACGCAGGCTCCACTTGTGGGCGATCGGTGTTCGACGGGCCCTGCGACGTCTGGCGGGGCCGGTGGTGGGGGGCAGAGCGCGGGCCCTCCCGACCAGGCATTCAGAGGGTGGGGTCCCAGTACCCGACTTTCGAACCGTCAGGGGAACCGAACAGGTGCCAGCGGGAGAGGTTCCGGTTCCAGGACTGACAGGCCGTCTCGGGGAGCTGGAGACAACCGTGGTCCGCACCCTCATTCGTGATCATGCAGTTGGGGTCGTACAGACACGAGTCGTTGTCGATGGCCCGGCTCACGACCGCGTCGAGGTTCTGCTCAAGTACGGTCCGCATGGCACCGAGGCTGAATTCGCTACCGCCGTTGGGATAGATGGCGAAGGCCAGATCGTACGGGAACAGGTACTCGGAGAGGCTGGTCTCGCTGTAGCCACTGTCGACTGCCAGCGCCCGCAGGAGCTGATGCGACAGGGAGTGGAGCAGACCGAACAGCTCGTGGACGGGCAGGTCGGGATGCCCCGGTGCCGGGCGGGTCTCGTGGGAGAGGGCCTTGCCGTCGCTCGGGCCGAGCTGGTGCACCAGCCACTGGGCGACGCCGCCGGCGTCGTCGAGGGCGCGTCGACTCACGAGCTCGTTGCGGGCCAACCACCGGCTCACCCGTTCCCTGTCCACCGGGAAGAGCAGCGCCTCCGCCTGCGTGGGGTGCGCGTAGAGCAGGGTCTTCTCAGGCGTGCCCCGTGAGGCGCGCCCCCGGTAGGGCACGAGGTCCGCCTCCTCGGGGCTGAAACCCGTCCGGCTGTAGCCGATCGCGAGGTAGGTGATCGGAAGATCGCTCACCAGGCAGGTGTCCCGGCCGAGGCCGGCAGCCGCAAGGATCTCGGGGTAGCGCTCGTACAGGGCGTGGCGCTCGGCGTTGCGTGCCTCCCGCCGGAGACGGGGGACGCCCAAGCGTTCCAGGTTGAGGACCCGACGGTAGGTGTGCAGCTCGGCTGCGAGCCCGCGGGCGTCGTCGCTTTCTGTGTCGAGTCCGAGAGCCTTGCCCACCCGCTCCCTCAGATGGTCCACCTCGACGGGCATGAAGCGCGCCCGCAGTGCACGCGCCTGGTCGTGCAGACCGGCCTCCTCCATCACACGGATGCTCTCGACGACCTCGTCGGGGACGTCCACCGTGTGCCCGTCCGTGAGTCGCCGGAACTCCTCCTCGGTGATCTCACCGAGCCACCAGCCGAGCACGGCGGCTGTGTAGAGGGGGTTGCTCTGACGGGTGGCCTCTTCGGTCGTCGTCACGTTCACGAGCGTCAGGCCCTGGCCGACATGCGCTGTTCCCGCCGTGTGGAGCAGGGGATGCATGAACTTGTCCGGGTAGCTGCACGAGGAGTTGCTGCAGCTCCACTGCACACCCAGTGGGAAGCCGCATGTCATGCACTCCCACCGGAAGTCGCGGAACCGACTCGCACGGTCGTCCAGCCTGAACCGGGTGTGTCCTCTCGGGCACTTGCCCGGCGGGTACATGGGCGATATCTCGCCGCACCTGTGTGCGAATACGAACTGGAGCTGCCGGTTGCCGACGGCGTTGCCGCACGCGGGGCAGGCCGGCGGCCAGTCGTCCGTCCCCGGCCGGGGGTCACCGGCCGACCAGACGTGTCCGCACCTGCCGCTGGCGCAGCGCACCACCCGGGGCCAGATGCGGCAGAAGACCTTGCCGGGTACCACGACCTCGTAGTGACGATCAGCGAGCCGGTCCTCGTCTCCGGGGAACTCGGGTGCCCGGTCGGAGCCAGCGGCGAACGCACGGCCGGCGGCCCGCCACCTGCGTACGAACCGCATGGCCTCTTGGACCAAGTGCTCGCGGTCGAGCGAGGGGCCGTCGAACTCCTCGTCCCGTCCGAACTGCACCACCTGGGCGGTGTAGCCGCCGCGGTGGTCGAAAGTCTGACCGGGGCGGTACCGGTAGAGGACCTGCCCCCGGTCGCGGGCCATGTCCTCGCTCCTCGGGTTGAACGCCATCACGACCTCCTGCCGTCGGACACGATGTGGAACGGGATGCCCTCGGACACATCCCGGAGACTCGTCATGGGCCGGTACTCGAGGCCCAGGTAGTCGCCTGTGGCGCGGTATCCGCGGTTGTTGCCACCGGAGAGGCCGGCGGATGCCCCGGCGGAGCGGAGGCTGGCCAGCGCATGCTCCACCATGTCCTCGAGATCGCTGTGGAGCTCCTGCCCCTCCGGGCGATCCGACTGGAAGACCGTGTGAAGTGCCTCCAGCAGTTCGGTGAGCTGGACACCCTCGAGCCCTCCGAGCGAGGGATCACGGAGTGCGGCCTGCATCTTCGAGAGGTCGTGCAGGTGCCCTGGCGCGTTACCCGCCCGCCACCAGTCCCGGTTGGCGATCTGGAGGAGGTGGCCCATCAGTATCCCGGGGAGGGTCCTGCGCACGGCGAAACGGCTCCAGCGGTTGATGGCCACCGGCTCGACCATGCGGTCCAGGTACTCGTGGAACTTGCCGTGGTACCGGTAGTGCGACCGGTCCCGCTCCCTCACCGGGTTGAAGAGCATGAACACGAGGCCGTGGTACGCACGGCCGACCCGTGACGACGCCTGGATGTACTCGGCCATGGACCTGGGCATCCCGTTGAACAGCATGAGGTTCAACCGGTCCACGTCGACCCCGTGGCTGACCATGCTCGTCGCGACGACCATGCCCGTGCTGCCGTTGGTGCTGCCCAGGTCGTCCAGAACACCACGCACCTCGTCCAGACGCGTCTCGCCCTTGAGCTCGGCTACGCGGAGATCGGGGAACCCCTCCCTGCGCAGGACTTCGTTGACCTGGGTGTCCAGCGAGCGCCGGATACGGCCGAAGTCCACGAGGGTCGTCGCATATGTGAGGCTCGTGCGATACAGGTCGACGACTGCGCGGAGCTCCTCTTCCGGCCATGCGTCGAGAGCCGGGGGAAGGTCCCGGCGCTGGACGAGCTTCCACAGGGCCCGGTGTGCGGAAGTCAGGATCCTAACCAGCGTCATCTCCGCCGTACCCCGTGTCGGCATGACCCCAACGAAGCGGCGCAGGGGAAGGCCTCGGTCGAGACGCCAGTAAAAGCTCTCGTCGAGGTTGGGGCCGGGAAGAGGAACCACCACCGACCGCAGGCCGAAGAGGTGTTCGCTCTGGCGGTCCTCGCCACGGATGGTCGCGGTGGTCGCGACCACCTTCATCCGGACGCCCCGTCCGTCAGGGCGCTGCCGGGCTGTCAGCGTGCGCTGGACCTCTGCCAGGAGCCCCTCATAGTGCCCCGAGAACGCGCCGAGTTCCTCGTTGACCATGTGGAGTTCGTCGATGATCTCCAACGACGGGGAGGGGTCGTAGAGCGGAGTCCCCAAGGGCTTGGGAGGCGACTTCGGATGGCCTGGCGCATGACGCTCGTGGCACTTGCCACCACGACCGAACCCGTGGGGAGTGCACCAGGAGTCGACGTCCCCGAAGAGCGCGCCGAACCGGTCCGACAGCCCGATGTTCGCGAGCTTGTCCAGCGTGCCGACCACGACGGTGGGGAGGTAGCGGTAGATCTCCGTGTCCACCACGACGATCGGGAGGACCTTGCCGCACCGTTCGTTGCCGCAGACGTGTTCCAACCTGAGGCGCTGGGGGTCGGGCGGCGGGATGTGCACCGACCGCTCACCGCAGTAGGGGCAGTCGTGCACCAGTCGGAACGCGTGCCGCTCCGCCTCGCTCGACCGAAGGCGGTCGAGCGTGCGGTCGGCGGTCAGGGAGTTCGGTGTGTTGCCGCCGCCGGCGTAGAACCCGATGAAGAACGGCCACCCGGGGTCACCGCCGATCTCCCTGAGCCTGTCGGCGTTCCGGTCCCGGACGATGTCCGCGGCAGCGACGACGTCGAGTTGCCGCTGTGTCTGCTGCAGGGTGAGCAACCTGAGGGGGAAACGGCACCAGGCCGAGACCCCGACCTTCTTGCCCCTGGCGCGGTCGTAGAACATGCACACCAGCACCAGCCCGAGGTACGCCTCGGTCTTGCCGCCTCCCGTCGGATACCAGACGACGGTGGCCGCCTCTGTCGGATCCACACCCTGGTCGTCACCCCAGAGCCCGGGGGAGAAGCGGTGCTGTGGGTGCTCTCGCCAGGCCAGGGCGCCGAGCTGACTGACGATGGCCACGAGCTGGAACAGCCGCCATCCTCGATTCGGCCGCTTCCGACGCCGGTTGAGCTCCGTCATGGACTCGTTGGCGAGCTGGAAGGCGACCAGCAGGCGCCTGTCCCGTCGCAACCACGCGATGCCGTCGCGGAACCGCGAGACCTCAAGCGCGGCGGCCCGTCGGTCGGCCTCCTTCCGATCGGCCAGTCCGGGCCTGTCCTGGAGGTCCGCTGTGCTCCAGGCCGACGAGTGCAGGTACGCCTCCATCTCGTCGGCGAGGTCGTCGAGAACCGGAAGAGGGTCGGCCGCGAGCGCCGCGTACCCCCATCGCTCGTCGGTCCGGGCCACGGCGCGGTGGGTGTCGTGCTGTGGAACAGGCACACTGCGCACAGCCACGAGTCGCCCGTCATGCCACCGAGGCTCGACACCGCAGTTGTTCGCGTACGCCCCGAGTTCCCCGGAGTAGCGATAGGCGTCGGCACCGAGGTCCATCGTGATCGGCAGCAGACGGTCGCCCTCGACTTCGAGGCTCGCGCGGAACAGTGCATTGTCCCTGGCCTCGTCACGGCGGGTACGGCCGGCGTTGCTACCCCGACCTTGGACAGTGACGACGGGGTCTTTGGCGAGGTTCTGGAGTGTGGCCGTCACACGGAGCCGGCCGGAGGCGACCGGCCTCGACGTGACGACGACGTGCGCGGCGGGCGACGGCACCACGGGGTCCCCGCCCACCTCCCGGGCCAGCCACTGTTCGAAGGCCTCGTCATCCTTCATCGCGGTAGGAGGGACCAGTCGCTCTCGGCGGTCGCTCCCGACGCGACGGTCGATCCGCGGGTCGCGGAGAGTTAGCTTGACGGCCTCCGCGAAGGCGTGCCGGAACTCGGCTTCCAGGGTCTCCCGCAGACCGGCCTCGTGCCCTAGGACGATCTCCACCGGCCCCACCGTCACACCAAGTCGCTTGAACAACGGAGCCAGCCGGTAAGGCTCCTCACGTTCACCGGCCCATTCCAGTTGCTGGACGCGGGTCGGCAGCGCCGAGTAGTAAAATGAGGCTTTGGCCTTGACCGTGACGGAGCTGGCGTTCTCGGCTTCGAACTCGAACCCGAGGCTGTCCGGAGTGGTCCGTCCGTACCGTGGAGCGGCGCCGCCCGGCTCGACGGTGTGGGGACCGAGGCTTTCCATGAAATAGCGGGCACTGGGAGGTTCGCCCAGGCATACGTCGCCTTGGGCTTCTCCGGTCGCGTCGCTGACCACGGCGTTCACGAGGTGCTCGACGAGCGCTGTCTGCTGGGCGACGCTCGGCTCGAACGGGGAAGTGGTCACAGCGTCTCCCTGTGAGGCCGGGCGTGTGCCGCCGAAAGAGGGGAGGAGCTGCAAGAGGGCCTGACGAGGCAGGTGCCGTCGCTCGGGAACAGGCAACGGGGGAGCCGGATCTGCTCCGATGCGCGTGCCGGGGATGGTGAACATGCCGAACCGGCCCGCAGGACAGGGGTGTCCACGGGAACTCCAAGGTCCGTGAGTCAGAAGCCGCCATGGCACGACGCCATGGCCGGACACCTTCTGCTTCTCCGAACCTGAGCAGCATGGGCTCAGGCGGAGTGTAGTCACAAGCTGCTAACCGAAATTGGTCAAGTCTGTCTCGAACGATTCGATCTCTTGCTTGAATTGATCGGACGCACCGATGAGCTCCTGCTCGGAGCGGTCGGTGCCCCGTCCCCTTCGACCGTGAACGGGGCTGCCGACTTCTGCCGCAGGACTACGAGTGGCCCCGCTCTCGCCTGGCCGCTTCGGCTTCCCGGTCTTGGTCGTCGCGTGTCATTAGCTCGGGATCCCGTCCCGCACCTCGGGCGCTTGGTCCTGTGCGCCATGTGGAGTAGAGGCCCGCCAGAGCGATGGTCACCGCAGCGAGCGACTCGGGCGCGACTCCGAGCGCCACCAGCGCCACACCCGTCGCCAGCACGGTTACGAGGGCCGCCAGGTCGTACATGGAGCGACGGGTGGAAGGGGTGCGCTGGTGCATGACGGCTCTCCTCTGACGACGTACGTGACGGAGCCAGGCTGCGGTCCCCGACGGCAGCTCGGGTAGTGTTCTCTCC
This sequence comes from Streptomyces sp. NPDC003077, assembly GCF_040611095.1. NCBI lineage: Bacteria > Bacillati > Actinomycetota > Actinomycetes > Kitasatosporales > Streptomycetaceae > Streptomyces > Streptomyces sp. NPDC003077. The sequence goes on along the minus strand of NZ_JBEXNM010000052.1, from coordinate 46,096 downwards.
CTTCTATCTGAGAGAACCTCGAAATTGCTGAGAGAAAGAGAATGGACGCTGATGTCGGCTCGCCTGAGGGGGAAGGACGGGCGGCCGCCTGGTCTTCCCAGCGGAGCGAACGACGCAGAGGACCTGCTCGTCCTGTTCCTGCGCAGTCTTCGGGATACCGCCGGCCTTTCGGTGGCGCGGATACACCTTCTGTTGCCCGACATGGTGGGCGACAAGCCGAAGCCGGCCCCGTCGACACTGCACAGAGTCCTGAGAGGGGTGGGTCTCAAGAACCACCAAGGCTTGGTCACGGCCCTCATCGAGATCTGCATCGCGGACCCGGTTGAGGCGGCGAAGGCCCAGAGAAGGGCGCGTGCGCTGCTGAAGAGGGCGTGGGAGCAGCCAGCTCGGGCCGAGTCCGGCCAAGGCCAGGGCAATGACAAGGACTGTACTGCTCACTTGGCGAAACTCGTTCATGTGCACGAACAGCTGCTGGAGACCCAGGCCGCTCTTGGCCGCGCCCTCCAAGCCAAGGAACAGGCGGAGGCGAAACTCGACGCCCACTCGAGCTCACGCGAAGAGGAGATCACCGAACTGCGGCGAGGCCTGCTGGCCGTCACGGGTGAGCGGGACGCGGCGTTGAGGACCGTCCAGGAGGCGAAGCAGCAGATCACCGCCTTGGAGCGGAAGCTCGCCGCAGCCGGTACGTCCCCGACTCCTGGCAGGAAGGCTGAGCAAGGGCAGGGGACAGAATCGATCCCCGGCGTCACACACAGTATGAACGAGGTGGCGGTGGTGAGGGATGAGCTGCTGGGTCTCGATCCCTCCGGACGTCGAATGACGGCCGTGCTGGAGCACGCCACGGAGAAACTGCTCGACGGGGAGCTCACCGGACGGTTCCGCTGGGAGGAGCTCACCAAGTCGGAGAAGGCGATGACTGGGCAACTCGTCGGGAACCTGATGCGACACGACTTCCGGTTCGACACCCGCGGACCGCTCGACTTCAGGATCGCCGGGGTTGATGTGGATCTCGAGGTGACTTCCGGTTCGACCTGGATCATCCCGAGGGAAGCCCAGGGCCGTGTGTGCATGCTGGTCCACCTCGACCACCGCAGGGGGGTGTGGAGCCTCGGAGTGGTGAGGGCGACCGAGGAGCTGCTGCTCTCTGGCGCCAACAAGGACGGCAAGCGGAATCTGCGCCGAGCCGGGCGCGAAGTGATCGAGTGGGTCCACAAGGACAGTCGTCTGCCGGTGAACGTCCTGAACCGACTTCCTGCTGCCGACTTGCAGACGGTGCTTGCCCAGACAACCGGCCAGGGGCGCGTGAACGAATTGTTCCGTGTGGCGCAGCGCCAGTCGGTGACCCTTCCGGTCCTCGCCACGGTCGCCAGGCAGCGGGATGCGGCGAAGAGAGCGCGGGATGCCCGGAGAATTCTGGCCGCCGAGGGCATCCTCGTCCTGAACCACCGTAACTCCGATCCTGAGATCGCCAGGGCCTTGGGGCTCCCAGTCCCGGAGAGAGGGACGTGGGTCAGCGTTCGTCTGGCGCCGGCCACCGAGGAAGAACGTGGCTCAGGTCGGTCGGTCGTCCTGTCCGGTACATGGTGGAGGCTGGCGAAGCCGGATGACGAGGTGAGTCCCCTTCCCGGCCACTGACAGACTCCGCTCGCAGGCCCTACCCAAGCGGTCCTGTTGTGTTCGATTAGCTGAGGGTTATGTGGGATCGCCCCCGGACGCAGGGACACCCCAGGGACTTTTCAGGGACTTTCACGTCTGTCCCAGGGAGGTTTCAGGGATTTTCCGCCGCGTAAGCAGGGAAGGCCCTGACAGCGCTGAAAGACACACGAACGCGCTGGTCAGGGCCTACTTCCCTAGCACTCGATGATGTTCACCGCCAGCCCGCCCCGGGCCGTCTCCTTGTACTTCACGCTCATGTCGGCGCCGGTCTCCTTCATGGTCTTGATGACCTTGTCGAGGGAGACGTGGTGGCGGCCGTCGCCGCGCAGCGCCATGCGGGCCGCCGTGACGGCCTTCACCGAGGCCATGCCGTTGCGCTCGATGCAGGGGATCTGGACGAGGCCGCCCACCGGGTCGCAGGTCAGGCCGAGGTTGTGCTCCATGCCGATCTCGGCGGCGTTCTCCACCTGCTCGGGCGTGCCGCCCAGGACCTCCGCCAGGCCGCCGGCCGCCATGGAGCAGGCCGAGCCGACCTCGCCCTGGCAGCCGACCTCGGCGCCGGATATGGAGGCGTTCTCCTTGAAGAGCATGCCGATGGCGCCCGCGGCGAGGAGGAAGCGGACCACGCCCTCCTCGTCGGCGCCGGGGACGAAGTTCATGTAGTAGTGCAGGACGGCGGGGATGATGCCGGCCGCGCCGTTGGTGGGGGCGGTGACGACCCGGCCGCCGGCCGCGTTCTCCTCGTTCACGGCCATCGCGTACAGAGTGATCCACTCCATGGCGTGGGCCTGCGCGTCGCCCTCGGCGCGCAGGGCGCGGGCGGCGTTGGCGGCCCGGCGCCGGACCTTCAGGCCGCCGGGGAGGATGCCCTCGCGGGACATGCCGCGGCTGACGCACGCCTGCATGACGCGCCAGATCTCCAGCAGACCGGCGCGGATCTCGTCCTCCGTGCGCCAGGCCTTCTCGTTCTCCAGCATCAGCGAGGCTATGGACAGCCCGGTCTCGCGGGACAGCCGCAGCAGCTCGTCACCGGTGCGGAAGGGGTACTTCAGCACGGTGTCGTCGAGCTTGATCCGGTCCTCGCCGACCGCGTCCTCGTCGACGACGAAGCCGCCGCCCACCGAGTAGTAGGTCTTCTCCAGCAGCGGGGCGCCGCTCGCGTCGTAGGCGAAGAGCGTCATGCCGTTCGCGTGGTACGGCAGCGAGCGGCGGCGGTGCAGGATCAGCTCGTTCGGCTCGTCGAACGGGATCTCGTGCGCGTCGCCTATCTCGGCACCCAGCAGCCGCAGCCGGCCGGTCGTGCGGATGCGCTCGACCTCGTCGTCGGCCGTCTCGACGTCGACGGTGCGGGGGGAGTGGCCCTCCAGACCCAGCAGTACGGCCTTGGGGGTGCCGTGGCCGTGGCCGGTGGCGCCGAGCGAGCCGAACAGCTCGGCGCGGACCGAGGCCGTCTGCGCGAGGACGCCGTCCTTCTTGAGGCGTCCGGCGAACATCCGGGCCGCGCGCATCGGGCCGACCGTGTGCGAACTGGACGGGCCGATGCCGATGGAGAAGAGGTCGAAGACGGAGATGGCCACGGTGGCGGACTCCCTTGTCTGCTCGTGGTGGACGTGGAGCAATGGGGCGGGTGTGACATTTTGTGCCGACTGTCGAGCCTAACGCGGGCGCGGCACAGGCTCGCAGACGCGAGTCGGCGGACGGCCGTCCTCCGCGACAACAGCGGGGGACGGGGCGGCTCGCTCCCCGGAAAACCGGGGCGGATGGGGAGGAACCGGCCGGTCGTGGGGCAGGACGAGGCCCCGGTACGACGTACGGCTCCCCTGATCCGGCGTACGGATGCCCGGGCCGCTCGGCTCAGGGCGGGCGGCTCCGGTCCTCGGCGTGCCGATGGGCGGGTACGTACTCCCGTTCCGGGCGTGCCGACGGGCCGGTACGTAGACCGGCGGCGCGGGTGCGCGGTCCCGTCCCGAGCGCCGTCCCGTCCCGAGCGTGCCGACGGGTCGGCATACGGACCGGCGGCGGGTGCGCGTTCCCGCCCCGAGCGCGCCGATGGGCCGGTACGGAGTCCCGTACCGGCCCATCGTGGTGATGCGCGCGGCCGTACGACCGGACAGTGCGTCCCGCGGACGGGACGAGCGCGTCCCGCGGACGGGACGGCGGACGGGCCGGAGGGGGCCTCCGGCCGTCGCGGGACCGCGGCGTGTGCCGCGGCCGGATTACAGCGAGGGGTACAGCGGGTGCTTGGCGGCCAGGGCGGTCACCCGGGCCTTGAGCGCCTCGGCGTCGTAGGAGGGCTTCAGCGCCTCCGCGATCACGTCGGCGACCTCGCGGAAGTCCTCCTCCTGGAAGCCGCGGGTGGCCAGCGCCGGGGTGCCGATCCGCAGGCCCGAGGTGACCATCGGGGGCCGCGGGTCGTTCGGGACGGCGTTGCGGTTGACCGTGATGCCGACCTCGTGCAGGCGGTCCTCGGCCTGCTGGCCGTCCAGCTCGGAGTTGCGCAGGTCCACCAGGACCAGGTGCACGTCCGTGCCGCCGGAGAGGACGGAGACGCCGGCCTCGGTGACGTCCGGCTGGACCAGGCGCTCGGCCAGGATGCGGGCGCCGGTCAGGGTGCGCTGCTGGCGCTCCTTGAACTCCTCCGACGCCGCGACCTTGAAGGACACCGCCTTGGCCGCGATCACGTGCTCCAGCGGGCCGCCCTGCTGACCGGGGAAGACTGCCGAGTTGATCTTCTTGGCGAGCTCCTGCGTGGACAGGATCACACCGCCGCGCGGGCCGCCGAGGGTCTTGTGCGTGGTGGTGGTGACGACGTGCGCGTGCGGCACCGGCGAGGGGTGCAGCCCCGCCGCGACCAGGCCCGCGAAGTGCGCCATGTCGACCATCAGGTAGGCGCCGACCTCGTCCGCGATCCGGCGGAACGCCGCGAAGTCGAGCTGGCGCGGGTACGCGGACCAGCCGGCGACGATCAGCTTCGGGCGGTGCTCCTTGGCGAGGCGCTCGACCTCCTCCATGTCGACCAGGTTGGTCTGCTCGTCGACGTGGTAGGCGACCACGTTGTAGAGCTTGCCGGAGAAGTTGATCTTCATGCCGTGGGTCAGGTGCCCACCGTGCGCGAGGTTCAGACCCAGGATGGTGTCGCCCGGGTTGAGCAGCGCGAACATCGCGGCGGCGTTGGCCTGCGCACCGGAGTGCGGCTGCACGTTGGCGGCCTCGGCGCCGAAGAGCGCCTTGATGCGGTCGATGGCGATCCGCTCGACCACGTCGACGTGCTCGCAGCCGCCGTAGTAGCGGCGGCCCGGGTAGCCCTCGGCGTACTTGTTGGTGAGGACCGAGCCCTGGGCCTCCATGACGGCGACGGGGGCGAAGTTCTCCGACGCGATCATTTCGAGGGTGGACTGCTGGCGGTGGAGCTCGGCGTCGACGGCGGCGGCCACGTCGGGGTCGAGCTCGTGGAGGGAGCTGTTGAGAAGCGACATCAGACTTCCTGGGCGGGAGGTTCCTGGACGGAGGGGCGGGCGGGACCGGGCGGGTTCAGCCGGCGGCGAAGGCGGTGTACTCGTCGGCCGTGAGCAGATCGTCCGGCTCGCCGGACACCTTCACCTTGAACAGCCAGCCGCCCTCGAACGGGGCGGAATTCACCAGCGAGGGGTCGTTGACGACATCCTCGTTGATCTCGGTGACCTCGCCACTGACCGGTGCGTACAGGTCGCTGACCGACTTGGTCGACTCCAGCTCACCGCAGGTCTCGCCCGCCGTGACCGTGTCACCGACCTCAGGAAGCTGCACGTAGACCACATCGCCGAGCGCGTTGGCCGCGTGCTCGGTGATGCCGACCGTCGAGACGCCGTCCGCGGCGGCCGACAGCCACTCGTGCTCCTTGCTGTAGCGCAGCTGCTGGGGGTTGTTCATGGCTCGATTCTCCTGGATGTGTGGCAGTGCGGGTGCGGGGGGTCTTGAGGAGTGAGACGCGAATGCGTCACGTTCGGGAGGTACGGGCGGGTCGTCCGGCGTGCGGAGACAGGGGGAGACGGGCGGCCGGGAGGCCGCGACGGCTCGCGAAACCACATGAAAGCGGGATGAAGCGGGTGGGGGGATGCGTGACGGTGACGAGGGGCGATCACTTCGGGTCGCCGTGGAGTTCCGATCCGATCGCTCGACGGCTTCTTGTGACCGTTTCGAACATCACAGAGGCCGGTCGTGCCGAGGGCCGGGCCCGGGCGTGTCGGTCACCCGGGGCTCGTCCGTCACCCCGGGCTCGTCCCGCGCCACCGTCACTCGTCCCGCGCCACCGTCACGCGGTACGCGTCGGCGTCAGTCGGTACGCGTCGGCGTTCCGGAGCGGCGGTGCGTGCCGTCCGCCGGGGCGGAGGGGCCGTCCTGTCGTGGCGCGGACCGCCTCACCCCCGCGGATCACATCCGCCGCTCGGCGATCACCTCTGCCGCTCGCGGACCGCTCCCGCTACCGGGAACGACTGTCCCCGTTACTGGGAACGACTGTCCCCGTTACTGGGAACGACTGCTTCCGCTACCGGGAACGACCGCCCGTGGATCACTTCTGCCGCTTGTAGAACGGCAGCGCGACCACGTCGTACGGCTCGTGGCTGCCGCGGATGTCCACCGCGACGCCCTCGGTCCCGGGCGCGGCGTGTGCCGCGTCGACGTAGGCGATGGCGATCGGCTTGCCCAGCGTGGGGGACGGGGCACCCGAGGTCACCTCGCCGATGACCGTGCCGTCGGCCGCCACCACCGGGAACCCGGCGCGCGGCACCCGGCGGCCCTGGGCCACCAGGCCCACGAGCTTGCGCGGCGGCGCGGACGCGGCGCGCTCGGCCGCCTCCTCCAGCGCGGCCCGGCCGACGAAGGCGCCGTTGTTCGAGGTCTTGTCGAACTTCACGACCCGGCCCAGACCGGCGTCGAAGGGCGTGGTGTCGCGGGTCAGCTCGTGCCCGTACAGCGGCATGCCCGCCTCCAGGCGCAGCGTGTCCCGGCAGGACAGGCCGCACGGCACCAGGCCCGCGTCGCGGCCGGCGGCCAGCAGCGCGTCCCACAGGCCCGGCGCGTCCTCGGGCCGGACGAACAGCTCGAAGCCGTCCTCGCCGGTGTAGCCGGTGCGGGCGATCAGCGCCTGGACGCCGGCGACCGTGCCGGGCAGGCCGGCGTAGTACTTCAGCCCGTCCAGGTCGGCGTCGGTGAGCGCCTTGAGGATGCCGGGGGACTCCGGGCCCTGCACGGCGAGCAGCGCGTAGGCGTCCCGGTCGTCGCGTACCTCGGCCTCGAAACCGGCGGCCCGCTCGGTCAGCGCGTCCAGCACCACCTGGGCGTTGGAGGCGTTGGCGACGACCATGTACTCCCGGTCGGCCAGCCGGTAGACGATCAGGTCGTCCAGGATGCCGCCGCGCTCGTCGCAGATCATGGTGTACCGGGCGCGGCCGACGGCCACCCCGCCGATGTTGCCCACCAGCGCGTGGTCCAGCAGGTCCGCGGCGCCCGGCCCGGTGACGGTGATCTCGCCCATGTGGGACAGGTCGAAGAGGCCGGCCCGGGTGCGGACCGCGATGTGCTCCTCGCGCTCGCTGCCGTACCGCAGCGGCATGTCCCAGCCGGCGAAGTCGGTCATGGTCGCGCCGAGCGCGCGGTGGGTGGCGTCGAGCGCCGTACGACGTGGGGCTTCGGTCATGGTTCCGGCCTCCGGGCAGGGGTGACGGGACGGTCTCCCCATCTGTCATCGGAACCTGAGAGGTTCACCGGGAGTCCGTGCCCGGACCCGGTTTGCACCTTGGGTGGAGCCGCCGCTGCGGCCCGCTTTTCAGATCTGCCTCGCCCGCGCGGTATAGGGGCCTGAGAGATTCAAGGGAGGACTTGCTCCTTCGGCGCCCCGCCGTGGCGGCCGGGGACTCTCCCGCGCGGATTCAAGCGGCCGGTATGCAGTTGGCTGTGCGTATGGCTGTGCGTGGTGCGTGCGTGTGCCGGTCGCGGGACGCGTACGGGCGTACGAACGGCCGTACGGGAAGCGCAAGGACGCACGACCCGGACGGCGCGCACATCATCGCACGGGATCGCCGGATGCAGGAGTCCCGGCCGGAACCGGAGGCCCGGAGGCCCCGCCGGGCCCGTTCCCGCTCCTGGGTTCCGTGGCGTCCGGACCGTCCTCTTCCTGCGGGTTCCGTACCGTCGGCCCGTTCCGGCTCCTGGGTTTCCGCGGCGCTCGTACCGCTTCCGCTCCCGTGTTCCGCGGCGTCCGCCCGTCCCCGCTCCCGTGTTCCGCGGCGTCCCGCCCGGCCCGTCCCCGCTTCCGGTTCCGCGGCGTCCCGGCCCGCACCGCCCGCACTCTGCCCCCCACAGCGCATTACCTTTTCTTTACACTCTCCGGGTAGGGGACGGGCCAGAACGTTCGGGGAGGGGCGATCACGTGTCAAGGCAAGCCGCATGCGCGACGGTTGGGGGGTTCACGTCGCCCCCGGGCGTCGGGGTGAAGGGGGTGTCCGGCCCGGTGCCCCGGCCCCGGCGCGCCGCGCGCTCGGTGGTCCGGCCCGGCCGCGGCGCCTACGTCGTGGACCTGCGGGACCGGCGCACCGCCCGCGCGCTCCAATTCCCCGCGGGGGACCTGGTCGTGGTCTCGGGGCTGCCGGGCAGCGGCAAGAGCACGCTCATGCACCGGGTGGTGCCGCCGGCGGACGCGTCCGGCGCGGCGGTGCACCGCATCGACTCCCAGGACGTGCGCGAGCGCTGGGCCCGGGGCAGGCTGCGCGCCCTGCCGTACGGCCTGTACCGGCCACTGGTGCGCGCCGCCCATTACCTGGGCCTGCGGCGGGCGCTGCGCTCCGGCGGCAGTGTCGTGGTGCACGACTGCGGAACGCTGGCGTGGGTGCGCCGCTGGATAGCCCGCAGCGCCCGGCGCGGCGGGCGGGGGCTGCACCTGGTGCTGCTGGACGTGCCGCCCGAGGTCGCGCTGTCCGGCCAGCGGGATCGCGGACGCGGCGTCTCCCGCTACGCCTTCGCCCGGCACCGCCGCGCGGTCCGCCGCCTGACGGAGGACGCGCGGGCGGCCCGGCTGCCGCGCGGGTTCACCTCGGTGGTCCTGCTGGACCGCGCGGCGGCGGAGGCGCTGCGGTCGGTCGCCTTCGGGTGAGGCCCGCGAGCCGCCGGCGGGCGGCGGCTCGGGCGCGTGCGGAGCGGCGCGCGGCCACCCGCCCGGGGCGGCGCCGCTCCTCCTGGCCGTCGGCTCACGCGAGCTTGGCGTCGGCTCACGCGAGCTTGGCGTCGGCTCACGCGAGTTCGGCGTCGGCTCACGCGGGTCGGCCGTCGGCTCACACGAGCTTGCCCAGAACGGCCTGCGGCAGGCCGAGGAGCGCGGAGAGCAGGCCGGTCTTCTCCTCCTTGGTCGCCTCCCGCGGACCGGACGCGTTGTCCTGCGGGTTCGTCTGGGGGTCGGCCTGCGGAGAGGTCTGCGGGGTGGTGTACGAGTCGTCCGGGCTGGCGTACGGGTCGGCGACCTGTGACGTGCTGGTGCCCGCGGGTGCCGTGGCCGCGTTCGGGTCGGCGGCCGTGGCCGCCGGCTCGGTGTACGGCGCGTCGGTGTCCCCGGCCGTCTTCGGGGCGGCCTCCGAGGCGGGGTCCTCCGGAGCGGTGGTGTCGTCCGTCGTACGGGTCCCCGGCGCCTTGGGGAAGAGCCGCGAGGACGGGAACGTCGAACCGGCGGCGGGCTGCGTGGCCGCGGGCTGGGTGGCGGTGGCCGGGGCCGCCGCGGTGCCCTCCGGGCGGGTGGCCTGCTCGGCGGCCGGGGCCTCGGGAGCGTACGGGTCGTCAGCGGCCTGCGTGTCGGCGGGCTGTGCCTCGGCGGGCTGGGTCTGCGTCGGCTGGGTGGCGGTGCCCACGCCCTGCTCCTTCTGGATCTGCTTCGGGACCTCGATCCCCGTGGTGGTGAGCATGTCGGCCACCGACTGGGCGATCTTCTCGCCCAGCGGCTTCCAGTTCTGCGTGGACGCCGTGGTCCCGTCATCGGCCCGGTCGGTGACCTGGGCGATCCCGTGCCGCAGCCCGTTCTGCGCGGCGCGCAGCCCCCGGGTGTCGGAGCGCAGGCCGGGGACGCCGGCTCTGCGCGCGGACTTCCCGGCCCGGTCCACGCTGCGCAGCGCGCCGTCCAGACGGGAGTTCACCTTCTTGACCAGGGGGACGGTGTCCGCGCCGGACCCGGCGGCGTTCGACAGTTCCCCGGCGGCCCGCAGGAGCGCGCCGATATCGGTGACCGCTTTGGTCTGGTCCCGGGTGACCTGGGAGGGGAGGGCGACGGCGGCGGGACCCGCGACGCCGAGCGCGAGCGCGCCGGCGAGGGCGGTGCCGACGAACGTGCGGGCGGTCCGGTTCATGGTCATGAGCTGCCTTTCTGGAACATGACGACAAGTCAGGATCTTTCCCGTGAAACCATCCGGGCCACTGTCACTGTCCGCAACCGCAAGCGCGCGTCGCGTGCGCATCCGGGTGTACGGGGCGTCCGGGCCGGGCCCGGCGCTAGGGTTTCGGAACAGGTACACCAGTGCGGACGGGGCGGATGAACATGGAATTCACGGGGACGGAGCAGGGCATCCCGCGGCTCGCGTGGCCCGCGAACGAACTGGAGGAGGTGCTCGCCGCCTCGGTGGGGCGCCCCGAGGCGGCCGGCCGGATCCTGGAGGTGCTGGGCCGCAGCCGGGTGTGGGTCCCGCTGCCGCGCGGCGGCGGCCCGGAGAGCGCCGGCCCCGGCGCCGCGGGCCTGGACCTGCCCACCGTCGAGATCGACGAGGTGGCGTACGTCCCCGTGTTCAGCTCCGAGCAGGAGTTCCTGCGGGTCGCCGGGCCCCACATGTCCTACACGGTCGCGCCCGCCCGCGAGTTCGCCCGCGGCCTGCCCCCGCTGATCGGCATCGCGGTCAATCCGGAGGGCACCGTCGGCGCCCCGCTGCCGCCGCCCGCGGTGGCCGCGCTGTGCCGCGCGGGGTGGGAGGACGACCTGACGGGGCCACAGCCGGGGGCCATGGGCGGCCGGGTGCGGCTGTTCCAGCCCGACTGGCAGGACGAACCGGTGGATTTCCTCTCGGCGGCCGGGCTGGAGTTCTCCGGCGCGCCCGGGGTGCGCACCGCGCGCCGGGCGCTGGCCAGCGTCGAGGGCGGGCCGCCGGGTCTCTTCATAGGCGTGCAGGTGGACGGACACGCCGGGCCGCTGCCCGGCGACGCCGACCGGGACGTGGTGCTGGCCGCGCTCGGCCGCGCGCTCGGCGCCGTCCCCGTGCCCTGGCCCGTCCAACTCGTCATGCTGGATCTCGCCCAGGGCGACCCGGTGGCCGACTGGATGCTGGAGCGCGTCCGCCCCTTCTACGCGCGGGACCCCTCGTAAGCTGGTGAACGACCGGCGGGGGCACTCCACGCGCCCGCCCACAGAAGGGACGGACACGTGAGCGCGGGTGCGCATCGGCAAGCGGCGGCGGGCGACCAGGTCGAGCAGATGCTGCGGCAGGTGGCACCCGGACGGTACGACGCCTACGAGGCGCTGCTGCGGGCGCTCGCGGACGGCCAGGTCTGGATGCTCCTCTGGCACGGCCAGGCCGGGTCGCCCGACGCGCAGTACGGAAAGATGGAGGTCGACGGGCTCGGCTACGCGCCCTGCGTGACCTCCGCCCCCGAGCTGGCGGCCAGTGGCTGGAACCGCGCGTACGCCGTGGTCGGCGGCCGGGACATCGCCGCCGCCCTCTACCCCGACCGCTGGGGCCTGTGGCTGAATCCGCACGCCCCCGGCGGCGGCGTCGGCATCCCGTGGCTGGACCTGCGCCGCATCGCCGGCGGTTTGGACCGGCTGCCCGCCGGACCGCTGCGGATCAGCGAGCCGGCCATCGAGATCCCCCACTTCTACGCCCTGCTGGGGCAGAACGCGCACCGCACCCCGCCGGTCCGCTCGCTGCGCCGCGCCTGGGTGCAGCCCGCCCTCGGCGCCCCGTACCTGGCGATCGGGCTCGATCTGTACGACACCTCGCAACCGGCGGTGGACGCGGCGCGCCTGATGATGCAGCAGTCCATCGGCGCGGTCCCGGAGGGGCTGCCGGTCTCGACCGTCGCGATGAACGACGCCTACGACCCGGTCGCGATGTGGCTGCGGGCCAACGCCCGCCCGTTCTTCGACCGCGACGCCTACGGAGGCCCCGGCGCGGCCCCCGCCCCGGCGCCGTCGTACGGGTACGGGTACCCGCGGCCGTACTGATCGGGCCCTTCACCGCGCCGAACGGCGCGGGACGGACGAGGCGCTGAACGGCACGCGACGACGCTGAACGGCGCGGGCCCATCTCCTGCCGACGAACCGCCTTGACCTGCGCGAACGCGCCCCCGCGCGTCGGCAGCCCACTCACCGCGTCCTCCGCACCGCCGACCGTCCCCGCCGCCACCCGCCGCACGAGTCCCCGCCCCCGGCCGCCCCCTGCGCGCCCCCTGCCCGGGCTCGTCCCCGACCGTCACGGCACACCGTCCCAGACCCGCGCCCGCCCCCATCCGGCGACCCCCGCGCGCACCCCCGGCACCCGCCGCACACCCCACCCACGCCCTCCCCTCCGCGCGACCGAAACCCATCCCCCTCCCCGGCCCTCGTCCACCATCTGAGACGCGCGAAACGGTAATCCGGGGTCCGAACAGCCCGAACACCCCCACCTCGGCACCCATCGAAGATCACGAAGTGCCCCCTATGGCACCGTAGTTGGACCCTCCCCCCTCCTCCCGTCATACCGCTCAGCCGTCACAGCTGTCCGTATAACGGAAGCCGGAGGGCCACATCACAGTTGCGCATCCATTCCCGGTCAGGTCTGGTGAGTGATCGCGAATCGGATGAAGACTCCCCGCAGCAAAGGGCTTCGGCCCTGCGTACGACCGTCATGGCGACCAGCGTCGCGGATTCCGCACCTCCCTTTCGCGTGCCTCCGCGACCCTGCGCACGACTTGCACCAGTGATGTGACCAGGCCGCAATGCGGCGGGCGTGGGCCGACCACCGTCGTCGGCCGAGAGGGGTCAAAGGCACCGTGACCGCACCGATCGAGACCACCGGGGCGGCTGCTGAGGCGCAGCCGGAAGCGGTGCTGGAAGGCGTCGAGAGCAAGAAGATCGAGGGTCGGTCGCTCGGCCAGATCGCGTGGCTGCGTTTCAAGCGGGACAAGGTCGCGGTGGCGGGCGCCGTCATCGTCTTCCTGCTGATCCTGATCGCCGCGCTGTCCCGGCCGATCCAGTCCTGGCTGGGACTGGACCCCAACAAGCCCAACCAGGAGCTGATCGACCCGAACACCACCCTGCCCATCGGCTCGTTCGGCGGCATGAGCGCGGACCACCCCTTCGGCGTGGACCCGAAGTTCGGCCGCGACCTGCTGGCCCGCATCCTGGAGGGCTCCTGGGTGTCGCTGATCGTGGCGTTCGGCGCCACGCTGCTGTCCGTCGCCATCGGCACGGTCCTGGGCGTGGTCGCCGGGTACTACCGGGGCCGGGTGGACTCCCTGATCAGCCGGCTGATGGACGTCTTCCTCGCCTTCCCGCTGCTGCTGTTCGCGATCGCCATCTCCGCCTCGCTCCAGGGCGGCGCCTTCGGGCTCGAAGGGCTCCCGCTGCACATCTCCGTCCTGATCTTCGTGATCGGCTTCTTCAACTGGCCGTACATGGGACGTATCGTGCGGGCCCAGACGCTCTCGCTGCGCGAGCGGGAGTTCGTCGACGCGGCGCGGGGGATGGGGGCGCGCGGGCCGTTCATCCTCTTCCGCGAACTGCTGCCCAACCTGGTGGGGCCGATCGTCGTCTACTCGACGCTGCTGATTCCCTCCAACATCCTCTTCGAGGCCGCGCTGAGCTTCCTGGGGGTCGGCATCCAGCCGCCCCAGGCCTCCTGGGGCGGCATGCTCAACCAGGCGGTCAAGTACTACGAGGTGGACCCCCAGTACATGATCGTCCCCGGCCTCGCCATCTTCGTCACCGTCCTCGCGTTCAACCTGCTCGGTGACGGTCTCAGGGACGCGCTGGACCCGCGCAGCCGCTGAGCCCGACCGGTCCGGGCGATCACCAGGTCTCCGGTCCGGTCGGGTGACCACCAAGTTTCCGTCGAACGAAGGGGAGATTGACCATCATGCGAAGGTCAGTCCGGGTCGCGGCGATCGCGACCGTCACCAGTGCGGGCCTGCTGCTGGCCGGCTGCGGTGGGGGCAAGAGCTCCAACAAGGGAAACGCCAAGGCGAACGCCGCGACCACCAGTGTCGTCAACGCTTCCGACGAGAAGGGCGGCACGCTCAACTACGCGATGAGCGACGCGCCGGAGTCCTTCGACCCGGGCAACACGTACTACGCGTTCGTCTACAACTTCAGCCGCCTGTACGCCCGTCCGCTGACCACCTTCAAGCCGGGCCCCGGTCTGAAGGGCAACGAGCTGGTGCCGGACCTGGCCGAGTCGATGGGCAAGCCGACCGACGGCGGCAAGACCTGGACGTACAAGCTCCGCAAGGGCGTCAAGTACGACGACGGCTCGGCGATCACGTCCAAGGACGTCAAGTACGCGGTGGAGCGCAGCAACTTCGCGCGTGACGTGCTGTCGCTGGGCCCGAACTACTTCCAGCAGTTCCTGGTGGACAACCCCGGTGGCTACAAGGGCCCGTACAAGGACAAGAGCGCCGAGGGCCTGAAGTCCATCGAGACGCCGGACGACCAGACGATCGTCTTCCACCTGAAGCGGCCGTACTACGAGTTCGACTACCTGGTGAGCGCGCCGCAGACCGCTCCGGTGCCGCAGGCCAAGGACAAGGGCGCCGACTACACCAAGAACGTGGTGTCCTCCGGCTCGTACAAGTTCGAGAGCTACCAGGAGGGCAAGCAGCTCGTCCTGGTCCGCAACCCGCACTGGTCGGCGAGCACCGACCCGCTGCGCAAGCAGCTCCCGGACAAGATCGTGCTCAAGCTCAAGGTGGCCCAGTCCACGATCGACAAGGACCTCAAGGCCGGCAACACCCAGGTCGACATGGCCGGCCGCGGCGTGGACGCCCAGACCCAGGCCCAGATCCTGACGGACCCCAGCGAGAAGGCCAACACCGACAACGCGTACGGCCAGCGCCTCGTCTACACGGCGATCAACACCAAGGTCGCGCCGTTCAACAACGTCGAGTGCCGCAAGGCCGTCGAATACGCCATCGACAAGAAGGCCGTGCAGAAGGTCATGGGCGGCCCGATCCGCGGCGACCTGGCCACCACCGTCATGCCCAACGACCTCGCGGGCTACCAGAAGTTCGACCTGTACCCGCAGAAGTACAGCGGTGACACGCTGGACCTCACCGAGGCCAAGAAGCACTGGGACAAGTGCGGCGCCGGCAACGTGAACACCACGATCCTCGCCCGCAGCGACCGCCAGGACGAGATCGACGCGGCCACCTCGGTCATCGACTCGCTCAAGAAGATCGGCGTCAACGCCAGGATCCAGCAGTACCCGACCAGCAAGTACTTCTCGGACTACGCGGGCGTGCCCGAGTTCACCAAGAAGAACAACGTCGGCCTGATGATGATGCAGTGGAGCTCGGACTACCCGACCGGGTTCGGCTACCTGAACCAGATCCTCAACGGCAAGGCCATCCAGAAGTCCGGCAACAGCAACCTCTCCGAGCTGGACGACCCGAAGATCAACGAGCTGCTGGACAAGGCCATCGCCACGGCGTCCAAGGCCGAGCGGGAGAAGATGTACGCCGACATCGACAAGAGGACGATGGAGCAGGCCGTCATCGTCCCGCTGACCTACTTCAAGGTCCTGCACTACCGCTCGCCCGAGGCCACCAACATGGTCGCCAGCGCGGCGTACACCGGTCAGTACGACTACCTCAACATCGGCGTCAAGAAGTAGCACCCCCGGAAGGCAGGTGAAGGCATTGGTGCCCGCGGACCGGCCCCCGCCGGTCCGCGGCCCCGGCGCCGCATCCCCGTGTTCGCGTACCTCATCCGCAGGCTGATCAGCGCGGTGATCCTGCTGCTGATCGTCAGCGCGGTCACCTTCGGCATCTTCTTCCTGCTGCCGAAGCTGGCCGGGCAGACCGCCGACCAGCTCGCCCAGCAGTACATCGGCAAGGCCCCCTCGGCCGCGGACATCGCCGCGGTGAAGAAGAACCTCGGCCTGGACAAGCCCGTGTACCTGCAGTACTGGGAGTTCCTGAAGGGCATCTTCGTCGGCGTCGAGTACAAGTTCGGCCCGGACGCGGGCAAGTGCAGCGTCCCGTGCTTCGGCTACTCGTTCAAGACGCACCTCGAAGTGTGGCCCGAGATCCAGTCCCGGCTCCCGGTGACGATGTCCCTGGCGGCCGGCGCGGCCATCGTGTGGCTGGTCACCGGCATCACCACCGGCGTGATCTCCGCGCTGCGGCCCGGGTCGATCTTCGACCGGCTCTCCATGGGCGTGGCGCTGGCGGGTGTCTCGCTGCCCATGTTCTTCACCGGCGCCCTGGCGCTGGCCCTGTTCACGTACCAGTGGCCGATCTTCGAGCGCAGCGACTACGTGCCGCTGACGGAGGATCCGGTGGCGTGGGCGCGCACCCTGGTCCTGCCCTGGGTGACCCTCGCGTTCCTCTACTCCGCGCTGTACGCCCGGCTCACCAGAGCGGGGATGCTGGAAACACTGAGCGAGGACTACATCCGCACCGCCCGCGCCAAGGGCCTGCGGGAGCGCAAGGTCGTCGTCAAGCACGGCCTGCGGGCCGCGCTGACCCCGATCATCACGGTCTTCGGCATGGACGTCGGCCTGCTGCTCGGCGGGGCGCTCATCACCGAACAGGTCTTCTCGCTCAAGGGCGTCGGCGCCTTCGCGGTCGAGGCGATCAACGCCAACGACCTGCCGAACATCCTGGGCGTCACCCTGCTCGCCGCGTTCTTCATCGTCATTTGCAACCTGGTGGTGGACCTCCTGTACGCCGCCGTCGACCCGCGGGTGAGGCTCTCGTGACCGACTCCTCCGACCACCCCGCGCCCGGCACCGCGCCGGACGCGACCCCCGGCGCGAAGCCGGACACCGAGGCCGGTACGAAGCCGGGTACCGAGGCCCGTACGAAGCCGGGCACGAAGAAGGCCGCCGGGAAACCGGAGACCGAGAAGGCCGGTGAGAAGCCGTCCGCCGCGAACGGGACCAAGGCGGACCTGGGCAAGGCGGACGCGAGCAAGGCTGCCCCGGCCAAGACGGACGCGGCCAAGCCTGCCCCGGCCACGGCGGGCACCGCGTCCGCCACCCCCCGCACCGGCACCGCCCCCGGCGAACCCGCCGGCACCTCGCAGCCGCCCACCGCGTTCCTTGAGGTGCGCGACCTGCGGGTGCACTTCCCCACCGACGACGGCCTGGTGAAGTCCGTCGACGGGCTCTCCTTCACCCTGGAGAAGGGGCAGACGCTGGGCATCGTCGGCGAGTCCGGCTCCGGCAAGTCGGTGACCTCGCTGGCGATCATGGGTCTGCACCGGGCCTCGCGGCGGCAGCGCGCCAAGGTGAACATGTCCGGGGAGATCTGGCTCAACGGCCGCGAGCTGGTGGGCGCCGACCCGGACGAGGTGCGCCGGCTGCGCGGGCGCGAGATGGCGATGATCTTCCAGGACCCGCTGTCCGCGCTGCACCCGTACTACACGGTCGGACAGCAGATCGTGGAGGCGTACCGCGTCCACCACGACGTCGACAAGAAGACGGCGCGCAAGCGGGCGATCGAGATGCTCGACCGGGTCGGCATCCCGCAGCCGGACAAGCGGGTGGACGAGCACCCGCACCAGTTCTCCGGCGGCATGCGCCAGCGCGCCATGATCGCGATGGCGCTGGTCAACAACCCCGAACTGCTGATCGCGGACGAGCCGACCACCGCCCTGGACGTCACCGTGCAGGCGCAGATCCTGGACCTGATCCGGGACCTGCAGAAGGAGTTCGGCTCGGCCGTCGTCATCATCACGCACGACCTGGGCGTGGTCGCCGAGCTGGCGGACAAGCTGCTGGTGATGTACGGCGGCCGGTGCGTGGAGCGCGGCCCGGCCGAGCGGGTCTTCCACCGGCCGCAGCACCCCTACACCTGGGGTCTGCTCGGCTCGATGCCGCGCATCGACCGGGAGCAGACCGAGCGCCTGATCCCCGTCAAGGGGTCGCCGCCCAGCCTGATCAACGTCCCGTCCGGCTGCGCCTTCAACCCGCGCTGCCCGTACGCGGACGTGCCCGAGGACAACGTGACCCGCACGGTCCGGCCCGAGCTGCGCGAGGTCGGCGAGGGGCACTTCGCCGCCTGCCACATGTCGCGGGAGCAGCGGGCCCGGATCTGGACCGAAGAGATTGCGCCGAAGCTGTGACCGACACCGACGACACCGACAAGGGCACCGCGATCCCCGAGCCGCGCAAGGACGCGGCGGCGGGCGGGAAGACCGGCCCCCGGGACGCGACCGCGAAGGGCCGGGCCTCCGACGCCGAGCCGCTGCTCAAGGTGCGCGGCCTGGTCCGCCACTTCCCGATCACCAAGGGCCTGCTCAAGCGCCAGGTGGGCGCGGTGCAGGCGGTGGACGGCATCGACTTCGACGTGCGGCCGGGGGAGACGCTGGGCGTGGTCGGCGAGTCCGGCTGCGGCAAGTCGACGATGGGCCGGCTGATCACGCGGCTGGACGAGCCCACCGGCGGCAGCATCGAGTTCGAGGGCCGGGACATCACCCACCTGTCCACGGGCAAGCTGCGGCCGATGCGGCGCGACGTCCAGATGATCTTCCAGGACCCGTACGGGTCGCTGAACCCCCGGCACACCATCGGCGGCATCATCGGCACCCCCTTCCGCCTCCAGGGCGTCGAGCCCGAGGGCGGCGTGAAGAAGGAGGTGCAGCGGCTGCTGGAGCTGGTGGGCCTGAGCCCGGAGCACTACAACCGCTATCCGCACGAGTTCTCCGGCGGCCAGCGGCAGCGCATCGGCATCGCCCGCGCGCTGGCGCTCAAGCCGAAGCTGGTGGTGGCCGACGAGCCGGTCTCCGCGCTGGACGTCTCCATCCAGGCGCAGGTCGTCAACCTGATGGACGACCTCCAGGACGAGCTGGGCCTCACGTACGTGATCATCGCGCACGACCTGTCGGTCATCCGGCACGTCTCGGACCGGATCGCGGTGATGTACCTCGGCAAGATCGTGGAGATGGGCGACCGCACCTCGCTGTACGAGGCGCCGATGCACCCGTACACCAAGGCGCTGATGTCGGCCGTGCCGGTGCCCGACCCCAAGCGGCGCACCGAGCGGGACCGCATCCTGCTCAAGGGCGACGTGCCGTCCCCGATCAACCCGCCCTCCGGCTGCCGGTTCCGCACCCGCTGCTGGAAGGCGACGGAGGTGTGCACGACGACCGAACCGCCGCTGGCCGAGCTCAAGACCGGTCACCAGGTGGCCTGCCACCACCCGGAGAACGCCCCGGACCAGGCGCCGGAACCGGCGGTGGCGGCCTCGTAAGGGAACGGCGTTCCGCGGCCTCGTAAGAGAACCGGCTGCGGCGGCTGCGTAAGAGAACCGGTGGCGGCTCCGCAAGAGAACCGACTGCCGCAGCCTCGTAGGACGAACAACTCATCTCCGCAAACGGTCAGTTGCCGTCCGGTACGCATGACGAGTTGGCAAAGTCAGACCCACGTCGGAACGGGAGAGGGCAGAGTCGGCACGGTTGTTCCACCACAAACCGTGTGTTCGAAGGGACGGCTCATGGCACTCTCTCGTTCCGCACGTCGCGGGTCCCGCCTGCTCGCCCTGGCCACGGCCGCCGCCGCGGCCACCTCCATCGCCGCCGCGCCCGGCGCGTCACCCGGCGCCCCCGGAGTCGGCGACCCCTACTTCCCCAACCTGGGCAACGGCGGCTACGACGCCCTCCACTACGACCTCGGCGTCCGCTACGACCCACCGAGCGGACGGCTCGACGGCCGGACGACCATCACCGCCCGGGCCACCCAGGACCTCTCCTCCTTCAACCTCGACCTCCAGAAGCTGGAGGTCACCTCGATCACGGTGGACGGCAAGCGGGCCGCCTTCACCAGAGCCGGTGACGAGATCACCGTCACGCCCAAGTACACGATCCGCGACGGCCGGCAGTTCAAGGTCACCGTCGTCTACGGCGGGGTGCCGCTGCCCCTGAGCGGGCCCATCGTCTTCGGGTCCGACTACGGCTGGATGAAGACCAAGGACGGCGTGTTCGTCGCCTGCGAGCCCAACGCCGCCTCCACCTGGTTCCCCTCCAGCGACCACCCCAGCGACAAGGCCGCCTTCGACATCCGCATCGACTCGCCCGCTGGCCTGACCGGCGTGTCCAACGGCCGCCTGATCGACTCCTGGGAGAAGGACGGCCGCTCCTACCAGCACTGGCGCACGAAGAAGCCGATGGCGACGTACCTGGCCACGGCCACCATCGGGAAGTTCAACGTTCGGACCGGCACCACCCCCGGCGGCATCCCGATCTACGTCGCCACCGACCCCGTCCTGCCCACCGGCGGCGTCGACGTCTACGGGGTCACCGCCGAGGCCACCGACTACTGGTCCGAGGTCTTCGGCCCGTACCCGTTCGAGGAGACCGGCGCGATCGTCGACGACATGCCGCAGGCGGGCTTCTCCCTGGAGACGCAGACCAAGCCGATCTACTCCGCCGTGCGCAACGAGACGACCATCGTCCACGAGCTGGCCCACCAGTGGTTCGGCGACTCGGTCTCCGTCAAGGACTGGCGGCACATCTGGCTCAACGAGGGGTTCGCCAGCTACAGCCAGTGGCTGTGGGACGAGCACAAGGGCCGCCGCAGCGCCCACGACTCCTTCATCGCCGCCTACAACGCCCGCCCGGCCGACTCCCCGTTCTGGAAGGTGAAGATCGGCGACCCGCAGCGGGACACGATGTTCGCCCAGGGCGTCTACACGCGGGGCGCCATGACGCTCCAGGTGCTGCGCGAGCGCATCGGTGACGACGACTTCTTCGAACTGCTGCCGCTGTGGACCAAGCTGCACCGCTACGGCAACGCCACCACGGACGCGTTCATCCGGCTGGCGGAGAAGGTCTCCGGCGAGGACCTGGACGACCTGTTCCAGACCTGGCTGTTCACGGACACCAAGCCGGCACTGCCGTAAGGGGCCGACGGCAGGAGAGAGGCCGCAGGAGAGAGGCGGCAGGAATGAGGTCGCAGGAAAGAGACCGAATGAAAGAGACCGCATAAAGAGGCTGCGTGAAACAGACCGCATGAAAGAGGGGCCACGGGGACGCTCCCCGTGGCCCCTTCGGCGGTTTGGCCCGTTCCGCGCTCAGCCCTCCGCGCCGCGCTCGCGGAACTGTCGCGGCCGGGGCAGGTGCAGCCCGAAGTACACCGCGCCCATCCGCAGCGCGAAGACCACCCCCGCCGACACCACCGCGGCGGCGTTCGCCCCGGCCCCCAGGTGGTGCATGGCCAGGTAGCAGACCGCACCGGCCAGCGCCGCGATCGCGTACACGTCCTCGCGCAGCAGCAGCGGCGGGAACTCCCCGCACAGCACGTCCCGGATCACCTCACCGGCCACGCCGGTCAGTACCGACAGGATGATCACCGCCAGCGGCGTGGCCCCCGCGGAGATCGCGGCGCGGGCGCCGATGACGGTGACCACGGCCAGCCCGAGCGCGTCCACGACCAGCAGCGACCGGCGCGGCAGGGACCAGAACCGCAGGTAGACGATGGTGGCCACGCCCACGCTGATGATCACCGTGAGCAGCACCCAGTCGTGCGTCCAGTACAGCGGGTGCCGGTTGAGGATCAGGTCGCGCAGCGTGCCGCCGGAGATGGACGCGGCGAAGGCGAGGACCAGTCCGCCGAAGGGGTCCATGTCGGCACGGTAGGCGGCCAGCACGCCGCTCGCGGCGAAGGCGGACACACCGACCAGGTAGAGCAGATGAAGCATGGGGTCATTGTGCGGGATGGGGCGGATGTGCCCGACCCGTCGCCGGTCATCGGGCGTCGGCTCCGGCGGGCGTCCCCGTTCTTCACGTTCCCCTGCCGGGCATCCCCGCCCCCGAAAATCAACCCTACCCGTCGGTAATAAACCCGTGTACCGTGCCGCGCATGGCAACGGTGACCATAGGAAACAGCGAGTTCGACCGTGACACGGCGGTCGTCCGCCGTGCTCCCGGCCGCTACGACACCCACCTGTCCGCCGGCTGGACCATCGTCCACGCCGTCAACGGCGGCTACCTCCTCGCCCTGATCGGCCGCGCGCTGGCCGACGCGCTCCCGCACCCCGACCCGTTCACGATCACCGCCCACTACCTGACGGCCTCCGCGCCCGGCCCCGCCGTCGTCCGCACCGACACCGTGCGCACCGGCCGGACGCTCTCCACCGCCACCGCCTCCCTCACCCAGCTCCGCGAGGACGGCACCGAGGTCGAGCGGATGCGGGTGATCGCCACCTACGGCGACCTGGACGCCCTGCCCGACGACGTCCGCACCACCGCCAAGCCGCCCGCCATCCCCCCGTACGAACACTGCCCCGGCCCCGACAGCGCCCCCGGCGGACGGCCGCCCGGCGTCGGCAGCACGGCCCTGATGGACCGCCTCGACCTCCGCCTGGACCCCGCCACCTGCGGCTGGGCCGTCGGCGCGCCCTCCGGCAAGGGCGAGATGCGCGGCTGGTTCGGCCTCGCCGACGGCCGCGCTCCCGACGCCCTCTCGCTGCTTCTCGCGGTGGACGCGCTGCCGCCCACCGCCTTCGAGATGGGCCTGTCCGGCTGGGTCCCCACCGTCGAACTCACCGCCCACATCCGCCACCGCCCCGCCCCCGGCCCCCTCCGCGTCGGCATCACCACCCGCAACCTGGCGGGCGGCTTCCTGGAGGAGGACGCGGAGGTGTGGGACAGCGCGGACCGGCTGGTGGCGCAGGCGCGGCAGTTGGCGCGGGTGGGGAGCTAGGAGGAGCCGGTCGGCGGGTCGCGGCCCGCCGACCGGCCCGGTCCGTCAGACCAGGAACCCCCGGCACAGATCATCGAGGTACGCGCGCTTGGCGGCCTCGTCGCGGGTGGACTGGAGGTAGCGGGACCAGCCGCGGCGTTCGTGGGAGGTGGCGTCGAGCTCGACGACCTCCTGGGTGGGGCGGGGGACGCCCTCGTGGAGGGGGTAGGGCAGGAAGCCCGCGTCGTCCTTGTAGAAGAGGCCCTGCCACATCTCGTTGTTGTTGCGCCAGACGCACACCAGCAGGAAGTACTTGTCGCCGGCCCGGTGCAGCAGCGTGAAACCTATCTCGCCGCGCAGTTCGAGCCGCCCGGCCGCCGCCTCCGCGGCCAGGTACTCGCGGGCCTCCTCGCGCACGTCCTTGGGGACGTCCCGGTCGTCGGCGTACACGTCGTACCACTTGAAGATGGCGCCGGGAACCGTGAGGAGGTCGGCGGGCCGGATGTTCTTCCGCACGTGGACGTAGTCGGCGGGGATGTTGCCGAGGTCGGCGAGCTGGGGAAGTGCCTGGGTCATCGTGAGCCCTTCGTTTCGGTGTGGTGGGTGGGCGCGGCGCGGGTCAGTCGTAGAGGCCGTCCTCCTCCAGCGCGCGCAGCCGGGCGTAGTCCGCCTCCACCTGGGACGCGTCGTCGGAGCTGAGGTAGAGGTAGCCGGGCGAGGTGGCCAGGTCGAGGGTCTGGGTGAGGGCGCCGCCCTCGGGGGTGGTGAGCACCATGTCGAGGTACGAGGGCAGCGCGCGCAGCGGCGCCAGCCCCCGCGCGTCGGGGACCCGGCCCGGCCGGTGGCTGATGAGGTTGACGTAGCGCAGGTGGGTGAGGAGCTTGTAGGGCGGCAGCCGGTGCTCCGTGATCAACTCGGGTCGGGCGATGGCGAGGGCCAGCCGGTCCACCTGGTCGGTGCCGATACAGCGGGCCACGATCTCCGGCTTGTGCGAGCCGCCCAGCCGCGCCCCGGACTCGACCAGCACCGGGCCGTCCTTGGTCAGCATGACCTCGGTGTGCGCGGCGCCGTTGCGGATCTCCAGCGCGTCCAGGACCTTCAGGACGTACTCGCCCAGGAGGACGGCCGTGGGGTCGTCCGGGGGGAGCGGGTGCTCGTAGTCGTTGATGGAGCGGTTCTCGCCCGCCGGGCGCTTGTGGTAGCGCCAGATCTCGACGATGTGGTGGACACCGTCCCGGCTGACGGTGTTGACGAAGTGCTCGTCGCCCTCCAGGAACTGCTGGGCGATGACGCGCTCGTTGCGCCGGCCGTAGCGGTCGGTGGCGGCGGTGATGGCCGCGTGCGCGTCGCGGACCTCCTGCTCGGAGTGGCAGAAGTACACCTGGTCGGTGCCCGCGCTGGCGAGCGGCTTGAGGACGACGGGCCAGCGGCCCAGGTCCGCCGCCCACGCCACGACCTCCTCCGCGTCGGCGGACGAGACGCTGGCCGCGTGCGGCAGCCCGGCGTCGCGCACGGCGCACACCATCTCGTACTTGTCGCGGCGCGCCGCCGGGCGGGACATGCCGTTGCCGGGCGTTCCCAGCTCGGCGGAGAGCGCGTCCGCCAGCAGCACCCCGGACTCGGCGCCCGCGACGACGAAGCCGACGCCCTCGGCGCGCAGCAGCGCGGCGGTCTCCGCGACGTCACCGTGGTGTTCGATGTCGACGGTGAAGTCCTCGGGGCGGTAGTTCAGGTGCACGTCCGGCGATGGGGAGCGGACGTGGACGTAGGAGACGCCGTGGCGCCGCAGCGCCTCGGGCAGGAACCGGGCGATGCCGTAGGCGTCGACGATGGCGCATTTCACGGGGAACTCACCTCTGGATCGGTGGGGTCGGCGGGGGCAGGGCGCGCCGGCACGGTCTCGGGTCGCTGTTTCGCGGCGGCCTGCCGGCGGTCGTACCGGCCGCGCGCCAGCGTCCCCAGACCGACCAGGGCGGTGATCCCGAGGACGCTGACGAGCGTGAGGCCCGACACCGTCAGCCGGTCGTCCGGCAGTTGCAGCAGGAACGCGAACAGCGGCGAGAGGGTGCACAGCAGCGACGCCGTGATCGGTTCGGTGTGCTTGATGCCGACCTGGAGGACGTACAGCGGCACCCCGACACCGATGACGGCGATGATCAGGCCGGGCAGCAGCACGGACCCCACCTGCGGGTCCTCGCTCACGGCCACCGCCGCCCAGGTGACGAGGATGGCGAGGAAGAAGCGGACGGAGAGCACCGACTGCGGCGCGTAGCCCGACTCGCTCAGGCGCTTGGAGAAGATGACGTTGCCGGTCGAGCCGAGGCCGCACAGCAGCGTCAGCCCGATGCCCAGCAGCGCGTCCCCGGCGCCCACCGGCGCCACGCCCGTACGCCCGGTGACCGACCCCCACACCAGGACGCCGATGAAGACGCCGATGCCGAGGGAGACCGCCACCTCGGAGGCGAGGATGGCGGTCCCCTTGCGCAGCAGGGGGTTGAGCAGCAGGGCGAACACCGGGCCGATGGCCAGGCCGACGACGTTGACGACCGCGGGTTCCAGGTACTTGAGCGCGTAGAGCATGGACAGCCAGGTCACCGCGGTCGAGATGTTGATCGCGACGACGTCGGCACGGTTGGACCGCAGCGGGCGCAGCGCGGCGGGCACGCCCTTGCGGGTCACCTCCAGGCCGAGGAAGAAGGCCGCGGCCAGGGTGAAGGAGACGGCCGCCATGCCCAGCGGGCTGAGGGACTGCAGCCGGTTGCCGGCGTACACGTCCACCAGCGCGGTGAGCGCGGCGAAGGCCACCAGCGGCACGACGCCGCTGACGAGCCGGGTGGAGGGTTCTGGACTCATCGATGTCCCAAACTCAGGGGCGTCCCAACTCGGGGATGCTTTCGGCGGCGAGGGCGAGTTCCGCCTCGCCGAGGACTTGGTCGTCCAGAGTGCCTGCGAAGTACTTGTCGTACGCCACCAGATCGAAGTGGCCGTGGCCGGAAAGGCCGAAAAGGATCGCCCGTGACCGATCTTCCTCACGGCAGCGGATCGCCTCGTCGATGGCGACCCGGATCGCGTGGGTGGATTCCGGCGCCGGCAGGATGCCCTCGCTGCGCGCGAAGGTCACCCCGGCCTCGAAGCAGGCGACCTGCCCCACCGCGACCGGCTCGATCAGCTTGTCCTCCACGGCCCGGCTGAACAGCGGCCCGATGCCGTGCGCCCGCAGGCCCCCGGCGTGCACCGGCGGCGGGACGAAGGCGTGGCCGAGGGTGTGCATGCGGAACAGCGGGCCGACCTCGCCGGTGTCGGACCAGTCGTAGGCGATCCGGCCCCGGGTGAGGGTGGGGCAGGACGCCGGCTCGACGGCGATGATCCGCACCTCGGGGCCGCCGCGGAGCTGCGCGCCGAGGAAGGGGAAGCTCAGTCCCGCCGCGTTGCTGCCGCCGCCGGCGCAGCCGATGACGATGTCGGGGTAGTCGTCGGCCAGCTCCATCTGGGCCAGGGCCTCCTGGCCGATCACCGTCTGGTGGGCCAGGACGTGGTTGGCCGCGCTGCCCAGGACGTAGCCGAGCTGCGGGTTGGCGGCGGCGGTCTCCATGGCCTCGGACGTGGCGATGCCCAGGCTGCCGGGGGAGTCGGGGTCGGACGCCAGGATGGCGCGGCCCGCGGCGGTCTCGGGGCTGGGGCTGGGGGTGCAGACCGCGCCGTAGGTCTCCATCAGGGCGCGGCGGTAGGGCTTCTGCTGGAAGCTCACCTTGACCATGAAGACCTTGGCGGACATCTCGAAGAACGCGGCGCTCAGCGCGGTGGCGCTGCCCCACTGCCCGGCGCCGGTCTCCGTGACCAGGCCCGTCTTGCCGGCCTGCTTGTTGTAGTAGGCCTGCGCGATGCCGGTGTTGGGCTTGTGGCTGCCGGCCGGGGAGACGCCCTCGTACTTGTAGTAGATGCGGGCCGGGGTGTTCAGCGCCTTCTCCAGGCGCCGGGCCCGGTACAGCGGCGAGGGCCGCCACATGGCGTAGATCTGCCGGACCGGCTCGGGGATCTCGAACTCCCGCTCCAGCCCGATCTCCTGCTCGATCAGCGGCTCCGGCATGAGCCGCGCCAGCTCGTCGCGGGTCAGCGGCTCGCCCGTGGCGGCGTTCAGCGCCGGGGCGAGCGGCGCCCCGGGGAGGTCCGCGGCCAGGTTGTACCAGGTGGTGGGGATGTCCTTCTCGTCGAGCTGGAACTTAACGCGCTCCACCGTCGGAGCCTCCTGTCGTGGGTGCCGCCGTGGGAGGTGGCGGGGTCGTGGTCGCGTGGGCCTCGGCGGGGAGGGAGCCGGACGTGGTGCGCTCGGCGCCGGCGAACAGCAGGGGGTGGGCCGCGCGGATGCCGCCGACGACGCGCTCGTAGGGGACGTCCGCGAACTCCCCGTGCATCTGGAGGAATTCCATGTGACGGCGGCCGGTCTCGTCGTACGGGTGGTACACGCTGTCCGACCGGCCGTCGAAGTCCAGCGGCTTGATCTTGTACAGGCGGCACAGCAGCTTGTTGAAGACCGGCGTCGCCTTGACCCACTTGCCTTCCAGGTAGACCGAGGTCCAGCTGTGGTACCGGAAGACGTCACCGCCCACCAGCTTGCGCAGGCGCTCGGAGGCCAGGTGGTTGCGCACGTCGCCGTAGGCGATCCGGCAGGGCACGCCCACGGACCGCACGGCGGCGGCGTACACGATCGATTTGTGGACGCAAAAACCCGTGCCGCCGTCGATGACGGAACTCGCGCGCAGCCCGTGCCGCGACAGGTCGGCGCCGTACACCTCGTAATCGATGCCGTCGCGGACGGCGTAGTAGAGGGCGCAGGCCTTTTCGACGGGGGTCATGCCGGCGGGGTCGGGGAGGACGTCGCCCACGAGCTTTTGGACGGTGGGGGAGTCGTAGTCGAGGAATTCGGTTCTGCGCAGGTACTGCTCGTGTTCTGCGTTTGCCTTTCCTTCCCCGTTCTCTTTGTTTTCCCTGTTTCTCTCGTTCTCTCTGTTGTTTCCGTTTTTCGTGATGCGCTTTGGAGCGTTCGGGTCGCTCATCTGTACTCGGCCATTCCTAAGTTTCGGTACGGGAGGCGGTGGCGCTCTTCCCGCGGAACTGGGGACGGTCCAGGCCCATCAGCGCGGCGATGCGCTGGTGCTGGATCTCGGTGGTGCCCGAATAAATGGTGCCGGCCACGGCGTTGCGCACGTCCTTTTCCAGGCCATATTCGGTGGTGTAGCCGTATCCGCCGAATATCTGGACCGCGGACAGTGCGGTGCGGACGTTGCCCTCACTCGCGAGGAGTTTGCCGATGGCGATGTCCACCGCCACGTCCTCGCCGGCCATGAGCTTCTCCGCGGTGCGGTACAGCCACATCCGGGACGTCTCCACGTCGATCCGCATCTGGACGATCTTGTTGGAGACCGACTGGTAGGCGCCGATGTGGCTGCCGAACTGGGTGCGGCTGCGGGCGTAGGAGACGCAGCGGTCGAGGCGGTGCTGCATCTCGCCCACGTTGATCATGAAGGAGCACAGGATCTCCCACTTCATGACGTGGTCGAGCACCAGGAACCCCGCCCCGACCGACCCGATGACCTGGGATTTCGGTATCCGCATGGCGTCGAAGCGCAGCTCGCTCAGCGGCGAGGTGCGCAGGCCCATCTTGCCGATGGGCTGCCCCACGCTCAGGCCGGGGGTACCGCGCTCCACCAGGAACGCGGTGATCCCCGCCGGGTTCGACGGCCTGCCGGTGCGCGCGTACACCACGAACACGTCGGCGATCGGCCCGTTGCTGACGAACGTCTTGCCGCCGTCCAGCACGTAGTCGTCGCCGTCGGCCACCGCGGTGGTGCGCATGCCCATGACATCCGAGCCGCCGTCGGGCTCGGTGATGGCGTGCGCGCCGATGGTCGTCCCCGCGGTGATGCCCGGCAGGAAACGCGCCTTGAGGGCGTCCGAGCCGAAGCGGTCCAGCGGAACCCCGACGCTGACCATGTGCGTCGAGACGGAGAAACTCAGGCCCGCGTCCCGGCAGTGCTGCCCCAGGCCCTCCAGGACGTACAGCGTGGTCAGGAGGCTCTGGCCGAGGCCGCCCACCTCCTCGCCGAAGGGCAGGCCCAGCAATCCGGTGTCGGCCAGCCGCTTCCAGTGGTCGCGGGAAAAGGTGCCCGTGGCGTCGCGTTCGATGTGGTCGGCGTTGAACACCTCACTGAGTCCGGCGACGGTCGTGCGGAATGCTCGCTGTTCGTCGTTCCACTGCATCGCGATTCGGTCCCGATCTAGTAATTCGAGAAGTGGTCGCCTTCCAGGTTGTGCCGCTCATCACCCCGCAAGGGTGGGTTGAACACGCTGATCAGATGCATGTCGGCCTCGGGATCGGCGATCAGGAAGTGCGCGTCGTGCTCGTTCAGGGCGTACATCGTGCCGGGCACGATGTCGTGGGATTCGCTGCCGTCGGCGCTGACCACCCGTCCCTTTCCCGCGATGCAGTAGCAGGCTTCGAGGTGATTGCGGTACTCCAGCCGGGATTTCGTTCCGGCGTGCACCACCGTGTGGCAGATCGTGAATCCCATGCCGTCGGACGCGACCAGCATCCGATAGCTGAGACCGTTGCCCCAATTGACCGCCTTGACCGCGTCCTTTGAGCGTGCGAACACAGCCACTCCTTTCTCCGCATGAATCCGTAAGGGTGTTTTCCCAGCTCCCTGGGTGTGGTCGGTCTTTCCCATCCGGCCGTGTCGGTCGGTCCTCGGTGCCGTCCGGTGCGGGTCGACCCGGGGCGCCGGCCGGTTGACGACCGGGGCTTCGGCGCCCGGCCGGTCCCGGCCGGGGATCAGTGCCGGCCGGTGGGCGCGCCCTCGACGAACGCGCAGATCGCCGCGACCGTACGGAAGTCGTCGGGCGAGATCTCGATGTCGTCGACGGGGATGTCGAACGTCTTGCCCACCCAGCCGATCAGCCGCAGCAGGCCGAGGCTGTTCACCAGGCCGGTGTCCAGCAGGTCGTACGTCGCGTCGAGCTCGTCGGGCGACGCTTCGGGTGCGTACTCGGAGATGATGAATTCCTTGACCGCACGTTCGGTGTTCATATCCGCTCCTCTCGCAGGAGGTCCTTGACACGGCGCCGATCGGTCTTGCCCGTGGAGGTCAGGGGCAGCGCGTGCTCGGTGAAACGGAACGACGCGGGCACGGCGGCCTTGGGCAGCCGGTCGGCGCAGTGCCGTCGCAGGGTGAAGACGGACAGCCGGGGCGAGCGGCGCAGCACGACCGCGACCAGCCGCGTCCCGGCCGCCTCGTCCGGCAGGCCGACCACGGCGGCGTGCACCACGCCCTCGTGGGCGAGCAGGACGCGCTCGACCTCCTCGATGCTCACCCGCACGCCCCGCACCTTGACCTGGAAGTCCGTGCGGCCGACGAGGGTGAGGGCGCCGTCCGGCGCACGGGTGACGAGGTCGCCGGTGCGGTAGTACGTGCCGGGCGGCAGACCGTCCGGCGGGCCGGTGAACCGGTCGCCCGGCCCGTCCTCGGCGAGGTAGCCGGTGGTCTGGAAGGGCGTGGAGACCAGCAGCTCGCCCGTCCCCGGGCCGTCCAGCACCCCGTCCTCGTCCAGCACGGCCGCGGTCACCCCCGGCAGCGGGCGCCCGAGCGGCAGGACCTCCGCCGCCGCCAGCTCGGCGGGCCCGAGCGAGTGGAGGAAGCTGTCGTTGGTCTCCGTGCAGCCGTAGACGTTGTGGAAGACGGCCGACGGGAACAGGGCGGGCAGCCCGGCCCTCAGCGGGCGCGGGGTGTGGTCACCGGTGAGCAGGACGTGCCGGACGCCGGGGAACGCGACCCCGGCGGCGCCCGCCGCCTCGCTCAGCAGCCGGTAGAAGAGCGGGACCGACTGCACCACCTCGGGCTCGGTCGCGGTGAAGAGATCGAGCAGGTACCGGGGATCGGCCGCGCGCTCCTGATCGACGAGGACGCAATGGCCGCCGGCCCGCAGCGTCGCCCAGATGTCCAGCAGGCACAGATCGAAATTCAGCGGCGCGTAGTTCAGGACCCGGGTCCCGGGCCCGAGCCCGAATTCCGCGCGGGCCCAGTCCGTGAACCGGTCCACGGCCGACCGGCCCAGAGGCACGATCTTGGGGATTCCGGTGGAACCCGAAGTGGTCAGCAGCAGAAGGGTGTTCGGGGGAATGTCCGGCCCGGCGGGCGCGTCCCCGGGCGTCGCGCCACCGCTCCACTCGACGCGGAGGTCGGCGGTGACGGTCGCCAGGCCCGGGCCGCCCACCCGGGCGAGGAGCGCCTCCCGGGTGGCGGAGCCCAGCTCCGTGGACAGCAGGAGGACCGGCCGGGCCGCCTTCATGCAGGCCAGGACCAGGGCGATGGTCTGCGGTGCCTTGACCGCGGGCACGGCCACCAGCGGCCGTCCGCCGGTGGCCAGTTCCTTCTCCAACCGGTCGCTCATGCGGGCGAGTTGACCGTGGCTGACGACGCCTTCGCGCCATGTCAGGGCCGGCTCGTCCGGTCGCAGCCGCGCCTGTAAGGCCAGGTCGTCGAGGAGTGAGGGGTCCGGAGATCGATGTGTCGTCATGCGCGGGCTCCCGTCCGGATCTCTCCGGCGGCCACTCAGGAAGCGGCCCGGGCGGATTCCGGAAGGGAATGGCGCTTTCCTCGGAACAGGTGGTGCGGATCGTATTCCCGCTTCACCCGGGCGAGCCGGGGATCGGCCGGTGGCGCGGTGGCCGTGTCCTCGGGCGCGTAATTCCCGTAATGCCCCTGGTGATGCCAGGAGGATAGGGCAGAAATGGTGTCCCGGGACCAGGCGATATTCGTCGCGTCGTCCTGCGGAGTGAGCCAGGAAGCCCATGCGGTGAGCATGTACGGGGCCTCACGCTGCGGAAAGGCCGAGGGGCCGCCGGTTTCCCGCACCATGGCGCCGCGCAGGAATTCCACGTCGATGGAGGAAAGCGCGGACGGATTCGCCGCCGCGGCCTTCACCACCTCTTCGACCGCCTGCGGGCCGAGGTCGGTGAGATAGCAGGACTTGGTGTAGTAACGGCGGCCGGCCGGTCCGCTCGCGTCCAGCATGGCCTGCAACCGGGCGTACGGCATGGTCTGCTCGGTGGTGGCCAGCGCGGGCACCGCGTCGTAGATCTCACGGCTCTGCCGGACGCTGTCGGGATTGTCCGCGGAACAGGCGACGGCGAGCTCCAGAGCCTGCTGACCGTGCAATACGGAGGGAATGACGGCCGACGTTCCCGCCTGCTGGAACGAGCCGAACACCCGCAGGTCGTCGGACTGCCGCGCGGTGAATTCCCGGAAGGCCAGCAATGCGGCCGGGGCGGTGTCGAGAGAATAGAGACCGGTCCGGTAGAGAATGGGCCCGACCGGCCGCAGCCGCATCCGGAAGCGGGTGACGACACCGAAGGTGCCCTCCCCGCCGCGCAGCGCCCACATGAGGTCCGGGTGCTCGGCGTCGGTGGCCTCGATCACCGAACCGTCCGCGAGCACGACCTCGGCGCTCATGATGTGATCGCAGCTCAGGCCCCATTTCCGGGTGAGCCAGCCGTACCCGCCGCCGAGGGTCAGACCGGCGACGCCGGTGTGCCCGACGACGCCCGACGGGCAGGCGAGCCCGTGCTCGGCGGTGGCCGTGTCGAGGTCCTTCAGGAGGCATCCACCGTCGACGTCCGCCCACTGTTCCCCGGCGTTCACCGAAACGGCGCGCATCAGGGAAAGGTCGATCATCACGGTGTCGTCGTCCACGGCGGTGCCCGCGACATTGTGTCCGCCGCCGCGCACCGTAGCCGGAATTCCGGCCTTTGTGGCGAGCCGGACGGCGGCCTGGACATCGGCGGTCGTCCGGCACCGGGCGATGACCGCTGGTCTGCGGTCGTGCATCGCGTTCCATACGCGGCGCGTGTCGTCATATCCGGGGTCGCCTGGCAGAAGAAGAGTACCGGCGAATTCTTTACGGCATTCGTTCACGGCGGCGGTGACAGCTGAGAACGACGCATTCCCGGAAGAGGGCATGGCAACTCCTGTGCGCAGCTGATTCCGGCTTCCGCATGCGACGACGCTTTTGGCGCACGGCGCGCGGGCCGGTGAGTGGGGTGAGCAAGCGCTGTTCGACGGCGGCTCGTTGCGAAGCCGACTGGAAGTGGGGGAAGAAGCCGACTGGAAGTGGGGAGGGGGCCGATGGACCGCGGCGTGGGAAGGGCCGGGTTTCCGGTGCGCCGCGGTGCCGGAGTGTCCGTCCGAATTGCAAACATGGTAGCGGGAATTCGGGCGGATGAGGTTGGCGAGAAGCAAGGTCATCTGTGACGTGGATCACAGGTTACGCCGCCGACGTGAAGGCCGTAAGGGGCCGGGCGGGAATACGACAAGGGATTGCGGAATCGCCGGACGGCGTGTTAGCGGGCCGAGGTTACGGCCGGTCGCGGGGGTATCGCTCGCGCTCTTCGGGGGTCTTGCCGATGGCGTGCGGATGGCGCCTGAGGGTGCCTGGGTGGGGGCGGGTGACGCGGCTGATATACGTCCGTGAGGGACGTCCAAGGTGCGCCAACTGTCCGATGCGGCAAGGGAGTTGCATTTGCTGATGGAGATGCGGGAGTGACGAGGAGAGGCTTCGCCGCGATGGCGCGCCTTCGGGGGAGGGGTGCCGGGGACGGCCGCGGTCGCGCCGCGGTACGACCGCGAGGCCACTACAAGGTGGCCGCGAGGCGACCGCGGCGCACCGTCACTCTTCGTCGCCGAGCCAGCGCAGCCGTCCGTCCCACGGGGCGGTCCGGCAGGTCAGGTGGATACCGGCGGAGCTGACCGCTTCCGCGCCGCTCTCCCGGCACTTGCGGTGCGGCTCGTTGCAGCTCCCCTTCTTCTTGCCCGGGCCCTTGGCGCAGTTCAGCGTGTCGTGGGCGCGCTGCCCCTCGGGGGAGAGGTGGTCGTAGTTGCTGCCGTCGTGCCGACCGGGGGAGTCGTGTGTGGTGGCGGGCTCAGGGGCGGCGGGCTCCGGCTCGGGGGCGGCGGCCGTCGTGGGGTCGGCGGCCGGGGTGCTCCGGCGCGGGGCCTCGGTCGCGTCCTCGTGTGCGGTGTGGGTCGCCTTCGGGGCAGGGGTGCCGCCCTGACGGTCGGTGGACGAGGCGGACGAGGCGGACGCCGAGGGGTGGGCCTTGGAGGCGGCGGAATCCGTCGACCCGCAGGCCGTCAGGGTGAGGGCGAGCCCCACACCGGCGGCGGCGAGGGCGGGGCGCAGGCGGCGCGCGGAGAAATCAAACACATGATCAAGTTTGTCATGATCTTGGCGGAGGGCTCTGTACGGGGATCCACGCACGGGACGCCGTCTCGCGCTCCGTGGCCGTCCTCGATTCGGTGCTCTGCGACCGTCCGCGATTCGGCGCTCTCCGACCGTCCGCAATTCGATGCTCTGCGTCCAGCCGCCGTTCACGCTCCGTGGCCCGCGCGTCCGACGCCACCGCGCGCCCGCCGCGCGCCCCCGCGCCGACTCGTAGAATCGTGCGCACCATGGTTTACCTCGACCACGCCGCCACCACTCCGATGCTTCCCGAGGCGGTGCAGGCGATGACCGCCCAGCTCACCGTCACCGGCAACGCCTCCTCCTTGCACGCCGCGGGCCGACGGGCCCGGCGCACCGTCGAAGAGGCCAGGGAATCGCTCGCCGCGTCGCTCGGCGCCCGCCCCAGTGAGGTCGTCTTCACCTCGGGCGGCACCGAAGCCGACAACCTCGCCGTCAAGGGCCTGTACTGGGCCCGGCGCGACGCGGACCCGGCCCGTACCCGCGTCATCGCCAGCCCCGTGGAGCACCACGCCGTCCTGGACGCCGTCGAATGGCTCGCCGAGCACGAGGGCGCGCGGGTCGAGTGGCTGCCGGTGGACGCGCACGGCAGGGTGCACGCCGACGCGCTGCGCGCGGCGATCTCGCGCAACCCCGACGATGTCGCGCTGGCCACCGTCATGTGGGCCAACAACGAGACCGGCACGGTCATGCCGGTGCGTGAACTGTCCGACGTGGCAGCAGAGTTCGGGGTGCCGCTGCACGCGGACGCGGTGCAGGCGTTCGGGCAGCTGGAGGTGGACTTCAAGGCCTCCGGGCTGGCCGCCATGACCGTCTCCGGCCACAAGGTCGGCGGCCCGTACGGCATCGGCGCGCTGGTGCTGGGCCGCGAGTGGGCCCCCGTCCCCGTCCTGCACGGCGGCGGCCAGGAGCGGCAGGTGCGCTCCGGCACGCTGGACACCCCCGCCATCGCCGCGTTCGCCGCCGCCGGGCGGTACGCGGTGGAGCACCGCGCGGAGTTCGCCCGGGAGATCGGCGGGCTGCGGGACGAGCTGATCGCGGCCGTACGGGCCGCCGCCCCCGACGCCGTCCTCGGCGGCGACCCCGACCCGGCGGGCCGCCTCCCCGCCAACGCCCACTTCTCCTTCCCCGGCTGCGAGGGCGACTCCCTCCTGCTGCTCCTGGACGCCCAGGGCATCGCCTGCTCCACCGGTTCCGCCTGCACCGCGGGCGTCGCCCAGCCCAGCCACGTCCTGCTCGCCACCGGCACCGACCCGGACCTCGCCCGCGGCACCCTGCGCTTCTCCCTCGGCCACACCTCGACGCGGGCGGACGTGGCGGCGCTGGCCTCGGCCATCGGCCCGGTGGTCGAACGGGCGCGGAGCGCGGGGCTGAGCTGAGGGAGGTTGGAGAGGCCGGTCCGAAAGGCTGCCGGGGCTGGTGTCCGGGGGCTGGCCCCCGTCCCCGTCACCGCCCGGAAGCCACCCCCGGCGCCCCGGCCTTCCCCGTCTCCGCCCCCGGGGAAGCGGACCCCGAGGAAGCGGTGGCCGGCGGAGCGGCCCCCGTCCCCGAGGGGGCCGGCCGCTTCAGCTCCTCCCGCACCAGCCGCAGATACCGCTCCCAGTCCCAGTGCGGCCCCGGATCGGTGTGGTCCGTCCCCGGCACCTCCACATGGCCCACGATGTGCTCGCGGTCGGCGGGGAAGCCGTAGCGGCGGCAGATCCCGGCCGTCAGCCGCGCGGACGCCGCGTACATGGCGTCGGTGAAGGACTCCGGCCGGTCCACGAACCCCTCGTGCTCGATGCCGATGCTGCGCTCGTTGAAGACGCGGTTGCCGGCGTGGAAGGCCACGTCGAGCTCGCGGACCATCTGCGCCACATGCCCGTCCTTGCGGACGACGTAGTGCGAGGCCGCGCCGTGCAGCGGGTCCTTGAAGACCTTCAGCGCCACCGGATAGCCGCCCTGGACGACGTGGATGACCACCCGGTCGACCTGATAGTCCTCGGGCCGGTCGGCGCGCCGCGAGTTCGCGGGGGAGGCGGCGATCCACTGGGCCCCCGCGAAGTCCACCGCGCCCTCCTGGCGCGGTTTCTCCTGCCAGGGCATCCGCCACCACCAGCGCGCCAGGTCCTCGCGCGCGGCGTACCCGCCCACCCCGAGGCCCGCGACCACACCCGCGCCCCCGATGAGCAGCGCCCGCCGCCCGACCCGCCGCCGCTTCCGGCCCTCGCCACCAGGCCCCGGCTGCCGACCGTCATCGTCACCGGAAGCCCGCACCCCGGCACCGCTTGGACCGCCCCCACTCGTCCCGCTCTCCCCGACCTCAGCGCCCATGCACCCCGCCCCTCCCACCCGCTCGTGATCACGCGTCCCCCTGTGCTGGACAAACGCTTACGGGCCTGTCACCGGTTCCGTCTACTCTTGAGGGGTTATGACTGACGCACCCCGCCGCCTGCGCGTACTGGCCGCCATGTCCGGCGGCGTCGACTCCGCCGTCGCCGCCGCCCGCGCCGCCGAAGCCGGCCACGACGTGACCGGCGTGCACCTCGCGCTCTCCGAGAATCCGAAGTCCTTCCGCACGGGCGCCCGCGGCTGTTGCACGATCGAGGACTCGCACGACGCGCGCCGCGCCGCCGACGTCATCGGCATCCCCTTCTACGTCTGGGACCTGGCGGAACGGTTCCGGGAGGACGTGGTCGAGGACTTCTTCGCGGAGTACGAGGCGGGGCGCACGCCGAACCCGTGCCTGCGCTGCAACGAGAAGATCAAGTTCGCCGCGCTCCTGGACAAGGCGCTCGCCCTGGGCTTCGACGCGGTGTGCACGGGCCACTACGCCCAGGTCGTCCTGCGCGAGGACGGCACCCGCGAACTCCACCGGGCCGCCGACATGGCCAAGGACCAGTCCTACGTCCTCGGCGTCCTGGACGACCGCCAGCTCGCGCACGCCATGTTCCCCCTCGGCGACACCCCCACCACCAAGGCCGAGATCCGCGAAGAGGCGGCCCGGCGCGGCCTGTTCGTCGCCAAGAAGCCGGACAGCCACGACATCTGCTTCATCGCCGACGGCGACACCCAGGCGTTCCTGGCCAAGCGGCTGGGCACCGCCGAGGGCGACATCGTGGACGAGTCGGGCACCAAGGTCGGCACCCACCAGGGCGCCTACGGCTTCACCATCGGCCAGC
Source organism: Streptomyces sp. NPDC003077 (assembly GCF_040611095.1). Lineage (NCBI taxonomy): Bacteria > Bacillati > Actinomycetota > Actinomycetes > Kitasatosporales > Streptomycetaceae > Streptomyces > Streptomyces sp. NPDC003077. The sequence continues at coordinate 9,105 of NZ_JBEXNM010000052.1, read as the reverse complement.
GCAAGGGCCTGCGCATCGGCACCCCGGCCCCCGACGGCAAGCCCCGCTACGTCCTGGACATCTCCCCGGTGAACAACACCGTCACCGTCGGCCCCGCCGAAGCCCTCGACGTCACCGCCCTCACCGCCATCCGCCCCCGCTGGTGCGGCTCCGCCCCGCCCCCCGGCCCGGCCCCGTACACCGCCCAGCTCCGCGCCCACGGCGGCGAGACGGAGGTCACGGCCGAGGTGATCGGCGACGAGATCCACGTCCGCTTCACCGAGCCGGTCCGCGGCGTCGCCCCCGGCCAGGCCGTCGTGCTGTACGCCGGCACGCGGGTGGTGGGGTCGGCGACGATCGCGAGCACGGAGCGGGTCGGAAAGGTCACCGCGGGTTGACGTGTCGGTGGTGACGTCCGCCACCCCGCCCTAGGCTGTCTCGTGAGGGTTACCCACACGTGAGAGCGTGAGACGGCTTTATAGGGGCCGTCTCGCCGGGAGGTCGGCCATGCTGCTCAGCTTCCGCGTCGCCAATCACCGGTCGATCCGCGACGAGCAGGAGCTGTCGTTGGTGGCCACCGAATTCAACGAACGGACCGGCCGGGACACCGGCGTGCGGTTCGAGGGCAAGCCCGTCGCGGTGCTGCCGGCGGTCGGCGTCCTCGGGGCCAACGCCTCCGGCAAGTCGAACGTGCTGGCGGCCCTGTCCTTCATGCGCCGGGCCGTCCGGGCGTCCTTCGCCGACTGGGGCCGGGACGCCGGAATACAGGAACGCGACCCCTTCGCCCTGGCCCCGGAGGCCCGCGAGCAGACCAGCCTGTTCGAGGTCGAGCTGCTGCTCGGCCACCCGGCCCCCGTGCGGTACACCTACGGCTTCGAGCTCTCGGACCAGCGCGTCGAAGCGGAGTGGCTGCACGCCTACCCCTCGGGACGACGGCAGGTCTGGTTCGACCGGGAGGCGGGACGCCCCGAAGAGGAAGGCGGAGAGTTCCGCTTCCGGGGCACGGGCCTGCGCGGCCCCAAGGACGCGTACGTGTCCCTCACCCGGCCCGACGCCCTGTTCCTCACGGTCGCCGCGACGATGAACCACCCGCAGCTCTCCGAGGTGCACCGCTGGTTCCGGGACGACCTGTGGGAGATCGGCCCCGGAGCCGACGCGGCGGCGCGGACCAAGTGGACCCGGGATCTTCTCGCGGACCCCGGACGGGCCGACGAGGGCCTGCGCCGAAGGTTCCTCGGCCTCCTGCGTGCCGCCGACCTCGGCATCACGGGGCTGACCACCGATCCCGAAACCGGCGAGTGCCAACTGCTGCACCGTGGCGCCGACGGGACCGAGCGACCTTTGGACTTCCTGACCCAGGAGTCCCTGGGCACCCACGCGTGGTTCGCCTTCCTCGGCCCCCTACTCCGGGCCCTCGAACGGGGCGGCACCCTCCTCGCCGACGAACTGGACTCCAGCCTCCACCCCCTGCTGGCCGCCGAGGTCATCCGCCTCTTCCAGGACCGGGACGCCAATTCGCGCGGCGCCCAGCTGATCTTCACCACGCATGACGCCACGCTGCTCGGCCCCTCGGTCGCCGAGCGCCCGCTCGACCGGGACCAGGTGTGGCTGACCCTGAAGAACAGCGGTGGCGAGACCTCGCTCTACCCGCTGACAGCGGCCAAGAAGGCCCGCAAGGACGACAACCTGGAACGCCGCTACCTGCACGGCCACTACGGAGGCGTGCCACGTTTCGTCACGGGGGACGTCGCCCGGGAACTCGCCCTGATCGAGGAGCGGTTGGGGGTGACCGCGTGAGCACCCGCAGGGAAGGCGGCGCCCGGCGACGCGACCGGTCCGGCGGAGCCGGACGGCTTCGCCGCACCCTCGGCTCGTACGGAGACCAGTCGCGCCGTGTCGTGTACGTCGCCGCCGAAGGAGCCAGGACCGAGCCGGACTACTTCCGGCTGCTCAACGAGGTGTACGGAGAACGCGGCAGCGGCAAGATGTTCCGGCTCCACGTCTGCTCCCCCTCACACGCCAACGGATTACGCCCCGAGGCCGTTGTCGAGCAGGTGCCGGCCGAAGCCGATCCGGACTGCGAGAAATGGGCCTTCTTCGACCGTGACGCGGCCGACTGCCGTGAGACCGCCATCAGGAAGGCCATGCGCCGGGCCGCCGGGCACGGTGTACAGGTGGCGCTGTCCCATCCGTCGTTCGAGCTGTGGCTGCTCCTGCACTTCCAGCCGTTCACCAGCCAGGAGAACGGGCTCGACGGCGCTGTCGTCGACCGGCTGCGGCGGCACCGCGACGCCAAGGGCTTCGCGGATTACGACAGGCAGTCCGGCGAACGGGGCAAGGGAGTGGCCGGCGAGCGCGGCGCGTCGCTGCTGGGGCGGGAGCAGACCGCCGTCCGGAACGCGCGCAAGCTGGTGACGGATTGCCCGCACGGTAACTGCTCTCCCAAAGGCGCGGATATCGGGCCGATCGCACCGGTGCAGAGGGACACCTACGAACGGTGGCGGCGGCGCACCGGCCACGCGGCGGAGTGCGACCCGCTCCTGCGAGACCCGTCCACGGATGTGTGGCGCCTGGTCGTCGCGCTGGGTATCGCCGACGGAGACGCCTGAGCAGCGTTTAGGCCCTGCCCCCTCCTGCCGTCCATCTGCAGGAAGGGAACATGCCATCCGCGCCCAGCACCAAGCCCCCCATGACAAAAGTCATCGCTTTCCCTGGACAGTCGCTTCTGCCGCCGTGCCCCGCCGGTCCGCGAAGCTGAATCCGCCGCCGCACGCCGGGCCCGAACGCGGGCCCCGGGCGCGGCGGCGGACACGGACGTCAGCGGATACGGGGGAACTCGGTAATGAGCCAGGGGGCAAGGGAGCGGGGCCGGGGCAAGGAGGGCGGGCGGCCGGGCAAGGGCCGGAATCCGCTGGTGGAGAGTCTGGCGCCGCTGGTCGTGGATGTGGGGGTGCCGCTGGGCTCGTACTACGTGCTCAGTGACGGGTTCGGGATGGGGACGGTCGCCGCGCTCGCGTGGAGCAGTGCGGTGCCCGCGCTGCGTACGGTCTGGTCGGTCGTCAAGGAGCGGCGGATCAACGGGATGGCGGCGCTGATCCTCGCCGTGAACGTGATCGGACTGCTGCTCAGCACGGTCACCGGGGACCCGCGGCTGATGCTCGCCAAGGACAGCGGGGTGAGCAGTGTGATCGGCATCGTCGTCCTGGTGACGGCCTGTTACGGGCGGCCGTTGATGACGCCGGGGCTGCGGGCGTGGGTCGTCAAGGGCAGCCCCGCCAAGCAGGCGGCCTGGGACGATCTGCTGGCCGGGTCGGCGCGGTTCCGCAGGGCCGAGCGGACGTTCTCGGCGGTGTGGGGCGCGGCCCTGCTGACGGAGTGCGTGGCGCGGGTCGTGGGCGCCTACACGATCCCGATCGACACGATGGTGTGGCTGGGGACGGTGATGCTGGTGGTGGCCATCGTGGCGGCCATGGTGGTCTCGGGCGGGATGGCCGTGGACCCGATGGAGCGGATGGTGGCGGAAGAGGTGGCCCGGAGGGAGCGGGCCGCCGGGGAGGACGGCGCGGGGGAGGGCGGAGCCGGCGCGCTGGGGGGTGCGGTGGTGCCCGAGGCGGCCGGGGATGGTCGCTGAGCGGCTGCCTTCCGGGCCGCGGCACTGGAGAGTCGGTCCCGGCCGCGGTACCAGAGAGCCGGTCCCGGACCGTGGCACCGGAGAGCCGGTCCCGGGCCGTGACACCGAAAGAGCCGGTCCCGGGCCACGGCACCGAAAGAGCCGGTCCCCGGGGGACGAGCGGGGAGGGGCGGGGGTGACCCATCCCTCCCCGCTCACATGCGTGAAGCCCTCAACCCCTCACCGCAGCCCCGGCAGCCCCCGCAGTTCGCCGATCTTCAGGACGCGGCCCAGCAGCAGGAAGAGCACGGCCATCGCCACCGCGCCCGCCGCCAGGGCGAGGGCGGTGCTCCAGAAGGTCGGGGCCGCCTCGGTGGCGCAGGCGCGGGCGACCGCCCAGCCCAGGGCGCCGGCGGTGAGCGCGGCGGCGGTCAGCTTGGCGTAGGAGCGGCACAGCCGCTTCCCGTCGAGCCGCCCGTCCAGGCGCCGCCGCAGCCGCAGCGCGGTAAGCAGCAGCCCGGCGGCGTAGGCGACGGCGTAGGCACCGGCCATCCCGGTGACCGCCCACCGCGCGGGCAGCAGCAGGTGGCAGGCGACGGTCAGGGCGATGTTCACAACCTGGATCCAGGTCGCCATCCAGAAGGGCGTACGGGTGTCCTCGAAGGCGTAGAAGCCGCGCAGCAGCAGGTACTGCGCCGAGTAGGGGATCAGGCCGAGGCCGAACGCCTGGAGCATGTGGCCGGTCGGCCCGGCGGAGGCGGCGTCGGCGGTGCCGTGCGCGAACAGCAGCCGGGCCACCTCCGGGCCGAGCGCCACGAAGAACACGGCGGCCGGGACGATGACGGCCCCGCTGGTCCGCAGCGCCCGCGACAGGTCACCGCGTAGGTCGTCCAGCCGGTGTTCGGCCACCGCGCGGCTCATCCGCGGCAGCAGCGCGGTCACCAGGGAGACCGTGACGATGGCCTGCGGCAGCATCCAGATCGTCTGGGCGTTGGTGTAGGCGGAGAAGCCCACCCCGTCCTTGGGGAGCGCCAGGTCGGCGGCGCTCGCGTAGTGCGTGACGACGGTCAGGCCCACCAGGTTGACCAGCACGAACAGCAGCGTCCAGCGGGCCGCGCCGACGCTCTTGCGCAGCCCCGTCCCCCGCCAGTCGAACCGCGGCCGGAAGCGGAAACCGGCGGCGCGCGCGTACGGGATCGTCGAGACGGCCTGCAGGACGATGCCGAGCGTCGTCCCGATGCCCAGCAGCCTCACCTGCGCGTCGGTGATGTCCTGCACCCGGTCGGGCACCGTCATCAGGCCCAGGTAGAGGCCGAAGAGGCTGATGAGCACGATGTTGTTCAGCACCGGGGTCCACATCATGGCCCCGAACTTCTCCCGGGCGTTGAGCACCTGCCCCATCATGAAGAACAGCCCGTAGAAGAACACCTGCGGCAGCATGAACCGCGCGAAGACGACGGTCAGTTCGTAGGCCGCGTGGGTCTCGGGCGTGTCGCTCTGGTACAGGCTGACGATCTGCGGCGCCGCCCACACGGACAGCAGGGTGCCGACGGCCAGCAGCGACAGGACGAGCGTGACCAGGCGCTGCTCGTAGGCCCGCCCGCCGTCCGGCTGCTCGACCCGGGCCCGGACGAGCTGCGGGACCAGGACGGAGTTCAGCGCGCCGCCGATCATCAGCGTGTACAGGCTCAGCGGAACGGTGTTGGCGGTCTGGTACGTGGTGGCCAGCAGGCCCGTGCCCAGGGCGGCCGTCTGGAGCACCTGCCGGATCATGCCGGTGGCGCGGGAGACCATGGTTCCGGCGGCCATCAGGGCGGAGGAGCGCAGGACTCCGACTTTGGCGCTTTTCTTGCCGGTCTGTTCGCCCGGGCCGTTCTCCGCGATCGGAGGAGACGTTTCCGCGGACGCGGATATGCCCATGGGCGCGGACGAGCCGGTGGCTACGACCTGCGATCGTGCGCCCGCGTACACCGGACCGCTCCCGTGCCCGTACGCGTGCCCGTCCCCCTGGTCGTGTCCGTACGCGGACGCGTCGCCGTACGACCCCGTCTCACCATGTGGATACACCTCACCGTACGGGTACGCGTTCACGCCTCCCGGACCGTCCCAAGCCGTGGCCGGGATGCCCAGGCGCACCGTGTCGGTGTCCAATCGCCGCTCCGTCATGGGCACAAACTAGCGTCGCGACGCGCTCCGAAGATCATCCGGGCGTCGCACGGTCCTCTCTCCGATTCGCGTCCGAAAGAGGGGCCTTCCTGCCCGCGCGCGACCGAACGAGCGCAAGTTTCGCCCTCTTATTTCCGTTCAAAGAGGGCTCTTTGCGTCCCCGGCTCCCCGGAGCGGCCGGTGTGGCAATAGGGTCGGGGGCGCGACAGGGCCTTGAGGTCCAGTCAAGGGCTGTTCGATGTCCGGACGATGAAGTCCGCATGGCGGACAGACCCTGGCTGGCCAAGAAAGGAATCGAAGACGAGCATGACAACTGTTCACGCTGAGAACGCGCCCGCTGCGACCGGGACGATATCGGCCGGACTGACCTCCCTGTACGAGGAACTGGTACGGCGCAACCCGGGCGAACCGGAGTTCCACCAGGCCGCACTGGAGGTGCTGCAGACGCTGGCGCCGGTGCTGGCCGCACGTCCGGAGTTCGCCGAGGCGCGGATCGTGGAGCGGATCTGCGAGCCCGAGCGGCAGATCATGTTCCGCGTGCCGTGGCAGGACGACTCCGGCGAGATCCGGGTCAACCGCGGCTTCCGCGTGGAGTTCAACAGCGCGCTCGGCCCCTACAAGGGCGGGCTGCGCTTCCATCCGTCGGTCAACCTGGGCATCGTCAAGTTCCTCGGGTTCGAGCAGATCTTCAAGAACGCGCTGACCGGGCTCAACATCGGCGGTGGCAAGGGCGGCAGCGACTTCGACCCGCACGGCAGGTCGGACGCCGAGGTCATGCGGTTCTGCCAGTCGTTCATGACGGAGCTGTACCGGCACCTCGGCGAGCACACCGACGTGCCGGCGGGCGACATCGGCGTCGGCGGCCGTGAGATCGGCTACCTCTTCGGCCAGTACCGCCGGATCACCAACCGCTGGGAGGCCGGCGTGCTCACCGGCAAGGGCCTCCAGTGGGGCGGGTCCACGGTGCGCACAGAGGCCACCGGCTACGGGAACGTGCTGTTCACCGCCGAGATGCTCAAGCGGCGCGGTGAGGGCATGGACGGCCAGCAGGTCGTCGTCTCCGGTTCCGGCAACGTGGCGATCTACACCATCGAGAAGGCCCAGGCGCTCGGCGCCCACGTGCTGACCTGCTCCGACTCCGGCGGCTACATCGTCGACGAGAAGGGCATCGACCTCGCGCTGCTCAAGCAGATCAAGGAGGTCGAGCGGGGCCGGGTCGAGGAGTACGCCCGGCGGCGCGGCTCCGCCTCGTACGTGGCGGGCGGCAGCGTGTGGGACGTGCCGTGCGACGTGGCGCTCCCCTCGGCGACCCAGAACGAACTGGGCGAGGAGGCCGCCCGGACGCTGGTCCGCAACGGCGTGAAGGCGGTCTCCGAGGGCGCCAACATGCCCACCACGCCGGAGGCCGTGGAGGTCTTCCGGGAGGCCAAGGTCGCGTTCGGCCCCGGCAAGGCCGCGAACGCGGGCGGGGTGGCGACCAGCGGCCTGGAGATGCGGCAGAACTCGGCCCGCGAGTCCTGGCCGTTCGAGCGCACCGAGAGCGAACTGACCGCGATCATGCGCGACATCCACGACACCTGTTACGAGACCGCGGAGCGCTTCGGCATGCCGGGCGACTACGTCGCGGGCGCGAACATCGCCGGCTTCGAGCGGGTGGCGGACGCGATGCTGGCCCAGGGCCTGATCTAGGCGGCCTGAGCCGTGGTGGCTCGTGCGATCAATGGAGCTCGTACGGGTCGCTCGCTCGCCCACGTGGTGTGCGGCGGGTGAGCATTCACGCCCACAACGTGTGGGCTTTTTTGCTTTTCGAGGGCGGTTTTTGTTCCCGATCTGTTCCCGTACCGCTCGCGACAGCCCCCGCTCACGGTGGGTGGGCCTGGGGCACGAGGTACCGGCCCGGGCCGCCGTTCCCGGTCGGCCGTAGGGTGACGGTATGAACATCTGTGTCTTCTGCTCCGCCGCCGACCTCGACGACCGCTACACCACCCCCGCCCGCGAGTTCGCCGAGCTGCTGGGCAAGGGCGGTCACACCCTGGTCTGGGGCGGTTCCGACACGGGACTGATGAAGGTCATGGCCGACGGGGTGGAGAACGCGGGGGGCAAGCTGGTCGGCGTCTCCGTGGAGTTCCTGGCGCACAAGGCGCGGGCCGGGGTGGACGAGATGATCGTCACCAAGGACCTCGCCGAGCGGAAGGCCCAGCTCCTGGCGCGCGCCGACGCCGTCGTGATCATGGTGGGCGGCACCGGCACGCTGGACGAGGCGACCGAGATCCTGGAGCTGAAGAAGCACGGCATGCACACCAAGCCGGTGGTCCTGCTCAACGCGGCCGGCTTCTACGACGGGCTCAAGCAGCAGTTCCAGCGGATGGAGGAGGAGGGCTTCCTGCCGATCCCGCTGACGGACCTGGTCTTCTTCGCGGAGGACGGCGTGGGCGCCCTGGCGTACCTGGAGGAGCAGGCGGGCGTCCAGGCCTGAGGGCACTTGTAAGCACTTGTGGGCAAGGGCCGCCCGAGTGTCCGTAACAAACGCCCGTCCGGCGTGCGTGCCCCGGGGGTGCCGGGCCGCGACCGGCCGCGTCGTTAGGATCGCGGTATGGGTACGCACTTGATCACAGGCGCCGGATCGGGGATCGGGGCGGCGGTCGCGCGGCGGCTGGCCGACCGGGGCGAGGACCTCTGGCTGCTCGCGCGCGACGCGGGCCGCGCGAGGGAACTCGCCGGGGAGTTTCCCGGCGCCCGCACGCTCGTCGGTGACCTCGCCGACCCCGGGAAGCTGTCCTGGGCGCTGGGCCACCAGCCCATCCCGGACCGGCTGGACTCCCTGCTGCACATCGCGGGGATCGTCGAGCTCGGCGCCATCGCCGACGTCGGCTTCCGCAGCTGGCAGCGGACGATCAACGCGAACCTCCTCGCGCCCGCCGAGCTGACCCGCCTGATGCTGCCGCAGCTCCGGCTCTCCCAAGGGCACGTCGTCTTCGTCAACTCCGGCGCCGGACTGAACGCCAACGCCCAGTGGGGCGCGTACGCCGCCAGCAAGCACGGCCTCAAGGCGCTGGCCGACTCGCTGCGCGCCGAGGAGCACGCCAACGGCGTCCGCGTGACCTCCGTCTACCCGGGCCGCACCGCGACCCCCATGCAGGAGAGCACCCACCAGCAGGAGGGCAAGGAGTACGACCCGACCCGCTGGATCGACCCGCAGTCGGTGGCGACGACCATCCTGACGGCGATCGACCTGCCCCGGGACGCCGAGATCAACGACCTGACGGTGCGACCGGGGCGCTGAACGAAGGCCGGGCCTCCCGGCATCCAGGCACACGAGAAAGCGCGCGCCGCACTCCCCCGTGGTGCGG
>NZ_JBEXNM010000051.1:26248-65973 GCF_040611095.1 Streptomyces sp. NPDC003077 | reverse complement strand
GGCCCCCCCCGGCCGCGCCCGGGGGGGCCGGGGGCGCGCGCGGCCGGCCCGCGCGGGGGCGGGGGCGGCCCGGGGGGGGCCCCCCCGCCGCGGGCGGGCCCGCCCCCCGCCACGGCGGTATCCACGCGTCCAGTGCCGCGAGCCGGCCGGGGAAGATCCGTCCGGCCTCGCGGATCAGCAGCGGAGCCAGGTCGGCGCCGTCCGACCGCAGGGTGGTGATCAGGGTCGGAAGCCATGGCAGGAGTACGGGGTCCGGCAGCCGCGCGAAGGCGTTCGACACCGCCTCCACGACGAAGTCGGCGAGGCCCGGGACGGGTTCCAGCGCGTGGAGGAAGCCGCTGAGGTAGCGCGGGTAGGCAGGCACCACCAAGGGGTTGCCGAGCAACTCGTCGCACCGCGCCCGCAGGTCGGCCCGGGAGAGCCGGCCCAGGTGCGTCTGGGCCGCCCACAGCAGTGCCGTCTTCGACGGGTCCTCCGGGTGCGACTGGGTCACCGCCAGCTCCAGTTGGGCCCGGTCGCAGCCCAGCGACAGCGCCAATGCCTCCATGCTGAACAGGAAGCCCAGCATCGCCGCCACCTGGCGCACGGTGGCGTCCTCGTCGGTGAACGCCGTGGGCAGCAGGGTGCAGTAGTGCGCGTAACCGGCCTTGGTGAAGGACTCGATCCAGGGCGGCAGTACCGGCTCACTGGTGCGGTAGTACGCCAGCAGCCGCCGCACCCGGCGCAGCACCTCCGGTGCCCCGTCGACGCTGCGTTCGGCCGCCAGCACCTCCAGGGCGCGGTTGCCCAGCTCGTCGGCGAGGCGGCGGCTGCGCAGGTAGAGCGTCGCGTCCTCGACGGCCTCCAGGACGGTCGCCGCGGTGGCCCGGGGGTGGTACGCCGTGCGGCGCAGGCGCTGTTCCAGGACCTGTTCGATGCTGACGCCCTCGTAACCGAGTTCGATCAGCGCGCGCTCGTGAGTGCCCAGCGCCACGTCCCACGACTCCTGGATCGGACGCTCGCCGAGCCGCCGCTCGCCCATGATCGGCCGTACGGCCTCCTGCGGCAGCAGGTAGCGCAGCATCCACAGCACGTCGGAGCACTGCTCCAGCTCCGGCCGTCCGGCGATGTCCAGCAGCGCCCGCTGCACGCCGCGCTGCTGGAGCTTGAGGCCCAGCGGCGCGAGCCGGTCGTGCACGTCGCGCGCCAGGGGCGGCAGCGCCTCGTAACCGACCCGGCCCACGCGGTCGCCGCCCATCATGATCTCCACGAGGCGGCGCACGTCGCGCCGGCCGGGCACGGAGTCCTTCTCGATGCAGGTGACGGCCGCGTCCTGGAAGTCGTACGGCGTGGGCTTCGCCCGGTCGCGCATCCCGGCGAGCAGGATCGACGTCTCGAAGACCGCGATGGCGTCGGCGGTGGACGCGAGGTAGCCGTTGCGGCGCGCGGCGCGCACGATCTCCACCGACCAGCCGAGCAGCTCCGCCTCGTCCAAGCGGTCCAGCACGGGCGGTTGGTGGAGGAACCCGGTCAGCTTGTCGGGGGACGGGGACGGGGACGAGGACGGAGCCGTCGGGGCGGGAGGCGCCGCGGCCGTGGTCTTCTTGGCCTTCGGCTTCTTGGTGCCCGCCTGCCCCTCCAAGCGGTACGGCTTGACGCGGGTGCGCTTGAGGTTCTTCGCCCACTCCGTCGCGGCGATCGACACCGAGCCGGCGGCGAGGCCGAACTGCGCCTCGATCGCCGCGTGGCTGGACGGGATCAGGCCGTGCTGCCACGTGGTGGCGGTGCGCGGGCCGATCTCGAACGTGTCGGTGCCGTGGACGCCGAACTCCGCGACCCGGCTGGCCGCGTGGAAGGCGCCGCAGACGTAGAGGCAGTCCGCGGGATCGGTGCCGCTCGCGGCCAGGTGCGCGCGCATCCTCGTCCACATGTACCGTTCGCGGTCCTCGTCCACCCGCACCCGGTGGGAGTCCCCGGGGGCCAGGCGGCGGAAGAGGCTGCCGATCAGGAACATGACCTGGCGGTAGGTGTCGTGGTCGCTGCCGCCGAGCGGCAGCTCGACGTACTGGTGCCACCACTCCGACCAGTGCCGCACCTTCCCGTGGCGCAGCAGGTGCTCCTCCAGTTCGGCGAACCGCGGACGCAGGTCGCCGATCTCCACGCCGACCGCGTCGCCGTGCAGCGCGGCCTCCTCCTCGGCGGGCGGCGCGTCCGGCTCGGCGGGGTCGGCGGCGTGCGCGCCGCGGGCGTCCCACTGGAAGACGTGGTCGGTGGAGCGGTCGACGAGGACGAGTTCCACGCCGGGCGTGTCCAGGGCGTAGGCGATCGCCTGGTACTCGGCCGAGGCCTCGGTGATCGGGGCGACCACCGACAGCGGCGCCCAGTCGGCCGGGAAGCCGTCGAGCTCGGTCGCGAACGCCTGGACCGCCACCGGGAGCCGGCAGTTGCGCAGCTCGGACAGCAGCGGCGCCATGTCCTCGCACAGCTCCAGGTACACGACCTTGGGCTGCTTCTCCCGCAGCCGGCGTGCCATGGCGAGCGCCGAGGCGGGGGAGTGGTGGCAGACGGGGAAGATCTCCAGCGGCTCGCGCACGGCGCGGTCGACGTCGTCGACGAGGCCGAGCAGGATGCCCTCCAGGGCGTCGGGCCCGCCGGCGAACGCCGCCGCGGCCTCCCGCAACTGCGAGCGCAGGGCCGTGAAGGTGCCGTGGCGCGTGCCGTCGTACGCCGCTTCGGGGGTGCCGCGCATCACGGCGGGGGTGCCGCTCGTGGCCGTTCCGCTGATGTCGTCGTCCTCCGTGATCGTGCCGTTCATGGCCGTGCCGCTCATGACAGGGTGGCGATCGCGTCGCGACCGCCCTCCAGGAACTCCGGCCACGAACCGCCCTCTTCCTTGCTGCGCGGCTCGACGACGCCGTGCAGGTACTTGTTCAGAATGGCCAGGTCCTCGGGCTCGCGCCGGGCCAGCGACCCGACGAGGGAGGAGGCCAGCGTGTGGGCGCTCAGGGCGCGGTCGCCGAAGAAGTTGCTGTGCAGGATGGCGTCCTCCAGCACGCCGATCTGCTCGGCGGTGGACAGCGCGGACTCCAGCTTCTCGTCGTCGCTGCCGGCCGCGGCGGCGGAGGCGCGCAGGTCGGCGAAGCTCTGCAGCAGCACGTCCAGCAGCGTCGGCGGCACCTCCAGCTCTATCTGGTGGCGGCGCAGCAGCTCCTCGGTGCGGAAGCGGACGATCTCCGCCTCGCTCTTCTTGTTCGTCACCACCGGGATGCGGACGAAGTTGAAGCGGCGCTTGAGCGCGGAGGAGAGGTCGTTGACGCCCCGGTCGCGGCTGTTGGCGGTGGCGATGACGGAGAAGCCGGGCTGGGCGAAGACGATGTTGTCGCTGTCCAGCTCGGGGACCGAGATGTACTTCTCGGAGAGGATCGAGATCAGCGCGTCCTGCACGTCGCTGGTGGCGCGGGTGAGCTCCTCGAAGCGGCCGATCGCGCCGGTCTCCATCGCGGTCATGATCGGGGAGGGGATCATCGACTCCCGCGACTGGCCCTTGGCGATGACCATGGACACGTTCCAGGAGTACTTGATGTGGTCCTCGGTGGTGCCGGCCGTGCCCTGCACCACCAGCGTGGAATTGCGGCAGATCGCCGCGGACAGCAGCTCCGCCAGCCAGCTCTTGCCGGTGCCGGGGTCACCGATGAGCAGCAGGCCGCGGTCGGAGGCCAGGGTGACGATGGCCCGCTCGACGAAACTGCGGTCGCCGAACCACTTCTGCGCGATCTCCCGGTCCAGGCCGTCGGAGCGCTCGGACCCCAGGATGAACAGGCGGACCATCTTGGGGGACAGGCGCCAGGAGAAGGGCTTGGGGTGGTCGTCGACGGACTCCAGCCAGGCCAGCTCCTCGGCGTACTTGATCTCGGCGGGGGCGCGCAACAGGTCGGACATAATGGGGCCTTTCTTGAAAAGTATCAGGTGAGGAACGACTTGAGCTCGTGGACGAGCTTGCGGATGTGGCCGGAGATCACCGGCGTGCCGAGGTCCTTGAAGCGCTCGCGGAACCACGGGTTGACGCTGCCGCGGCCGGAGCTGGTCACCGAGCCGACCGGGATGAACTTGGCTCCCGAGCGGTGGATGGCGGCCATGCTCTCGAACAGCGGTTCCGTCTGCCATTCGTAGAAATCGGAGATCCACACCACGACGGTGTTGCGGGGCTCGGCGATCTTCGGCTGGGCCAGCGCCATGGCGACCGTGCCGTCGGTGCCGCCCCCGAGGTTGGTGCGCAGCAGGGTCTCGAACGGGTCGTGCACCCACGGCGTCAGATCGAGCGCCTGAGTGTCATACGCGATCAGGTGCACGTCCACCTTCGGCAGCCCGGCGAAGATCGACGCCAGGATGGTGCAGTTGACCATCGAGTCGACCATCGAACCCGACTGGTCCACCACGACGATCAGCCGCTGCGGCGTCGTCTTGCGGGCGGTGTGCCGGTAGTAGAGGCGGTCGACGTACAGCCGCTCCTCCTCCGGGCTCCAGTTGGTGAGGTTCTTCCAGATCGTGCGGTCCAGGTCGAGGTTGCGGAACACCCGCTTCGGCGGGACGGAGCGGTCCAGGGCACCCACCGAGGCCTTCTCCACCTGAGTTCGCAGGACTTCGGCGACCTCGTCGACGAAACGGCGGATCAGCGCCTTGGCGTTGGCCAGCGCCACGCCCGAGAGGTTGTCCTTGTCCTGGAGCAACTGCTCGATCAACGACATGCTCGGCGACAACTGCGCGGCCAGCTGCGGATCGGCCAGTACCTCGCGCAGGCGCATCCGCTTGACGAGATCCGCCTCGATGGCGCCGAGCTCCGGGCCGATCGCCGGGATCAGCCGACTGAGGTCGGGTGTCGTGCCGCGCCCGCCGGTGCCGGTCGGGCTGACGCCCCGCCCCGCGGCGCCCGCCCTGTTCCCTCCGCCCGCGCGGGCGCCGCGCAACTCGCCGGGACGGCAGCCGAGCGCCCGCTCCAGCCAGCCCGCGTCGGACTGCCAGCGCGCCAACTGACCGGCGGTGACCGTGCCGGGAGCGGAGGCGAAGACATTGAGCAGCACCTTCGAGACGAGGGCCGCCCGCCGCACCTCGGCGGCCCGGTCCCGTGCGCCGTCCTCGCCGTCCGCGTCGGGTTCGTCGTCCTCGTCGGGCTCGGGTGTCATCAGGCCGTCGAACTCGGCGGCCAGCTCCGGATGGCGCTGCACGATCGAGTCCATGGAGGCTTGGGGGTCCAGCAGCGCGGGCGGCAGACCGATGTCCTCGACGACGGCGAGGCTCGCCGATTCCAGCGTGGCCTGCTCCTCGTGGTCGAAGAGACGGGCGAGGAGGCGCCAGTAGAGGACCTGGCGGCGGTTGTCGTGGGGGTTGGGGTCGTTGGTCTCGTCAGTTGGGTCAGTCTCGTCAGTCGGGTCAGTCGGGTCAGTCGGGTCAGTCGGGTTAGTCGGGTCGGTCGGCTCGGCCCTGTCGGCCGGGTCGGCGCCATCAGGCGTGTCGGCCGGAACGGGCCCGGGGTGCTGCGGGGCCGGGCGCTCGGGGACCGGCGCGGTCTCGGCCGTGGGGTCGGAGGCCGACGCGGTCTCGGTGGTCGTCACGGCGCCGGTGGTTCCGCCGGCCGTGGTCGCGGACGGGCGTCCGCTCGTCCGCTCGGTCATTTGCGCAACAGCCTTCCGGCCCGTTCCCGCAGTACGGCGACGGCGTCGGTGGCGGCCTTCTCGGCCTTGACGCCGGCCTTGTCGTCCGTGCCCCCGGCCCACCCGCCGGCGTGCACCGCGACGGTCTTCTTCCGCACGGTCGTCTCGACGGCCAGGGGCTGGAGGCGGAACGCCCCGGCGTCCCAGCGAAGCAGCCCGATGCAGGCGCCGGACGCCGCGACGGCTTTGGGCGTGAGGGGGCCCGCGGTCGGTATGCGGTCGATGTCGACGGGGAGCGGGCGCCCGGCTGCGATGAAGGTCACCGCGTCGCCGTCCTTGCCCTCTCCGGCGTGTTTCCGTACGACGTAGCCCTCCAGGAAGACGGGGACGGCGAGGCGCGCCGGGTGCCGGTCCAGCGGTGCGGTCGCCGCGTCGGTGGCGACGGGCAGGGCGACGCGGGCGGTGGCGAAGGCGTCGGCCGGTTCGCCCGGGCGGGCGAGTGCGTCGTCCCAGAGCAGGTCGCCCTCGGCGGTGACCGGCATCCCGTCGAGCTCCATCGAACGGCCTTCGCCGACGGCCCCCAGCAGGGACAGATGCGGGCGGAGCAACTGCCAGAGACCGGCCCCGACGACCGTGTCGGGCTTCGGCGCCGACGCGCTCGCCCGCACCAGGCGGGGCGCGGTGCCGTCCGCGGGCTCGAACACCGCGTGGACCTGCGCCTGTACGGCGGTGGCGTGTTCCTGGAGGTCGACGCCGAGGGGCAGGAGGCGGCCGGTGGCCGTGCCGGTCACGGGCGCGTCGGCCGCGCCGGGGAGCGTCAGCAGCATCGCCCGCGACCACAGGTCGGCCCAGCGGCGCGCCGGGACGCGTTCCAGGGCCGCGCCCGGGCAGGACGCGGCGAGCTCGGCGGCGAAACCGTCCAGGAGCGTCGCCAGGCGGCGCAGGGACGGGTCCGGGAGCATCGCGGAGACGACCGGAGCCACCCCGGAGACCACCTCGTGGTCGATGCCCCGCCACCCGCAGCGCGCCAGGTCGGACAGCCAGGAACGCGCGGCGGCGAGGACGTTCACCGCCTGCCGCTCGCCGGACGCCGGGGCGGTCTCCTCGCCACCGGACCGGCCGGTCACCTCCGCCGCGCGGGTCGTCAGCGCGTCGTGGACGGAGCCGAGCAGTGCGGCACGGGCGGCGGCGAGGGCGACGAAGTGGTCCTCGTTCGCGGCTCCGGCCGCCGTCTTCTCCGCCGCTTCGGCGACCCTGGCGGCCAGCGGTGTCCCCGCGAGGGCGTCGGCGAGCTCCGTCAGACCGGCGGCCTGCGCCGGTTGCGGACGGAGCAGCCCGGCGACGAGGGCCCGGTCGAAGGCGTCGACGGCCGACAGGGCTTCGTCGAGCCCGTCGATGCTCTCGGCGAGCGGGTCGGCGTGCTCCTCCGCGTCCGGACCGGGCTCGTGCGGAGATGCCCCCGCCGTCACCGCCCGGGTCGGCGGGAACCACTGCATTTCCGGCAACGGCGCGGTGGTGGGGGCGAGTTCGAGGTAGGCCAGGTGGCGCAGGAACCGGCTGAAGACGGGCGCCGCGGCCTTGGTGTCACCCTGCGGGGGACGGGTGGCGGCCATGTCGGTGGTGAGGGACTGCGCGCTCGGCTCCCCGTCCGCCGTCTCGACCCTCAGGTAGCGGGCGACGCGCCCGGCGCCGTACTGCAGCACCGCCTCGTTGATCAGAGCCTGGATGTGCTTGCAGAACATGCCGCGGGCGCCGCCGCAGGGCCGGTTGTTGTTGGTGCTGCACGCGAACGTGTAGGTACCCGCCTCCACCGACGAGACATAGACCCGCCCGATGTCCGAACCGCTGGACACCACACCCTGCAAGCGGCCGTCGGCCAACTCGACGAACGGGACCTTGGCGAGCTTGCGCGGCCGTGCGGGTGCCACCACCCGCGCCGTGCTCGACCTCTCCCAATCTGCGTCTGACAACGCACCATCTCCTAGCCCAAAGGGACGTCAGCGCCACATCGGCGAGACACGCTTTGAACATAGAGGCGACCACTGACAACGCCGCTCGCGAGCGGCGAGCGGGGTGCGGAGTCGGCGGCGGGGGAGGGCGACCGGACGCGTGAAGGCGCGGTGATGCGGATGGGCGGAAGTGTGAGGCGTGGGAGCGTTCGCGGCGAAGGAATTCCGGCATGGCAGCCCGCCCGTGCCCGTCTTCGCGCGGTGGATCTCGTGGGGGCGGCAGCACCGCGGCGTCCCGCCGGGTCGTGATCACCGCGTCGGCACGGCTCGCTTCGAAGCGACGTTTCGAAGCAGAAGCAGGCGAGAGGTAGGAGAGGCACCCGAGACGATCATCTAGAATTGACTCTGTCCAATCTAAGGGGCTAGCTTCGTGGTCGTCGGCGTACAACCTGCCGCGTCCGCCGCGTAGTTGGCGCTGTCCCGCTCACCCCTCACGCCGACGTGCCGCCCCTCCCTGGGCCGGGAAACCGCCGTGTCCCAGTACCGCGAGCATGTCGGCCCTCGATCCCGCACGGAGTCCCCCATGAAGTGCTACGACTGTGCCCTGTCCGGAAGGAGCGACACGACGGCCATCGGCGTCTGCACCCGGTGCGGCCTGGTCATCTGCCGCGACCACGGGCGTGTCACGCGGACGGTGATCCACCAGTCCCGTGGAACCGGTGCCTCGACCACCGGCCGTCCGGCCCGCCGGGCGGTCTGCCAGACCTGCTACGGAGCCGAATACCCCGGCTGAGCTGCGCGGATCCCGCCCGTTCCGGTCGGCGCGCCCGCGCCCGAGATCGCGGCGCTGACGGGGCCAGAACGGAGGGCCGACGCGCCCCCCATGCATGCCGACGCGTAACCGCCCGCGCGCCCCCTGTTTCCGCTGGTGCGGCGGCGCGCCGTGTCCGCCCGGGGCGGCGAGCACCCTTGGCCGCGTGCGACCGCGTCGCCACGCGCGACCCTTCGCCGCACGGCCCCCCGCAGTCCTGTGATCCAGAGAGAGCCAGAAGGAGTGTGTGGTGAACGTCCCGACCGAGCCCCAAGGCCACCGGCCGTCCTCCGGAACCGGTACCGCCGGGCACGAGGCCCCGGATGCTTCCGTCCCCCTCGACACCCCTGCCGACCGCCCCGGCCCCATCGACAGATCCTTAGCCCAGCCCCGTACGCGGCTCCCGGCCGACACCCCCGCACGCCGGTACCGCCTGCTCCCGCACGCGCTGGCCGTGCTGCTGGTCGGATTGAACATGCGGCCCGCCATCGTGGCCGTCTCCCCGCTGCTGGACGACATCCGGCACGCCACCGGCATGTCCAACACCGCCGCCGGGGTGCTGTCGACGCTGCCCCTGATCTGTTTCGGGATCTTCGCTCCGCTCGCCCCCCGGCTGGCCCGGCGCCTCGGGATGGAGCGCACCCTCTTCGCGGTGCTTCTGGTCCTGCTCGGCGGTGTCGCCGTCCGCCTCGCTCCCGACCTGCCGCCCCTCTTCGCCGGGACCTTCCTGGTCGGAACGGCCGTGGCCATCGCCAACGTCGTCGTCACCGCGTTGATCAAACGGGACTTCCCCCGGCAGGTGGGACTGATGTCCGGCCTGCACTCCACCATGCTCGTCGGCGGTGGCGCGGTGGCCGCCGCGCTGACCGTGCCGCTGCGGGACGGGCTGTCCCTCACGTGGGCCGGTGGGCTCGCCTCGTGGGGAGTGCTCGCGGTGGCCGCCGTCCTGGTGTGGGCGCCGCGCCTGAGGGGCCGCGGTGGCGCCCTGCGGAATGACGCGGGGGCAGCGGCGGGCGCCGGTGCGGGGCGGTCGGTGTGGCGGGACCGGCTGGCCTGGTCGGTGGCCTTGTTCTACGCGTTCCAATCGGTGATCTACTACACGTCGACCACGTGGCTGCCCACCTTCTACATCTCCCACGGGTTCTCGGAGAGCCGGGCCGGAGTGCTGCTGGCCGTCTGCATGGGCTTCGCGGTGATCACGTCCGTCCTGGTCCCGGTGTGGGCGCAGCGCTCGCGGCGGCAGAGCCACCTCGCGGTGCTCGGGAGCGCCCTGTGTGCCGTGGCCGTCGTCGGCCTGATCTCCGCGCCGACCGCCGCGGCCACGCTGTGGGCCGCCCTGCTCGGCCTCGGACTGGGAGCCGTCCTGAGCCTCGGCATCGCCTACATGTCGATGCGCGCGGGAAGCGCCCATGACGCGGGGCTGCTCTCGGCGATGTCCCAGTGTGTGGGGTACCTGCTGGCCGCCGTGGGCCCCGCCCTGTTCGGCTTCGCGCGCGACCTCACCGGTGGCTGGACGGCGGGCCTGGCGGGGGTGGTGGTGCTGGCCGTACCGATGGCCCTCACCGGTGCGCTCGCCGGTCGCGGAGGCCAGGTGACACCACGCTGAGGAGGCGACGACCCGCGGAGTCTCGTCCTTGACCCGGTCAAAACTGGCGTCTTACAGTGCACGCTGGGCCCACGTACGTACGTCCACGCACGTCACAGCCCTCCCGGCCCCGTCCGCCTCGGCGGACGGGGCCGGAAGGGGCGTACCGGGGCCCGCCGCGACGGAAGAGCGGTGGTGCGGCCGGCGGTGCCGGAGACCACGTGGTCACGCGTTCTCCCCTGTCGGTCCCGGCGGACGCGTGGGAACCGGCGCGGCGCCCGGCGTTGACCGCGAGGGGATGTGAGGGACATGGACCAGGTGGCCGACCTGCTCAGGGCCAAGGGGCTGCGCAACACGGCGCAGCGCCGCGCCGTACTGACCGCCCTACAGGGCCACCCGCACTCCACGGCCGCCGAACTGGAGCACCGCATCGGCGCTTCGGGAACGTCCTCCGACGGGCTCTCCCGGCAGGGCCTCTACAACGTCCTCGACGACCTCACCCGCTCCGAGCTGATCCGCTGCATCGAACCCGCCGGGTCCCCCGCGCGGTACGAGTTGCGCGTCGGCGACAACCACCACCACCTGGTGTGCAGGAACTGCGGACGCATCGAGGACGTCGACTGCGGCGTCGGCCGGGCCCCCTGCCTGGACCCCGTGGAACGCAAGGGGTTCAGCATCGACGAGGCGGAGATCACCTGGTGGGGACTGTGCGACCGCTGCCAGTCCCCGAAGGGCTGAGGAAACCCGCCGCAGGCGCGGGGGGACCCGGGCTCCGAACCCGCCGTCCCCCAGCTCCCCCCGCCCCGCCTCACCTCTCCGTCAGCTCCAGTTCGAGCAGCCACTCCACGATCTCCGTGTGGTGGCGGGCCTGGAGCGGCGTGGCGCCCCACGCGTAGAGGCCGTGGCCGGCCACGACCACGGCGGGTACGTCCGGGTTGCGGGCGGCTTCCAGGCGGTCGCCGAGTTCCGTCATGTCCTGGCTGTTGGCGATGACGGGCAGGGTGACGGCCACGCCGTGCGCGGGCCGGCCGATGCCCTTGAGCATCTCCAGGTCCCGGAAGACGATCCCGCCCGGCCGCCGGCGGCCCATCGCCACCGACGCCACCGTGTGCACGTGGACGACCGCCCCGGCGCCCGTGAGCGCCGCGACCCGGGCGTGCAGCGCGGCCTCCGCGGACGGCTTCCCGCCGTCCACGGCCATGCCGAACGCGTCCACCAGCACCACGTCCGACGCCGACAGCTCCCCCTTGTCCCGCCCGCTGGCCGTGACCGCGAGCCGCAGCGGATCGCGGGACACCACGACGGACAGGTTCCCCGACGTGCCGCGCATCCAGCCGAACGAGGCGAAACGGGCGGCCTCGGCGGCGAGCACCGCGCCGGCCTCCGCCAGCTCCTCCCGCGCCGCGCTCATGTACCGCTCCTCGTCGGAAGGACCTCGTCGAAGGTCGCCGCAGTCGGGTGGTCGCCGACGTCCTGCGCGTAGTACGGCTCGCCCGGCCGCCGGATGCCGACGGTCCGCCAGCCCGCCGCGCGCGCCGCGTCCAGCTCGCCGGGCCGGTCGGTGAGGAAGAGGATGCGGTCCGGGGCGGTGCCGAGGGAGGCGGTGATGCGGCGGTAGGCGTCCGGTTCCTGCTTGGGGCCCGCGTTCTCGGTGTCGTACCACCCGGTGACCAGCGGCAGCGGACCACCGTGCGGACCGCCGCCGAACCAGGCGCGCTGGGCCGCGACGGAACCGGACGAGTACACGTGCAGCCGGATCCCCGCCGCGTGCCACCGCCGCAGCGCCGGCACCACGTCGTCATAGAAGTGCGGGACGAGTTCCCCGGAGGCGAACCCCTCGGACCAGATGACGCCCTGGAGGATCTTCAGGGGCGTCGCCTTGCGGTCCTCGTCGAGCCAGGCACCCAGCACCTTCTCGATCCGGCCGGCGTCGGCGCCGGGCTCGCCGAGCAGCTCCCGGACCTGGGCGACGGCCCGCGCCACCTCGGGCTCCTCACCCCGGGCGGAGAGCAGCGCGCCGAAGCGGGAGCGCGCGTACGGGTACATCACGTCGACGACGAAGGCCGTGGCGCTCGTGGTGCCCTCGATGTCCAGCACCACGTCGTCCACGGCGAACCGGTGGCTCATGCGCGGTACCCCGCGGCGATCGTGTCGTAGTCGGGGAAGCGCTCGGCGATGCGGTCGCCGGTGAAGTTCCCGACCCAGCCGTCCTCCTCGTGGAAGAAGCGGATCGCGGTGAAGGACGGCGAGGTGCCCATGTCGAACCAGTGCGTGGTGCCGCGCGGTACGCCGAGCAGGTCGCCCTTCTCGCAGAGCACGGCGTGCACCTCGTCGCCCACGTGCAGGTAGAAGATCCCGGAACCGGAGACGAAGAAGCGGACCTCGTCATCGTCGTCGTGGGTGTGCTCCTGAAGGAACTTCTCCCGGGCGGCCTTGGCCTTCGCCGGGTAGCCGGGGTCGTCGCCCGGGTGCAGGCCGAGGACGTCGACGGTGGTGAACCCCTCCTCGGCGTTCAGCTTCGCGATCTCGGGCCCGTACGCGGCGAAGACGGTCTCGCTGTCGGCGTCCTTCGGCACGTCCGGGCGGACCGGCCACCGCTCGTACCGGACGCCGAGCGGCGCGAGGGCGGCGGCGATCTCGGCGGGGTCCGTCGTGCGGCGCAGGACGGTGTCGGGACCGGACGCGGGCCAGGTGGTCAGGAGGGTCATGGCGACTCCAGGTGACGGAAGCGGCGGGGCGGTACGGGCACGGGGGCACCGCCCCGGGGTCGGGTGCCGGTGCGCGGATCGTAACGCCGGACCCCTGCGCGGCGGGATGTGGCGTGGGCGGCCGTCTCACTTGCCGGGAAGGCTCGGCAGTCCGGCCGGGTCGCCGAGGGCGGCCTCGTCGGTGAAGGCGACCGTCCGGCGGTGACACCGGGACAGGGCGGTAGGACGCTGAGCCCATGGACGCTGCCCGCGTGGTCCTGGATTTCGTCAAGGCGCTGGTGTGGCCCGCCGTCGTGGTGTTCGTACTGCTGCGGTACCGGGACGACGTACGGGAGAAGATCCTGCAGACGAAGCACCTCGCCACGCCGCTGGCCACCATCGATTTCGCCGACGAGGTGCGGGCCGTCCAGCGCGAGGCCGTGCGGATGGAGAGGGAGAGCGAGGAGGAGGCGGGCGGGGAGGACGTGGAGGCCCATATGGCGCGCGCCGGACGGTGGTTCGAGGACCTGTACGGGGTCGCCGCCTCCCACCCCCGCGTGGCCATCGTCCGGGCCTGCGAGAAGATCACGGCCCAACTCGCGGAGGCCGCCGCCGAAGTGCTCGGAACGGCGGACGACGCACGGGCCCGCCTGGCGCCGGTGGCGGGCGAATCGCCGTGGACACTGCCCGTCCGGCACGCCCGCGTCCTCACCGAGCACGGCTGGAAGGCCAGATGGGCGGAGCTGACGAACTCACTGGTGCGTCTGCGCTACCGGCCGCTGGGCCATTACGTCAGCCCGGAATCCGCCGCCGAGTATCTGGAGAGCTGCGCCTTGCTGGCGGGCGCGATCGACGCGTTCCTCGCGGGGCGGCGGGATTCCGGGAGCCGGGCTTCAGAGGATCGGTGATGGGCGCGAGGCCGCCTGGAACACGCTCCCTGCCGGGCGCGGGGCCGCCGGTCGGCGGCCGTGGGGCTTCGGGACCCGTGTCCGGAACCCGGGGCGTCACCGAGTCCACCTGCCGGTGACGCCCCGGGGGTCCTGTGTGCGGCCCGGAACGTCAGGCGTGCGGACCGCCCGGCCCCTGCCCCGCCTCCCGGACCCGTTCGGCCAGCACGGCGGCCTGCACCCGGCGGCCCACGCCGAGCTTCGAGAGGATCGCGGAGATGCGGTTCTTGACGGTCTTCTCCGCCAGGTACAGCCGCTCGGCGATCTGCCGGTTGGTCAGCCCCTCGCCGATGAGGTCGAGGATCTCCCGCTCGCGCGGGGAGAGCCGGGCGAGCTCGGGCGGCCCGGCGTCCACCTGCCCGCCGCGCACCCGCGCCATGACCCGGGCGGTCACCCCGGGATCGAGCAGGGACCGGCCGGCCGCGACGGTGCGGACCGCCGAGATCAGGTCGGAGCCCTTGATCTGCTTGAGCACGTAACCCGCCGCGCCCGCCATGATGGCGTCGAAGAGCGCCTCGTCGTCGTCGAACGAGGTGAGCATCAGGCAGCCCAGGTCGGGCATGCGCGTGCGCAGTTCGCGGCACACCTCGATGCCCTCGTGGTCCCCGTTCTCGTCCCCCGAACCGAGCCGCACGTCCAGCACCGCCACCTGGGGCCGCAGCGCCGGAACACGTGCCAGGGCCTCCCGGCCGTCGGCGGCCTCGCCGACCACCTCGATGTCGGGCTCGCCGTCCAGCAGGTCCCGCAACCCCCGGCGGACCACCTCGTGGTCGTCGAGCAAGAAGACCCGGATTGGGTCGGGCACCTCCGGTATGGGTGCGGTCATGGCACGCTGCTCCGTCCCTGGTTCACGGTCGGCCACCGGTCGTGGTCCTTTGGCCCCAGCATTCCCCGCCCGTGCGGACGGGGGAAGGGCCGACCGGCCCTGTTCCGGCCGGCCGGCCGCTCGCGAAGCGCCCGGGGCGGGGCCGGACGAGGACGGCCGGGGACGCCGGGTGCGTCCCCGGCCGGATGCCGGGCGTCCGGCGGGCCGGACCGTGGCCTACTTCTTGCGGGCCTGGACGAAGCGCAGCATGTTGCCCGCCGGGTCGCGGAAGGCGCAGTCGCGGACGCCGTACGGCTGGTCGACCGGCTCCTGGAGCACCTCGCCCCCCGCGGCACGGATGCGTTCGAACGTGGCGTCGCAGTCCTCGGTCCCGAAGAGGACACCGCGCAGCAGGCCCTTGGCCAGCAGTTCCGCCATGGCCTGCCGGTCGGCGGGCGAGGCGTTCGGGTCCGCGAGGGGCGGTTCGAGGACGATGTCCACATCGGGCTGCGACGGTGCGCCGACGGTCACCCAGCGCATCCCCTCGAACCCGACGTCCTTGCGCACCTCCAGGCCCAGAACGTCCCGGTAGAAGGCGAGCGCCTTGTCATGGTCGTCGACGGCGATGAAGCAGGTGGAAAGCTTGATGTCCATGCGCTTCACGCTAGGGGCGGCGCGGAGGTTTGGCTTCTCCATTCCTGACCGGTCGCGTGTGGATCTTGGCGACGCAGGGCGGGACGGCGGCGCCCTCGTCATGGCGGCGGGCCCGGTAGGCACTCGGGCTCTCGCCGACCAGTTCGGTGAACCGCGAGCTGAACGAGCCCAGCGAGGTACAGCCGACCGCGAAGCAGACCTCCGTCACCGACAGATCACCCCGCCGCAGCAGTGCCTTGGCCCGCTCGACGCGGCGCGTCATCAGGTAGCTGTACGGCGTCTCTCCGTAGGCGGCGCGGAAGCTGCGGGAGAAGTGCCCCGGTGACATGAGCGCGACACGGGCCAGCGCCGGAACGTCGAGCGGCTTCGCGTAGTCGCGGTCCATCAGGTCACGGGCCCGGCGCAGCCGGACGAGGTCCTCCAGCGTCATGCGCCCACCCTCCCACAGCGCCGGACGCCGCCGGGTTCCCCGCGGTACGCGGACCGGCCGGTGCGGGGTGGCCGCCACGGCGGCCGGGGTTGTCACGGCGGTCATGGCCGTTACGGCCTGCGACCGCGGACGGGGAGGTGCGGTGCGCGGTCCGGTGGGCCTCGTACGCCCCCCGGGGCTCCGACGCACGGGCCGTACAGGGCGCGGGACATCGCCCGCACGACGGGTGTCCGCCCCTTGCCGCCGGTGGACAGCCCGGACACGTACGCCCGGGCCCACCCGGCGCGGGAGGCAGACCGGGATGGGGACCGGTCCGGGCGGAACGGCGATGCGGACCGGTCCGGACGGAACGGCGATGCGGACCGGTCCGGACGGAACGGCGATGCGGACCGGTCCGGACGGAACGGCGATGCGGACCGGTCCGGACGGAACGGCGATGGGGACCGATCGGCCGGGCACGGCCGCGCCGTTCTGCCGACGGCGGTCGTGGGGGAGTGGCGGACCGATCGGCGGGCCGCTGGTGGTGGGATGGCGGGCGTCGTACGCGCCGTGGTCGCCTTGGCCGTGTTCGGGGGAGTGGTGATGATCATGAAAGTGGTCTCCACCAGGTGGGTGCGGTAGTCGTCATGGTGCTCGCGGTGATGCTCCGCTCGTCGCCCGGGAGCGGGAGCGGAAGCCGGATCACGATGGGGGAGGGGATGGCGGACGGGAGCGCGTTCGCGGCAGGGCTCACGGCACGGAACGCGGCAGGGCTCACGGCAGGCTCGGCGACGGCGCTCACCGGGGGAGCCCGCTGCCGTACGGCCCGTAGAGATCCAGCAGCCGGCTGCGGCCACACTCCAGCCGGTGTCCGATGACCTCGGCCACCGCCAGGGTCAGGGCGTAGCCGAACGCGCCGTCCTCGCGGCACGCGCGCCGGACCTCCTCGGCGTCGAACTCCCAGGCCCGCACGGGGCTCTGGGCCTCCGCGCCCATGTGCCAACTGCGCGGCGGGAACATCCAGGACCAGCCCAGCAGGTCGCCCGGGCCGAGCGTCTCGATCGGCGCGGCGCGGCGGCCGGGGACGCGCAGGTCCAGGGAGACGCTGCCGGTGCGGATGATCCAGAACCGGTCGGCCGTCCGGTGTTCCTCCACGATGCGGGCGCCGACGGGGAAGGAGACCTCGTGGGCCAGCGTCATCAAGCGGTCGTGGTGGTGGTCCGGGAGCGATCCCAGCCGCCCGGTCATGGTGCGCAGCCTCGAAGTGGTCATCATGGGGCCGCCTCCTCGTGCGTGGGGGAGCCGGACGCGGCTCGGCGTCCGGCACCGTCGCCTCTTGGTGGTGTCGCCGTCGCCCCCGTACCGGACGGAGTGGCGTACGCGACCGACGCGGTCCGGCTTCGCGAACCGGTCGTCCTACCGGCAGGACAGGTGGGGGTTCGTGGCGTGGGTGCCCGGCGTACCGGCCCGCGCTGTCAGGGCGTCTTCGGGCCGGGCCGCCGGACACCCGTGCCTCCCGGGTGCCGGTTTCCCGCTTTCTCCCTTCGCTCCACAGCCTCTGCCGTGGACGTGTGCGCCGGGATGGGCCGAACAGCCCCGGCGCCAGGCCGTTCGGGCACGGAACGGACCGACGCCGTCCGCCGGTTGGTGGCGGGGCGGCCGGCGCGTACGAGAGGCACGGGATGCCGCGCGCGGAAGGGCCGTCCACCGCGTACGGAAGGGTCGTCCACCGCGTACGGAAGGGCCATCCACCGCGTACGAAGGAGCCGGAGGCACCGGGTCCCGCGCAGGGAGGGTCCAACGCCGCATCCGGGGGGCCGGACGATCCCCCGCCCCGCTCCGTCCGGCCTCTCGGCCCCCCGGTCACTGGTGGCAAGGATGTCCGGCGGTGCTGTTGCCCGTTCCTCGTGTCCGCGCGAACGTGAGGGCCCGAGGGGGACGGCCGCCCCTTGATCCGAACCGTTCAGCGCGCGGCACGCCCGAAGACGTGGCCCGCCCACCCGGACAGCCGAGGACCGCCCGGCCCCACCCACCCCGCGAAAAGCCCGGCCCACCCCGCTCCGGACCACCCCACCACGCCCCCGCCCCCGACCAAGGAGGAAAACCGTGAGCGACCTCAGCACAAGCGGCGACGTACCCGGAGACATATCCGGCGGCGCGCCCCTGCCGGACCCCGCGGCCTTGGACGACGCCGAGCTCCAGGCGCTGGACGCCCACTGGCGCGCGGCCAACTACCTGGCCGTCGGGCAGATCTACCTCCTGGACAATCCGTTGCTGCGCGAACCCCTGCGCCCGGAGCACATCAAGCCGCGGCTGCTCGGCCACTGGGGCACCTCACCGGGGCTCAACCTGGTCTACACGCACCTCAACCGGGTGATCAGGGCGCGCGGCCTGGACGCGATCTGTGTGTGGGGGCCGGGGCACGGCGGGCCGGCCGTGCTGGCGGGCGCCTGGCTGGACGGCGGGTACAGCGCGACGTACCCGGACGTCTCCCGGGACGCGGACGGGATGGCGCGGCTGTTCCGGCAGTTCTCGTTCCCCGGCGGGGTGCCCAGCCACGTCGCGCCCGAGACCCCCGGCTCCATCCACGAGGGCGGGGAACTGGGCTACTCCCTCGCGCACGCCTATGGGGCCGCGCTGGACAACCCCGATCTTCTGGTCGCCTGCGTGATCGGGGACGGCGAGGCGGAGACGGGGCCGCTGGCGGCGTCCTGGCACGCGAACACGTTCCTGGACCCCGTGCACGACGGCGCGGTGCTGCCCGTCCTCCACCTCAACGGCTACAAGATCGCCAACCCGACGGTGCTGTCCCGGCTGCCGGAATCCCAACTCGACGCCCTGTTGCGGGGCTACGGCCACCATCCCCTGTTCGTCACCGGCGACGACCCCCACCAGGTGCACCGCGACCTGGCCCGCGCCATGGACCAGGCGCTGGAGCTGATCGGCCGGTTCCAGCGGGCCGCCCGCGAAGGCGGCGAGCAGGGCAAGCCCCGCTGGCCGGTGATCGTGCTGCGCACCCCCAAGGGCTGGACCGGCCCGGCCACCGTGGACGGCGTTCCCGTGGAGGGCACCTGGCGCGCGCACCAGGTCCCGCTCGCCGGCGTACGGGAGAACGCCGGCCACCGCGAGGCACTGGAGGGGTGGCTGCGCTCCTACCGCCCCGAGGAACTCTTCGACGACCAGGGGCGCCCGCTTCCCCTCGTCCTGGCCTGCGTGCCCGAGGGCGAGGCCCGGCTGAGCACCAACCCGCACACCAACGGCGGCCTCCTGCTGCGCGATCTGCCGCTGCCGGACCTGGAACGCCACGCGGTGGCCGTGGACAAGCCCGGCACCACCCTGCACGAACCCACCCGTGTGCTCGGCGGCCTGCTGGAGCGGGTGATGGCCGCCACCGCCGACCGGCGGGACTTCCGGGTGGTCGGTCCGGACGAGACCGCCTCCAACCGGTTGCAGGCCCTCTTCGGCGTCACCGGCAAGGCGTGGCAGGCCGCCGTCCTGCCCACCGACGAGCACCTGGCCCGGGACGGGCGGGTGATGGAGGTCCTGTCCGAGCACGTGTGCCAGGGCTGGCTGGAGGGCTACCTGCTCACCGGGCGGCACGGGATCTTCTCCTCCTACGAGGCGTTCGTGCACATCGTCGGCTCGATGGCCAGCCAGCACACCAAGTGGCTCAAGGTCGCCCGCGACCTGCCCTGGCGCCGCCCGGTGGCCTCCCTGAACTACCTGCTGACCTCACACGTGTGGCGGCAGGACCACAACGGCTTCTCGCACCAGGACCCCGGCTTCATCGACTACGTCCTCAACAAGAGCCCCGAAGTCGTCCGCGTCTACCTGCCGCCGGACGCCAACACGCTGCTGACCGTCGCCGACCACGTGCTGCGCAGCCGCGACCGGGTCAACGTCGTCGTGGCCGGCAAGCAGCCCTGCTTCGACTGGCTCACCCTCGACCAGGCCCGCGCCCACTGCGCCCGCGGCGCCGGCATCTGGGAGTGGGCGGGCACCGCCACCGGCGACCGGGAGCCGGACGTGGTGCTGGCCGCGGCCGGTGACGTGCCCACCCAGGAGGTGCTGGCCGCGGCCGGCCTGCTCCGCGACCACCTGCCGGACCTGGCCGTCCGCGTCGTCAACGTTGTCGACATGACGCGGCTGCTGCCGCAGGAGGAGCACCCGCACGGCCTGACCAACGCCGAGTTCGACGCCCTGTTCACCCGCGACCGGCCGGTGATCTTCGCCTACCACGGCTACCCGTGGCTGATCCACCGGCTCGCCTACCGCCGGACCAACCACTCTCACCTGCACGTCCGCGGTTACAAGGAGATGGGGACGACGACCACGCCCTTCGACATGGTCGTCCGCAACGACATGGACCGCTACCGCCTGGTCATGGACGTCATCGACCGCGTCCCGGGCCTGTCCGTCCGCGCCGCCCCCCTCCGCCAGTCCATGGAGGACCTCCGCACCCGCCACCACACCTGGATCCGCGCCCACGGCACCGACCTCCCGGAGGTCGCGGAATGGGCCTGGCAGGGGTGAGCCGGAGGCAGCCGGGACACCGGAACCGAAGAAGATCCGTACGGGGAACGGGCCGCCGGGCGTCCTGCACAGCCCCGTCACTTCCCCTTGTGGCCGCTGCCGTCCCCGTCCTCGTCGTCCTCCTCCTCCAGGGCGTGCCCCTTGTCCAGGGACGCCCGGACGAGGGCGGCGGCGAAGACGGCCGGGGACGCGTCGCCGATCAGCGGGGCGAGGGCGTCGGGTTTGCCGGGTAGGCCGAGCTGCTGGGCGCCTTGCAGGGCCTTCTTGTCCAGATAGGGGGCGACCTCGGGCCACACCCCCTGGACCTCGCGCAGGAAGATGTCCGCGCCGGTCGGCCCGAGGCCCGGCACCTCCTGGAGGAGGCGGCGCAGGGAGGCGGTCGTCTTGCCGCCTCCCTTGTCGTCCGCCTCTTCGCGCGCCGCCTTCCGCAGGCGGCGCAGGTCGCCGCCGTACTTGTCCAGCACCAGTTCGGCGCCTTCGCCGAGCTGGGTCGCGGTGCGTTCGTCGTAGCGGCGGTAGCCGCCGCGTCCCAGGGCGTCCACGCGATCCTGCCAGCTCGCCTCGGCCATCCGCCGGGCGTCGCCCATTCCGCCGTCGTGCAGCGCGCGGGCCGCCGCGAGGGCGGTGGAGCTGCGGATGCGGGCGCTCAGCAGGACGGACATCACCAGCAACCGGTAGAGCGGCTGCGGGGTGTCCTTCAGGTGGATGCCCGCCTCGTCGGCGTACGTGCGGCCGTAGGTGTCGAGCAGTTCGCGGACGGCCTCCTGCTGCCCGGTCTTCGTCATGGCGGCGGCTCCCGTGCTGCCCAGGAAGGATGAACGGTCCGTGCCCGACCGTCCCGGGAACGAGGGCGGCCCGCCCCAGGTCGCCGGTCCGGTCGGCGCGCCCCGTACGCCGCGCGGCGCCCTCGGGTGCCGCGGACGGGAGCGCTTCCTCCGCTCAGCGTGCCGGACCGGGCGGCGTTCCGCACCCGGAGGCGGAATCGCGGCGCGGGCCTTTCAGGTGACGGGGCGGGACACGGCGGGTGACGGTGGGCCGGCGGGTGCGTTTGCCCCGGGTGTCCGCGGGTCCTCCGGCTCCCACAGCGCCGTCGGCGCCTCGCGGCGGACCACGGGGGCGACCTCCTCGGCGAACCGCTGGAGCTGCTCGCGCTGCCGGGATGGGCTCAGGCCGTAACCGTCGACACTGATGGACTGCAGATCGTGCCGGTACACCTCGTGGTACCCGAGGATCTTGTCGATGACCTGCTGCGGGCTGCCGATGAGCTGGGGCCCGTTCGCGATGGCGTCCTCGATGGTGCGGAAGGGCGTGTTGTACCCGGCCTTGCCCTCCAGGTGCGGCTTGAAGCTCTGGCGGACCCGGGCCTCGTACTGCTCCTTGAACTCGCGGACGGCCTGCTGGGGGGTGTCCGCCAGATAGAGCCCCCCGGAACCGGCCGCCACGTAAGCCCGCGCCGGATCGTGCCCGTACGCCGCGAACCGCTCCCGGTAGTGCCGCAGCAGCCGCGCGTACGCCTCCCGGGGCTGGACGGCGTTGGCGGTGAACAGCGGATCGCCGTGCCTGGCCGCCAGTTCCGGCGAATTCAGGCTGGTGGCGGAGCCGTGCCAGACCCGGGGCGGGCCCGCGTACGGGCGGGGCACCGTCGTGACGTCCTTGAGCGGCGGACGGAACCGGCCGGTCCAGTCCACGTGCTCCTCCCGCCACAGCCGCCGCAGCAACTCGTACTTCTCCGCCTGGTACTCCCACTGGAGCTCCTCGTCGAGCCCGAAGAGGTCGAAGTGCCCGGCCTCCGCGCCCTTGCCGACGACCAGCTCCACTCGCCCCCGGGAGAGCTGGTCCAGCGTCGCGTAGTCCTCGGCGACCCGGACCGGGTCCAGGATCGCCACGACGGTGACGCCGGTCATCAGCCGGATGCGGCGGGTCCGGGCGGCGAGCGCGCCGAGGAGCACGGTGGGGCTGGACGAGAGGTAGTCCCCCGCGTGCCGCTCCCCGACGGCGTACGCGTCGAAGCCGAGCCGCTCGGCCTCCACGCCGATGTCGACGACCTCCGCCAGCCGGTCGGCGGCGGAGCCGAGTTCTCCGGTGAGGGGGTGCGGGGCGTGACCGATGATCGTGAGGACCGAGAACTTCATGGGGTGACCGGCCTTCCTGGGGGTCGTCATACGGGGGGACTGCGGTGGTCTGCCGGGCCCGGCGTTCGGCGCGGCGGCGCTGCTCCGGACGGGAGCCGGGCCCGGGAGCGTCCCCCGGGCCCGGCCCGTTCAGCTCATCCGGCTCCCGCCCCGTCGACGAGATGCTTCTCGAACGGGAGCGAGTCGAGGCTCTCCGGATCGGCCGCCGTGTCGAACAGCGGCGTGTAACCGGCCGACAGATACAGGGCCTTGGCCTCCGGCTGGCGCGACCCGGTGGTCAGGAAGACCCGCCGGTAGCCGCGGGCGCGCGCGATCCGTTCCAGTTCGGTGACGACGCGCCGTGCCAGTCCGCGCCTGCGGTGCGCCGAGTGCGTCCAGATCCGCTTCAGCTCGGCCCCGGTCGCGTCGTACCGGCGGAACGCGCCCCCGGCGACCGGATCGCCGTCCTCCAACAGGAGCAGCAGCACACCGTCCGGGGGCGCGAAGTCCCCGGCGGGGTAACGGGTCATCTCCCGGCGGGCACTCGCGCCGTAGCGTCTGAGGTACTCGTCCTCCAACTCGGCCAGCATCGGCCGGGCCAGCGGGTGACCGGCCCCGACCCGCGCCCAGGTGGCGCCGGCGGGCTCGGCGACGGACGTCATCAGCGGGCCGCCGCGACGGGCCGGGCGTCGGCGGCCTGGCGGGCGGCGTCGCGCTTGGCGACCTCCTCGCGCACCAGCGGGATCACGTACCGGCCGAAGTCGATGGCGTCGGACAGCAGGTCGTAGCCGCGCGCGGAGAGGATGTCCACGCCCAGGTCGTAGTAGTCCAGCAGCGCCTGCGCCACCGTCTCCGGCGTGCCCACCAGGGCGTTGGAGTTGCCCGCGCCGCCGGTGGCCGCGGCGGTCGGGGTCCACAGCGCCCGGTCGTAGCGCTCGCCCGCCTCCGCGATGGCGACCAGCCGCTGCGACCCGGCGTTCTCCGGCGCGTCCCGGTGCCTGCGGGCGAGCGGGGAGTCTCCCTGCGCCGTACGGGCCTTGATCGCGCCGACCGTGCGGTGGGCCTTCTCCCAGGCCAGTTCCTCGGTCGGGGCGATGATCGGCCGGAAGGCGACCTGGATGCGGGGCACGTCCGTCCGCCCGGCCGCGCGCGCCGCCTCCTTCACCGCGGCGATCTGTTCCGCGGTGCGCTCCAGGGGCTCGCCCCACAGGCAGTAGATGTCCGCCTCGGCGCCGCCCGCCGCGTAGGCGGCTGCCGACGAACCGCCGAACGAGACGCGCGGGCGCGGCTGCTGGACGGGGAAGACGTCGCTGACGAAGTCGTGGAAGCGGTAGTGCTCCCCCTCGTGGTCGAAGGGCTCGTGCGTCGTCCAGATCTTCTTGACGATGCGGATGTACTCGCGGGTCCGCGCGTAGCGCTCGTCCTTGGTCAGGGTGTCGCCCTCGCGCCGCTGCTCGTGGTCGTTGCCGCCGGTGATGAAGTGGACGGTGAGCCGCCCGTCGCTGATCTGGTCCAGCGTGGCGAACGTCTTGGCGGCGAAGGTCGGGTAGGAGACGTTCGGCCGGTGCGCCAGGAGGATCTGGAGCCGGTCCAGGTGGGAGGCGAGGTACGCGGCGGCCGGCGCCGGGTCGGGCGATCCGGCGCCGTACGCGAACAGGACCCGGTCCCAGCCGTGGTCCTCGTGGGCGCGGCCGAGCCGGAGGGTGTACTCCTTGTCGAACGCGGGGCCGGAGCGGGCCCGGGTTTCGGAGCCGTCGTTGGTGGCGGCGATGCCGAGGAATTCGACCGGCATGGGAGACCTTTCGCGCGAAGGGCGGGGGAGGAACCGCGTCGGGCCGGTGGCCGCGTACGCGGGGGACGACGACCGGGGCGTGCGGGGGCACGGCGGGGGCGAGGCTGCCGCGCGGGCGTCGCCGAGCGGGCCCGCCGGACGGTCGTC
This sequence comes from Streptomyces sp. NPDC003077, assembly GCF_040611095.1. Lineage (NCBI taxonomy): Bacteria > Bacillati > Actinomycetota > Actinomycetes > Kitasatosporales > Streptomycetaceae > Streptomyces > Streptomyces sp. NPDC003077. The sequence goes on along the minus strand of NZ_JBEXNM010000051.1, from coordinate 41,916 downwards.
GGCGGGTGGGGCCTGCGATCGTCAGCGGGAACGCGTCAGTGAACGCCGGCGGACGTCGTCAGCGGACGTCAGCGCGGGGTGTCGCCAGGGGAGGGCAGCCGGTGCTCGGCGGTACGAAGACGCGCCGCCGCGAGGAAAACGGCCGTACGGTGCGCCGACGGAAAGAGATGCCGCTCGGGCGGCCTGCTGCCGGGGACGTCGTCAGACGCAACACGAGGCGGACCACACCCGACCGAAGTCGATGTGGCCGCGGATAACCAGCGGCAGCGGCTTCTGCATGACCTCAGTGGAACACCGCCGTTCGACGGAAGTCAACTGCTGTTCGAATGGCGGGTGGTGGGGTCCGGGGTGCCGGGTCGGTGACGGGTGTCGCGCGGGCCGCCCGAAGACGATCATGGGCGGCAACCGGCAACCGGCAACCGGCAACCGGCAACCGGCACCCGGCACCCGGCACCCGGCACCCGGTGTCCGTGGACGGTGCTTCGCGACCATCTGCGGACGGGCGTCGCGCGGGCCGCTCGAAGACGATCACGGATGGCACCCGGCACCCGGCACCCGGCACCCGTGGACGGTGCTCCGCGAGTATCCGTTATCCGTTCACGGCGCTCCGCGGAGATCGCACGCCCTCGTGATAGACGGCCACCCAAGGCAGCGGCCCGCGCACGGCCCGCCCCGCACGAGACCCGCCCCCGCACAAGATCACCATCCGCGCCCGGCAGCCCCGGCCAGCGCCCGGAGAGGGAGGTGAAAACCCCTCGTGATAGCTTTCCGGGGCCAGTCATACCCGCAGATCAGGGCCAGGGAATCCGGTGCGAATCCGGAGCTGACGCGCAGCGGTGAGGGTGACGGGCGGAGCACGGCCACTGGATCGACATCGGTATCTGGGAAGGCGCCCCGTCCGCGTGATCCCGAGTCCGAAGACCTGCTGGCACCTCCGTCCGCGGCCGGGCGGGGGATCGTGACCCAGGCTCCGCGTACGAGCCGTGAGACGCAGAGGGAACGTGTGTCCTCCATACCCCGCCGTGTTCGCCTGTCCGCCCTGCTCGGGATCGGCATCCTGCTGCTGACGGCCTGCGGCGGCGGCCCGGCGCCCGCGGCGAAGTCCGGCGGCGGCGACGGATACCCGCTCACCCTGACGAACTGCGGCCGGAAGGTCACGGTCGAGCGGCCCCCGCGCCGTGCCGTCTCCCTGGACCAGGGTTCGACGGAGATCCTGCTCTCCCTGGGGCTCGCCGACCGCATGGTGGGCACCGGCACCTGGACGGACCCGGTGCTCAAGGGCCTGGAGAAGGCCAACGCGAAGGTGCCGCGGCTCGCCGACCGCTACCCCTCCTTCGAGAAGGTGCTCGACAAGGAGCCCGACCTCGTCACCGCGTCGTTCCTCTACACCGTCGGCAAGGGCGGCGTGGCACCCCGCGAGCGGTTCGCGGAGCTGGGCGTCCCGGCGTACGTGTCGCCCGGCGACTGCGCGGACAAGGACAACAGCGGCGACGGCGACGGCGTCCGCACCAAGCCCCTCACCATGGACACCGTCTACGGGGAGGTGCGCGACCTCGCCAGGATCTTCGGGGTGGAGGAGCGCGGCGAGAAGCTCGTCGGCGACCTGAAGGCCCGGGTGCGCGCGGCGACGAAGGACATCGACGCCTCCAAGGCACGGGTGCTCTACTGGTTCGCCAACTCCGACGCTCCCTATATGGCGGGCTGCTGCGGTGCCCCCGGCGTCATCACGCGGGAGCTCGGCGCGAAGAACGTCTTCGACGACACCCGCGAGGAATGGCCGCAGATCAACTGGGAGACGGTCGCCGACCGCGACCCGGACGTCCTGGTCCTCGGTGACCTGACCCGCAAGTCGCAGAGCGCCGAGAGCGCCCGGAAGAAGATCGAGTTCCTGGAGTCCGACCCGGTGACCCGGAACATGACCGCCGTCAAGAAGAAGCGCTACGTCCTGCTCAGCGGCCAGGCGATGAACCCCACCATCCGCACCGTCGAAGGCGTCGAGAAGGTCGCGGCGGCGCTCCGCGACTACGGGCTCGCCCGATGACGGCGACGCGTACTCCGGAACGGACCGCGCCCCCTGCGCGCAGGGAGGCGCGAGTGCTGCGGCGCGGGCTGCTGTGGGCGCTCGGGGGCGCCGCGCTGGTGATGTCGGTCGCCATCGCCGTCACCATCGGCCCCGCCGACCTCTCGGTCGCCGACGTGGGGTCCGCGGTGTCCGCGCACCTCTTCGGCGGCGAGTCCGGCACCTCCGCGATCCGTGACGGCATCGTGTGGAACCTGCGGATGCCGCGGACCGTCCTGGCGGCCCTCTGCGGCGCCGGGCTCGCCCTGTGCGGCGCGGTGATGCAGTCCCTGCTGCGCAACCCGCTCGCCGACCCCTTCGTCCTCGGCGTCTCCTCCGGCGCCTCGACCGGCGCCGTGGCGGTCGTCGTCCTGGGGGTCGGCGGGGGAGCGGTGTCCGTCTCGGCGGGCGCGTTCCTCGGTGCCGTCTGCTCCTTCGGGCTGGTCCTGCTGCTCAGCCACACCCTGGGCGGCACCACGGACCGGGTGGTCCTCTCCGGTGTCGCCGCCATGCAGCTCTTCTCCGCGCTCACCTCGTTCGTCGTCCTGACGGCCGCGGACGCCGAGGAGACCCGCGGCGTGCTCTTCTGGCTCCTCGGCTCGCTCAGCGGGGCGGGCTGGCAGGACGTGTGGCCCGCGCTGGCCGTCCTCCTCCTGACGCTGCTGGTGTGCGGCGGGCACGCCCGCACGCTCGACGCCTTCGCCTTCGGGCAGGACGCGGCGGCGAGCCTGGGCGTGACGGTGGCCCGGACCCGGCTGGTGCTGCTGTGCGTGACGGCGCTCCTGACCGCGGTGCTGGTCAGCGTGGCGGGGGCGATCGGCTTCGTGGGCCTGGTGCTGCCGCACATCGCCCGCGCCCTGGTGGGCGCCGCCCACGGCCGCCTGCTGCCGGTCACCGCGCTGACCGGCGCGGTGTTCATGGTGTGGGCGGACACCCTGGCCCGCACCGCACTGGCGCCACAGGAGGTGCCGGTGGGCGTGATCACGTCCCTGGTCGGGGTGCCCGCGTTCGTCCTCGTCCTGTACCGGGGGCGCGGCGGACGGGGGGCGTCGTGACGGCACCGGGGGCGGGGCCGGAGGCCGGGGCGGACAACGATGGTGACCGCATCGGGCCGGACGCCGGAACCGGCACGGGCACGGCCTCCGAGGCCGGTTCGCACTCCGGTGCGCGATCCACCGCCCTCGGAACAGGACTGCCCTCAGCCCCCGATACCGGACTGCCCACCGCCTCTCACGCCCCCGGACTGCGCGCCGCCTCCTCCGACGCCCCCGGACTGCGCGCCGACCGCGTCACCCGGGAGGCGGGCGGGCGGCTGATCCTGGACGGGGTGAGCCTGACGCCGCCGCCCGGCGCCACCGTCGGGCTCCTAGGCCCGAACGGCTCGGGCAAATCCACGCTGCTGCGCCTGCTCGCGGGCGTGCTCGCCCCGGCCTCGGGCGCGGTGACGCTCGACGGCACTCCGCTGCACCGGGTGCGCCGCCGGACGGTGGCCCGCCGGATCGCGGTCGTCGAACAGCACGCCGTCACCCAGGTCGAGCTCTCCGTCCGCGACGTGGTCCGCCTCGGCCGCATCCCCCACCGGCGCGCCTGGGCCCCCGCCACACCGCAGGACGACGAGGCCGTGGCGGACGCGCTGGAGCGGACCAACCTGACCGCGCTCGCCGACCGCTCCTGGCACACCCTGTCCGGCGGCGAACGCCAACGCGTCCAGATCGCCCGCGCCCTGGCCCAGCAACCGGACGAGCTGCTGCTCGACGAACCCACCAACCACCTCGACGTCCAGCACCAACTCGACCTGCTCGCCCTGGTGGCCGCACTGCCCGTGACCACCGTCGTGGCCCTGCACGACCTCAACCTCGCGGCCATGTTCTGCGACCGGCTCGTCGTCCTCCACGCCGGCCGAGTGGTGGCCGCCGGAACCCCGGCCGAGGTCATCACCGAGGACCTGCTCGCGGAGGTCTACGGGGTACGCGCGGTCGTCACCCGGGACGGCGAGGGGCCGGAGGGGCGGCCTTTCGTGCGGTTTCTGCGGCCGGGGGTGTTCGGGGGGTGAACGGCGCTGTCGTGGTCCGGAGGAGCCACCGCCAGCTCCCTGACAACGCTCTGAATCACAGGGCGAGCTGAAGGTGAGGTGGACGGCATGGATCAAGTCGTGAGCGCATTGAAAGCGGCTCGTGCCGAAGGGAAAGGCGCGATGGAGCTCGCGTCGATTTCCAGGGAAGAGTTGGGTCCGGCGTTTGGCGCCATTTCCTTCATCGCCTCATTCCGTCTCGCTTTCGGCATTCCGTTGCCCGTTCTGCAGCGCGCGCACGCATGGCGGGGGTTCGGTTGGGGAGGCGTGCAGATATCCGACGAAGAGTTCGTCGCCATCCTTTCACCCTGGCTCATCGAACGGTGATTCATAGGATGTCGCCCGTTGGCTCGAAGAGCGGTGGCAGGACTTTTGTGGAGGCGCGCTCGGTTTGTCCCGAAGCCGTGATCACGTCGATAGCAGCGAGATCATTTCACCTGTGGCCGGCAGATGCGGACAGCCCGGAGCGTCGGCCGGACCTTCCATCCGGCCGGAAAGCCCCGCGAGGGACCGGCGCCCGTCCAGCGTGCGCGGGCGCCGGCCCCCCGGAGGGCGGATCGGTCAGGTGATGGCCTTGATCGAGGTGTTCCAGCCCCCGTTGCCGACCAGCACCGGGGTGCCGTTCACGGTGCCCTTGGTGGGGTAGTACAGCAGCATGCCGGTGTCCTCGTCGGTGGTGGCCCACAGGTCCGTGAGCTTGTCGCCGTTCGCGTCACCGGGCGCGGCCAGCAGTGGCCGCTTGGCCCGCCACCAGCCGCCGGAGCCGTAGACGGTGGTGGTGCCGTTCACCAGGCTCGCGGGGTCGGTGCCGCCCGTGACCGTGTCCGCCGCTCCGTGATGCAGCAGGACCTGGCCGGTCGTGTCGTCGCGGACGAGCAGGTCCGGCCGGCCGTCACCGGTCAGATCACCGGGGGCCACGAGATCGCGGCGGGCCCAGCCGGACTCCGCCAGCGGGTACGCGTCCTCGACGTAGCCCGCCGGGTGGCCTACCAGGAACCACAGACCGTCGCCGACACGGGCGAGCAGGTCCGGGTAGCCGTCGCCGGTGACGTCTCCCAGGGAGGTGAGCTGAGTGATCTTGGCCGGGTCCAGCTCGGGGACGAACTGCGTGAATTCCCGGGCGTTGTCGGTGTCGACGTCGCCGAATCCAGTATTGGCGTACACCCAGAGTTTGCCGTCGGCATGGCGGGCGACGAGGTCCTCGTAACCGTCGTTGGTGTAGTCGCCGCGGCGGGTGATCAGCGTGTTCTCGAATCCGGATTCGGCGGCGATCATGTGCATGCCGAAACTCCCGCCGTCGCCGTTGCCGGAGTACATGCGCAGTCTGTTGTCGACGTCCACCGCCCACAGGTCCGGTGTGCCGTCGCCGTTGAGGTCACCGGGTTCGTCCTTGACGCCGGCGCCGGAGGCGTAGAAGAGGTAGGCCACCGTGTCGGAGCGGTTGCCGGCGGCGTCCTCGCTGTAGACGTACAGCACGTGCGGACCGGCGTGCGTCGGGGTGAGCCTGACCTGCACGCTGCCGCCGGGGGCGGTGGGGCTGGCCTTGGTGGTCGGGTTCTTCTGGTTGAGCCCGTAGATGTACCGGACCACGTCCTTGGCGCCGTTGCTGGCGAGGGTGAAGGTGCCGGTGGTCCTGGCCGGGGCGCCGTGCGTGCCGTCGTCACCGTTGGGGAACTCCTGGGAGCTGACCGCGGGCGGGGTGCTCGGGCGGGTCGCGTCGATGGTGAACCGGCACGGTGGGTTGGGCGTCATGGCGGTGGTCGAGCGTCCGTCCTGGGCGGCGACCTGCCAGGAGTAGGAAGTGCCGTCCTTGAAGGTGCTCTTGGGCACGGTCACCTTGGCGATGCTGCCGCTGGTGACGTCCACCGTCCTGTCGAAGATGTTGCCGGCGGTGCTGCCGGTGGGCCACATCTGGAAGCGTGCCCTGAGCGTGCCGCCGTCCGGGTCGGAGATCTTCGCGTAGAGCTGGACATCGGTGTTGCCGATCTTCGGGTACGGCGTGGCCTGGCACGGTACGTGCGGGTTGCTGCCGTAGCCGGTGGGCTTGTCGGGGGCCCGGTTGTATTCGACGATCAGCTTCGGGTTGCTGTTGAACTTCTTCCAGGCGTACGGGTCCTTGCGGTCCTCGTACTCCTTGGGCACCCGCAGGCCGAGCGTCATGGTGGCCCACTTCTTCTTGGCCGCGTCCTTGGCCATCGAGGTCACGTCGAAGTCCACCCCGCGGTCCCCGCAGCCGTGATCGTCGTTGCCGTGGGCGAAGCGCAGCGTCTGGATGAGCCGGATCCAGTCGGGCTGCTGGCTCCACGTCGTGCGGGGGGAGATCACCCCGGTGTCCCACAGTTCGACGGGGTAGGCCGTGCAGGACCACGAGTGGACGTTGACGATGGTGAACTGGGCCGAGATCACGTCGACTCCGGCCAGGCCCTTGGAATCCATCTCGAAGAACGAGCGGGCCGTACCACCGCCGCTGCTCTCGTGGCCGATCCGGGCCTCGGTGGTGCCCTTGCCGTTCCAGCCCGCGCCGTTCCAGAAGGAGGTGGTGGGGGCGGGCTTGTAGGCGATGGTCCACGCCTGGCGCTTGCCGCCGAAGGTGGGGTCGATGTAGACGGGGTAGGTGGTGTCCTGCCCGTTGAGGACGTCCTGGTCGGGCGTCAGGGTCAGGATCCCGCCCGAGTAGTCCAGGTCGACGTCGGCCTGTTTCCCGCCAAGTTCGGAGGGGCCCGCGTCCGCGGACCCGGCTGGGGCGGTGGCACCGGCGCGGCGCGCGCCGAAGGTGCTCGGCGGGGTGGCGGCGGGTGCCGAGGAGTCCCACATGCGAGGGGTCGCGGAGGAGAACACCTCCTGGCCGGCGGGATTGACGGCGCGGACCGTACCGGATCCGGGGTCCTTCTGGACGGTCAGCCCGTTCTCCTTCAAGCCCAGGCTCAGCCGCTTCAGTTCGGGGTTCCGGGCGGCCTCCGCGCTCTTGACGACGAGGAGCTGGGACATGGCGTCCGTCTCGGCGCGCACCTTCAGGTCGACGCCCGGGAACACCTCCGCATAGGTGGCCTCGTTGCCGTCCAGGACCGGCGCCGGGAGCTTGTCGGGCCACTCCAGGGCCAGCGAGCGGCCCTGTTCGGACAAGGTGGCCAGGGCCTTGTCACCACCCGCCGAGAAAGCGACGTCCAGCGTCGTGGCCCTTGGCCTGATCTTGTCGCCGGCGCGCTCCAGCGTCGCGTCGACGGGCACCAGCTTCCCGTCCTTGCGGGCCCGTACGGGGCCGGCGTGCTGGGTGAGGGTGAAGGTGCCGGACGGGTTGGCGACCACCTCCTGGGTCTCCGTCCGCAGCGCGGTGACCTCCACCGGTTCGCCGCTGCGTCGCGCCAGGGCCAGCGCGCCCGCTTCGGTGGCGGGCGACGCGGCGGGGGGACGGGCGGCCTCGGACGCGGAGGAGGCGCCGACGGCTCCGGCCGCCGGGGCCAGGGACAGGGTGCCGGCGCCGACCACGAGCGCCAGGGCGCCGGCTCGGGCGCGTAAGGCTCTGCGGGGTCTGAGGCGACCACTCGTCGATATCACACTTTTCCCTTCTACGGGCAAGACTTTGACCTCGTAATCCGGACAAACGCTTTACCGCTTCTTTGAACACGGATGTGGCGCATGTGACACCAAAGCATCATCAAGGCGGGGTTGTCGAACAATGTTGCGAACGGATACAACGGCGTGAGCTTTACCTGACCTTTAGGAGTAGCCGTGTCCCTCTTACACGACTGGTGGTCTCCACGAAGACGGTGGAGACCGACCGTCTCAGTGGTGTTCCTCTCGCTGCTGATATCCCTGCTGAGCCCGGTCAGCCCGGCGGAGGCCGGCCGTCCGGGGGCCGATCTGCCGGCGCTCCAGCGGGACCGGCCGGTGGCGGGCCACGAATGGTCCGGCCGCAAGCGCGCCGACAAGAACGGCGCCGCCACCCCGTGGAAGGCCCCTGCCGCACGACTGCCGCACGGCCGCGCCGAGGTGGACCTCGCCCCCGCCACCAAGACATCCCTCGCCCCCCGCGGCGACGGCCGGCGCGTGGCCGGAAAGGCCGGGCAGGCCGGCGCCCTGCCGGTGCGGGTGACCCCCGTCGGGCAGCGCCGCGCGGCCTCCGCCGCGCCCGGCCTCGACACCGTCAAGGTCGAACTGCCGGACACCCGGACCACGTCCAGCCTCGGCGTGGACGGACCGGTCGTCAAACTCACGGCCACCGCCGCGCCCGCGTCCGACGACCGCGAGGACGACGCGCCCGGCGACACCGGCTCCGGCCGTGCGGTACGCCCCGGGAAGACGGACGGCGAGACCCCGCCGGACGGCACCGGCCCCCGCCCGCAGACCGCCGGCGCCACCGCCGCGCAGCGCGCACCGCCCCGGCAGCAGGTGGACGTCGAGCTCGACTACTCCTCGTACGCCCAGCACTACGGCGGCGACTGGGGCTCCCGGCTGCGGCTGGTGAAACTCCCCGACTGCGCCGCCACCACCCCCGGGCGTGGCGACTGCGCGACCCCCGAGCCGATCGACGGCGAGAACGACTCCGCCGCACAGCGGCTGACCGCCCGCGTCACCCTCTCCGCCAACCGCCCGCTGATGCTCGCGGCGGCGGCCGGGACGTCCGGCCCCACCGGCAGCTTCGGCGCCACCTCCCTGTCCCCGTCCGGCACCTGGGCCGCGGGCGGACAGTCCGGCGGCTTCTCCTGGACCCACCCCATCGACGTCCCCGAGGCGCAGGGCGGGCCCGAGCCGGAGATCGAGTTCGGCTACTCCTCCCAGGCCATCGACGGCCGTACCGCCTCCACCAACAACCAGTCCTCCTGGATCGGTGAGGGCTGGGACTACCACCCCGGCTTCGTCGAGCGCCGCTACAAGACCTGCTCCCAGGACATGCGGGAGGGCGCGAACAACAAGACCAAGACCGGCGACCTGTGCTGGTTCGCCGACAGCGTCACCCTGTCCCTGGACGGCTCCAGCAACGAACTCGTCCGGGACGACGAGACCGGGGAGTGGAAGCTCGCCGACGACGACGGCGCCCGCATCGAGCTCAAGAAGGGTGCCGCCAACGGCGACAACGACGGTGAGCACTGGGTGCTGACCACCACCGACGGCACGCAGTACTGGTTCGGCCTGAACCGCCTGCCCGGCTGGTCCGAGGGAAAGCCGGAGACGCACTCCACGCAGACCGTCCCGGTGTTCGGCAACCACGCCGGCGAACCGTGCCACACCGGCGCCTTCGACACCTCCGACTGCACCCAGGCCTACCGCTGGAACCTCGACTACGTGGTGGACCCGCACGGCGACGCCATGAGCCTGTGGTGGGCCAAGGACACCAATCACTACGGGCGGCTCGGCAAGGCGGACAAGCCGGTCCGCTACGACCGCGACGCCTACCTGACCCGCATCGACTACGGCCAGCGGAACGACTCCCTGTTCACCGCGAAGGCCGCCGCGCGAGTCAACTTCCAGGTGGCCGAACGCTGCCTGCCGGGCTCCGCGTTCGACTGCGCTTCGGGGAAGCTGACCAAGGAGAACGCCAAGTACTGGCCCGACGTCCCCTTCGACCTCAAGTGTGACGCGGGCGCCAAGTGCGCCAACAAGCTCTCCCCGAGCTTCTGGACGACCAAGCGCCTGACGAAGGTCACCACCGAGGCACTGGTCGGCGGCGCCTACACCAAGGCCGACACCTGGGACCTCGTCCAGAGCTTCCCGGCGACCGACGGCACCAGCCCCGCCCTGTGGCTGGCCTCCATCACCCGCACCGGGCACACCGGCGGCCAGGACACCACCCTGCCCCCGGTGACCTTCCGCGGCGAGATGATGCACAACCGCGTCGACGGCTTCGAAGGGCTGGAGCCGTTCGCCCGGTACCGCGTCCAGGCCGTGGACACCGAGCACGGCTCCACGGTCGGCGTGACCTACTCCTCCCAGGAGTGCTCGGCCATGCCGGGCAAGGTCAAGCTGCCCACGCCGCACGACAACGGCATGCGCTGCTACCCGGTCTTCTGGACGCCGGAGTGGGCCGACAAGCCGATCCAGGACTGGTTCCACAAGTACGTCGTCACCGAGGTCCGCGAAGAGGACAAGGTCACCGACGCCGCGCCGGTGGTCACCTCCTACCAGTACGTCGGTGCCCCGGCCTGGGCCTGGGACGAGAGCGAGCTGACCGAGGACAAGCACCGCACCTGGAACCAGTACCGCGGCTACGCCAAGGTCCGCACGCTCACCGGCCGCGGCGACGACGGCAAGCGCGCCATGACCGAGCACCTCTACTTCCGGGGCATGGACGGCGACCGGCTGCCGGACGGCAAGAAGCGCGAGGTGCAGGTCACCGACTCCGATGGCACCGCCATCCCGGACCTGCCCCAGTACGGCGGGCAGCAGCGGGAGTCGCTGACCTACCTGGACGAGGGCGGCCGGCTGGAGTCCGCCACCAAGTCGACCCCCACCTCCAAGGTCACCGCCACCCGCAGCCGCGCGGACGACAAGGACCCCACGCGCACGGCGCCCCCGCTGCACGCGTACATGGGCCAGCCGGCCGGCAGTGAGGAACGCACCCGCCAGGCCGACGGAAGCTGGCTGCGCACCAAGGAGACCATCACCTACGACGAGTACGGCCAGCCGGTCACCACCCACGACTTCGGCGATCTCGCGGACCCGGACGACGACGCCTGCACCACGGTGACGTACGCCCGCAACACCGACAAGTGGATCCTGGAGCTGGAGTCCCAGGAGCGGACCGTCACCGGTGCCTGCGGGGCGTCCGGCGGCCAGGTGGTTTCCGACACCCGCACCTACTACGACGGCGGGAAGCTCGGGGCCGCCCCGGTCAAGGGCGACATCACCTCCGTCGAGGAGATCACCGGCGACGGCAAGGGCTACCAGGTCACCGAGCGCACCGAGTACGACGTGCACGGCCGCCCGGTCACCAGCTGGGACACCAACGACGAGGCGACCCGTACGGAGTACACCCCGGCCACCGGCGCCATCCCCACCAAGACGGTGGTCACCAACCCGCTCGGGCACACCGAGACCACCCACGCCGACCCGGCGCGCGGCATGACCACTGCCGTCATAGACGCCAACGGCCGGCGCAACGACATGGTCTACGACGGCCTGGGCCGCCTGACCAAGGTCTGGGACGTCAACCGCGACAAGGCCAAGGGCCAGTCGCCCAGCGCCGAGTACGCGTACAAGATCACAAAAACCGCGCCCACCACGGTCCTCACCCGGTCCCTGAAGGAGGACGGCTCCTACTCCACCTCGGTCCAGATCTACGACGGGATGCTGAGGGAGCGGCAGAACCAGGACCCGGGCGTCGGCGGCGGGCGGCTGATCAGCGACACCTTCCACGACACCCACGGCCGGGTCGTCAAGACCAACGACGCCTACTTCGCCGAGGGCGACGTGGCGGAGACGCTGCTGATCGTCGGCGACAACAAGGTGCCGCACCAGACGGTGTCCACCCTCGACGGCCTGGGCCGCCCGGTGAAGGAGGTCACCCGGCGCTTCGGGGACGACCAGCAGGTCACCACGGCCGAGTACCGCGGCAACGAGTCCACGGTCTTCCCGCCGAAGGGCGCCACCGTCAAGACGACCTTCACCGACCCGGAAGGCCGTACGACCAAGCTCCGCGAATACCTCGACGCCGAGCGCACCAAGTACAACGACACCTCCTACGAGTACAACCGCAAGGGCCTGCTGTCGAAGGTCACCGACCCCGACAAGAACACCTGGACCTTCGAGTACGACGCCCGCGGCCGGATGGTCAAGAAGACCGACCCGGACGCCGGCACCAGCACCACGGCCTACGACCGGGACGACCGGCCCGTCACCGTCACCGACGCCCGCGGCAAGCGGGTGTCGACCACCTACGACGCCCTGGACCGGCCGACGTCCCTGCGTGAGGGCGGCCAGGACGGCCCCAAGCTGGCCGAGTGGACCTACGACACCCTGGTCAAGGGCCTGCCGTCCGCGTCGATCCGGTACGCCGGCGACGCGCAGTACCGCAACGAGGTCACCGGCTACAACCACGCCTACCAGCCCACCGGCACCCAGCTCGTCATCCCGTCCACCGAGGGCAAGCTCGCGGGCACCTACGCGTACGAGTACGGCTACAAGCCCAACACGGGCCTGCCGTTCTGGACGCTGATCCCGCAGACCGGCCCGATGGTCAAGGAACGGCTGGCCATCAGCTACAACAAGGAGGACCTGCCGACCGGCACCGGCGGACTGACGGACTACTCGTCCCACGTGGAGTACTCCGCCTCCGGTGAACTGCTGCGCAGCCAGTCCGGTGTGCAGGGCCGGAAGGTCTACTCGACGTCCTTCTACGACGAGCACACCCGCCGCCTGAGCCGCACCGTCCACGACCGCGACAGCAAGGACGCCAACGGCGGACGCATCGACGACATTTCCTACGGCTACGACCCGGCCGGCAACGTCACCCAGCTCGCCCGCACCCCGGGCGCGGCCATGCCGGACGCGGGCCAGGCCGACACCCAGTGCTTCGCCTACGACGCGCTGCGCCGGATGACCTCCGCCTGGACGGCCACCGACGACTGCGCGGCGGCACCGTCCAAGACGAACGTCGGCGGGCCGCAGGCCTACTGGCACAGCTACAGCTACGACGCGGTCGGCAACCGCACCCAGCTCGTCGAGCACGACACCACCGGCAACACTGCCAACGATGTCACCCGCACCTACCACTACCCCGGGCCGGGCAAGGACCGGCCGCGCGCCCTGTCCAAGGTCGAGTCCAAGGGCCCCGATGGCACCTCGGTCAGCACCTACGGTTACGACGACGCCGGCAACATGACCACCCGGCAGGTCGGCGGCACGGTGCAGACCCTCTCCTACGACGCCGAGGGCAACCTCGCCAAGATCACGGAGAACGGCAAGACCACCGAGAACCTCTACGACGCCGACGGAAACCGGCTCATCCACCGCGGTGCCGACGGCGCCACCACGCTCTACCTCGGCGAGACCGAGCTGACCGTGGACGCCAAGGGCAAGCTGTCCGCGACCCGGTACTACGAGCACCCCGACGGCGCCACCACGGTGCGCACCACCGAGGAAGGCGACGGCACCGACGGCAAGGGCCGGCTCACCCTGCTGCTCAACGACCACCACGGCAGCGCCTACACCTCGGTCGGCCTCGACCAGGAAGGGCTTCCGGTCGAACGCCGGCTGCTCACCCCCTTCGGCGAGGCACGGGGAACCCGGCCCACCTCCTGGCCCGGCAAGCGCGGATTCGTCGGCGGCCGGACCGACGAGGAGACGGGCCTCACCCAGCTCGGGGCGCGGGAGTACGACCCGACCACCGGACGCTTCATCACGGTGGACCCGGTCATCGACTTCGGCATCCCGCAGCAGATGAACCCGTACGCCTACGCCAACAACGCGCCTGCCACCGAGTCCGACCCGGACGGCAACTTCTTCCCGGTCTTCATCGCCATCGCCGCTCGCATCGCCCTCCAGGTGGCGGCCCGTGCGGCGGCCCGTGCCGCCGCCCGGCGCGCGGCGCAGGCAGCGGCGCGTGCGGCGGCCAAGCGGCTCGCCGAGCAGGAGGCCCGGCGCCGCGCCGCGGCCGAGCTCGCCAAGCGGGTGGCCGCCGAAGCGGCACGCAAGCGGGCCCAGCAGGAGGCCGCGGCCAGGGCGCGCGCCGCCGCGGTCCGCAAGCTCGCGGCCCGGGTCGCGAAGAAGGCCAAGCCGCGCGCCGCGTCCAAGGCGGCACCCAAGCGCGCGGCGAAGTACCGCTCCGCACCCAAGCAGCGGCCCAAGCCCCGCGCCAAGCCGCAGCCCCGTCCCAAGTCCCACCCCAAGCCCAAGCAGGCCAAGCCGCAGGGCTCCCGGCAGATCAAGAGGGAGATCAAGAAGGAGGTCAAGCAGGAGGTCAAGGAGCAGGCCAAGGAACAGGTCAAGGAGGCGGCCCAGCCCCAGCAGAACCAGAGCTGCGCCACCAACAGCTTCGTGCCCGGCACGAAGGTCCTGATGGCCGACGGCACCCGCAAGCCCATCGAGGACGTCAAGACGGGCGACAAGGTCCTGGCCACCGACCCGGAAACGGGCGAGACCAAGGCCGAACCGGTCGTCGCGACCATCATCGGCAAGGGCAGCAAGGACCTGGTGCGGCTGTCGGTGCGCACCTCGCCTGACGGCCCCGGTACAGCCTCCGTATCGGCCGAGGCCGGTGACTCCGGCAAGACCGTCGAGGTCACCCGGCCCGCGGACCCCGACGGCTCCGTCGGCAGCCTCATCGCCACCGACGGTCACCCCTTCTGGGTCCCCGAGCTGAAGAAGTGGATCGACGCCGGCGACCTGAAGCCCGGCCAGTGGCTCCGGACCAGCTCCGGTAGTTGGGTCCAGATCACCGCCGTCCAGGCATGGACGCAGGGCGCGACCGTACACAACCTGACGGTTCAGAGCGTTCATACGTACTATGCGGTGGCGGGGGCTGCGCCGGTTCTGGCGCACAACTGCAATCTCTCCGCGCGAGCGAGCGAGATTCACGCCGCTGAGCCGGACGAGTTTGTTCGCAAGAATGTGAGCACTGTGGCTGTTGTCCGGGCGGACACCCCTTACGGCCCGATCAACGTCGTTGCGGGATCTGGTGACGGCCTGACGCCCGCGCAGACATCCGCTATCGGCAAGGGTGAGATTCTTGCCGATAACATTCCGCGCACTCACGCAGAGCAGAACGCCCTGCTCTTTATCAACAAAATGGGGTGGACTCCCACTGCGGGAGGCGCCTCTCGCAATGTTTGTCTGGGTGTGTGCGCGCCACTCATCCGAGGCACCGGTGGTAAAATAATGGGCAAGGTGTATCCGGGGAACGGCAAAAAGACAACTCGCCAGAGGACGTTTGAGTGGTAGTCGACGAGATGGTTGCGGCGGTAGTCCGCAGGCAGTCCCAGGGGCAGGTTGCAACCTTCGTGGCGAGCTGCGCGGAGCGTATGGTGCAGATCTTCACAGGGTTGTGTGGTGGTGACCCTGCGCGGAGTAGAGACGTCGATTTCGTCGTCCACGTCGTGGGGGATCTCTGGGAATATGGAATTCCGGTTGATTCTTTCCGGAGTTACGTGGAGATCCTGGAAGGTTTCCAAGAACTTGAATCCTCTGGCGATGAGATCATCGAGGTGGCAGGGATCTACTCCTTCTACTCGATTCTTGTGCTGCGTTATGCGGCCCTCTATCGGTCCAGCACCGATGCCGAGAATGCGCTTAAATGTGCGCACGCATGCCTGACGGCGATGGGACAATTGGATCAGAACCGTCCAGGGGGTCAATTCTTCGTCCAGGAGGCTGAATCCCAGCGACGTGCGATTTCTGCACCCCCTCTAGGAGGTGTGAACTCGGGCCTTCTTTCGCAGCTCAGAGAACACGACCGTACTGCTGGTCAGGAGCGCCTGGCGGCGATTCAGGACCGATTGGCGGACTGAGCTGGTGAGGAATTCAGGAGTCCCACCGAGATGCGTCTAGGTGGGCCTCGTGGGGCGTTTGACGGCCGTAGTTGTTTGGTTGGTCAGGGTGCCAGAA
>NZ_JBEXNM010000051.1:0-26238 GCF_040611095.1 Streptomyces sp. NPDC003077 | reverse complement strand
GTTCCGATGTGGGGCGATTTAGGAGGTTTGGGCGGCCTGTGCTGGCGAGAATTTCGGGTAACCTTCCGTTATCAGTCGCTTTGGCTCTCCTGGGGCGTTTGACGGCAGTAGATGATGGCAGGGTCAGGTTGCCAAGGTGTTCTTTCACCGGGCACGGTCGGCGAGAGTCGGGATGTCCAGGCGTGCGCAGATGTGGATGCTCGGTGGGTGCAGGCTGCGGTCAGGTGGTGGGTCCGGCCCGGCAGCGCGGGAGAGAAGACTCGTGCGTTGCGGAAACAGGCTCCTCACCCGATCAGTGGCCACGCTGAAAAAGCTCACTGATCCCCTCTTTCGGTCTCGCACTGGTTACACGTTCGTAGGCACTCGGTTCAGGGCTGACGTGTGCGGTAGGAATTCGGTTGGATGCCGAGGGGAAATGAATCGCCCTCAGCGAAGGACGACTTTTACCCTTCGGCGAGTTGAGGAGCAGCTCGGTGTGTGAGCAGGAAGAGCGCATGGACGGCGACATGACGCCAGGGAGCCGGACGGCTCGCGAACGGCTCAAAACCGAACGTGCACGGGACGCCAGGAGAAAGCGATCGCGTCGGCGCCTGTCCGTCATCGGGGCCGTCGTGGCCGTAGCCGCGGCGATCGGGGCGGTCTTCACCCTCGACGGTGCGGCGCAGGACGAAGCGGAGGGCAAGCCGCTCATCGTGCCGGCCAACACGGTGGGGGAGCAGCGGACTTCCGTGTTGTACGGGAAGGCCGACGCGCGGCACACGCTGTCGGTCGTGATGGACCCGCGGTGTGCGCCCTGTGGCCGTATGGAGGCCGCGTTGGGGCGGACCATGCGGGAGCTCGCCGACAAGGGCGCGTACCGGATCGAGTACCGGCTCGCCACCGGGGAGGACGAGGCCCGGGGCGGAGAGGGCTCGCGGCGGGCGGTCAACGCGCTGGGGGCGGCGGCCAATGAGGGGCCGGAGAAGTTCGTGCGGTATCTCGGGGCGGTTCTCGCGGGGCGGTCCGATCGAGGGGAGTGGGATGGTGACGCGCCGGCCTCGGCGGACACGTTGCTGGGGATCGCCGGGCGGGTGGAGGGGCTGCGGACGCCGGCGTTCGACAAGGCCGTGCGGGAGTCGACCTATCTGCCCTGGGTGAAGAAGGTGTCGGCGGCCCATCGGCAGGACGGTGGCGGGGCGTTGCCGAGGGTCGCTTTGGACGGTTCTCCGCTCGTCGTGCTCGATGGTGACGGGACTCCGGTGTCCCGGGAGGAGTTCGTCCGGCTGGTGCGGGGCGGTAAGGGCGGGTGAGGCGGCACCGTGGGTGGCCCGGCCCCCTCGCCGAGGTGAGCCCCAGCGGCCGTCGTCGCCGGTGTCGTTGCCGTATGAATCCTCATTCGTACGCCCGTGCGGACGGATATGATCCACCAGCAACAACACGGCACAGGGCCGTAATCGGGGGGATTCTCGCGCACGGCGCGACGCGTGGGCTCCGTCCGTATCCGTCATTACGGCCCGCGGGCCGTCGGGAAGGGAAACGCACCATGCGTAGGTACGCGAAGTTCGGCTCCTCCGTCGTCGGTACCGCTCTGGCGGCGGCCATGCTCCTGGGCTGTTCCTCGGTGGAGGAGGTGGCCAAGGAGGTCAAGAACGAGGCCAAGGAAGAGGTCAAGCGGCTGGACGACAAGGAGTTCGCCGTCGTCTACGAGGTCATCGGCAGTGGTGTCGAGGATCTGGCGTACGGCGCGATGAACGGCGGGAAGCTGACCGAGGAGACCGTCGACAAGCCGCAGTTGCCGTGGAAGAAGGAACTCTCCATGAAGGGCATCACCAGCACGCCCAACCTCTCCGTGATGCTGGGGGCGGACGGTGGCCAGGCCGAGTGCGTGATCAAGGTCAACGGCAAGGAGGTCGAGCGCAAGACCGCCAAGGGCGCGTTCGGCACCGCCGCGTGCGTCGCGATGTCGGGGAGCCTCGACGAGAAGTGACCGGGGACGGGCGGGAGCCGTCACCGGCGGTCCGGGAGGACCGGCCCGGCCGGGTCTGATCGGGAGGCGGCCGGGGAGGTGGGCGTGTTCGGCCTCGGGGGAAGCGGCTCCGCGTTCCCCATCCCGTCCGCGCCGGACTCTGGCGCACGCGCGGGGGCTGCCGCATCCTGAAGGCCGCTTCTCTCCGCCGTACGCGCTTCCCGTTCGGGAAGGCTCCTCTCCCGGGAGCGGCGCGCTCCTCTCCGGGTCCGTCGACGGAACGGGCCCGGTGCGCCCCTGGGAACCGCTCCGCCTCTCGGCCGCCGGGAACGCCCCTCGCGCCGGCGGAACGCCCCGAGACGGCGGGAAAGGAGAGCCGCGATGACGACGCCCATCCGTCGCATCGACGTGGAGTTGGGGGAGCGGTCCTACCCTGTGTATATCGGTCCGGGGGTCAGGGACCGGCTCTCGGAGATCGTCGGCGGCACCGGGGCCCGGCGGGCCGTGGTGGTGTCGGCCCGGCCGCCCGAAATGGTGCCCGACCCCGGCGTGCCGTACCTGCTGCTGATGGCGCAGGACGGGGAACGCCACAAGACGCTCGGCACGGTGGAGGAACTGTGCCGGGCGTTCGCGGCCTACGGACTCACCCGCACCGACGTGGTCGTCTCCTGCGGGGGTGGTACGACCACCGACGCGGTCGGGCTGGCCGCCGCGCTCTACCGCCGGGGCGTGGCCGTCGTGCACCTGCCCACCACGCTCCTGGCGCAGGTGGACGCGGCCGTCGGCGGCAGAACCGCGGTGAACCTGCCGGAGGGGCAGAACCTCGTCGGCACCTACTGGCAGCCCAGGGCCGTGCTGTGCGACACCGACTACCTGCGGACCCTGCCGCCCGAGGAATGGGCCAACGGGTACGGGGAGATCGCCTGCTGCCACTTCATCGGCGCCGGCGACCTGCACGGACTGCCGGTACACGAGCAGATCGCCGCGAGCGTCGGCCTCAAAGCCGCCCTGGTCGCCGCCGACGAGCGGGACGACGGGCGCCGGTACGCCCTCAACTACGGCCACACCCTGGGGTACGCGCTGGAGCGGGCCACCGGCTTCGTCCTCCGGCATGGCGAGGGCGTCGCGATCGGCACGGTCTTCGCCGGGCGGCTCGCCGGGGAACTCGGCCGGATCGGCGCGGCACGCGTGGCCGAACACACCGCGACGGTACGGGCGTACGGGCTGCGGGAACGGCTCCCGTCCTCCGTGGACCCGGCCGCGCTCATCGACCTGATGCGCCGGGACAAGAAGGCGGCGTCGGGGCTGACCTTCGTCCTCGACGGCGCCCGCGGTGTGGAGGTGGTCCCGGACGTGCCGGAGAGCGCGGTGGCGCGGGTGCTGGCGGCCATGGGACGGGAGCCGGTCTGAGGCGCGGAGCCGAGGGTTCTCAGCGTGCGCTCACCCCGGAGACGAGGGGCAGCAGTTCCACCGGGTGGTCCAGGAGGAAGTCGGGTGCCGCGGCGCGCAGGGCGCCGACGGCACCCTCGCCCCAGGTGGCGCCCGCGGTGGCGGTCCCCGCCGCGCGACCGCTGCGGATGTCGAGCACCGCGTCCCCCACCAACAGCGCCGTGGCCGGCGGCGACGCCAGCCGGTCCAGCGCCTCCCGGACGATGTCGGGCCAGGGCTTGGGCCGGGGCACCTCGTCGCTGCCGACCACGGTGCCCAGCAGCGGCAGCAGGCCCACGGCGTCCAGAACGGCGCGGGCACGGATGCCGGACGTGCCGGTGGCGACTGCCGTCCGGATCCCGGCGTCCCGCAGCGTCTCCAGGAGCGGGGGCACGCCCGGGTACACCGTCACCCGGTCGATCAACCGGTGGCCCGCCTCGGCGAACGGCTTCTCCAGCGCGCCGGGCAGCCCCTCCCGCCGCATGACGTCGGGGAAGTGGCGCCCCTGGTGGGAGCGGTGCTCCGCGAACGGCGGGTCCCCCTCGCCCACGATGTCCCGGGCGGCGCGGGTGAACGCCTCGCGTGTCACCGCGAAGCTGTCGACCAGCACTGCGTCCAGGTCGAAGACCACCGTTCGGAACCGGAAGGCGTCATCCGTTCGCGTCATGCCGCGCCGCCTGTGCGGGGGAGGGGAGCCGCGCCGTTCCCGGAAACCGCTTCCCGGCCGGTCGTCGGCAGGTGACCGTTGCCCGTCGCGCCGTTCCCGGCCGCCGTGCCCCTGCCCTTGCCGGTCACCACCTCCGCGAACACCTCGGCGAGGCGGTCGAGCACCGGGGTGTCCGCCAGGAGGACGCGATGGTGCAGCCAGAGGCAGTCGGTGCCGATCTCCTCGGTCACCGGGCAGCGTTTGACCAGGTCGGCGAGGTCGCCGGAGACCGGTCCGTCCCAGTACCCCGGCGCCCGGTAGACCGGTGGGAAGGCGACGGACGCCGGGATGCCGTGGGCGACCAGGGCCTCGACGACCGCCTGCCGGCGTTCCGCGCTCACCCCGGGCAGCCGCACCATCGCCATGTAGTGCGGCATCACGGTGCAGCGTGCGTCCCGGGCCTGCGGCACGACGCCCGGGATGCCGCGCAGCGCCCGTACGAGGTGGTCCCGGCGCTGCCCGCGCAGCCGCGTCTGGTCCGCGAGCCGGGAGAGCTGCGCGCGGAGCACGGCGGCCGAGAACTCGTTCAGCCGGAAGTTGGACCCCTGGGTGAGGTGCGCGTACAGCCGGTCGCCCGGCGGACGCCCGCAACTGTGCCGGAGGTACGCCTCCCGATAGGCGTCCTCGTCCGGCAGCAGCAGCGCCCCGCCCTCGCCCGCCGTCATCAGCTTGCCGTTCTGGAAACTGAACGCCGCGAGCGAGCCCACCTCGCCCACCCGCCGGCCGCGCCAGCGCGCGCCGTGCGCGTGCGCCGCGTCCTGGAGGAGCGGCACGCCGCTGGCGTCGCTCAGCTCCCCGAGCGCGTCCATGTCGGCGAACTGCCCGGCCATGTGCACCGCCATGATCACCTTCGTCCGCGCGGTGATCAGCCGCTCCACGCTTTCGACGTCGACGCAGTAGGTGTCCGGGCGGACGTCGGCCGGTACGGGCACCGCGCCCACCCGCTGGACCGCGAGCGAGGACGAGAGGAAGGTGAACGCCGGCACGATCACCTCGTCACCGGGCCCCACGCCCAGCACCGACAGCGCCAGCTCCAGGGCGTGCGTGCCGTTGGTGGTGGCGAGGGCGTACGGGGCGCCGTGGTGGTCGGCGAACTCCCGCTCGAAACTCTGCACTTCGCTTCCGCCGCCGCGCCACCAGCCCTCCTGCTCCAGCACCCGCAGCAGTCCGTCGCGTTCGCGCGCGTCGTGCTGCGGCCAGTTCGGGAAGGTCAGCGGCCGGACGGGGCTCGGGGACATGGAACGCCTCTCGGTTCGGGGACGGGACTGCGCGGCCCTCGGGCGCGCCAACGCGCGGCCGTCGGGCACGGGAACGGCGTCGCAGGCCGGCCGCGGTGGCCGGCCGGAGAGGAACACAGCCGGCGCTGCGGACATCGGACGGTATGGGGGCGGACGGAGGCCCGGTCCTCGAAGCGGCGCCGCTCGCCCGAAGGTCGGGCTGGGCGACTCGCCCCGGCCCCCGGCCGGGGAGCATCGCCCGGCGGCGCCACTTCGACGACAGGACCTCGCGCCCGCGACCGCGGGCCGGGCCCGGGCGGCGCGCCCTCGGGCGTGGGCCCGTGGCGCGCGTGGTCCGGTCCGTCCGTCCAGCGCTCCAGAGCCTCCACCGCTCGCGATCCGCCGTCAACACCCGGGAGTCGTCGGGGAATCGACGCGTTCGGTTTCTGCCATACGGGGGGTGACCTGGGCATTTCTCGCGACGCCGCAGCGTACGTACGAGAGCCCGGTCGCGTTCCCGGGCGTCGGTCCGTGGGATGCCCGTTCCGGATTGGCGTGAATTGGCGTGAAGTGCGTCGGCTGCCGGATTCGGGGGGCCGGATTCGGGGGCCGGGCGGAGGGGGAACGCGCCGCGTCCCTCCCACGTCCGGCCCCGCCGCGACGGCGGCCCGGGACTCTTCCGGGCCCACGTCCCCGCCCTGTGCGGCGGTGGTGCGCGTCGGCGCCGTCGGGCCGGAGGCGAGAGCCTGTAAGCAGCCCGCACCCGCGGACGCATCGGGCGCCGCCGAGGGCCACCACCCCGTGTGGCCCACCTCGGCGGCGCCCCCCGCGCGGGCCGGTGAGGAACCGGCCGCCGCCCACGCCACGTCGGGCGGTGTGCGCCGCTACTGGGACAGCGGGGCGAACAGGTCGACGGCGGTGCCGTCCGGGTCCAGGACGACGGCGTACCGCTGTCCCCACGCCGCGTCCCACGGGTCGAGGTGGCCGACGTAGCCGTCCTTGACGAGATCGGCGTAGGTACCGTCCACGGCCCGCGGGTCGGGCGGTTCGAAGGCGACCGCGAACCGGTGGCCGCCGGTCGGCCGCTGCCACTGCGGGTCGTAGCTCCGCACCGTCTCGACGGTGTCCCAGGCCAGTTTCAGGCCACCCGGCAGCACCGTTTCGACGTGCGGGAGGGCATCGGCGTCGGCGGGGATGTCCAGCCCGAGCCGCCGGTAGAACGCGAGGGACGCGGCCATGTCGTCGACCACGATCCCGAAGAGGGCGAGTGTGGGTGCCATGCGGGGATCTCCTTTGTGAGGTCCGTATGTCCGTATGTCCGTATGTCCGTATGGGTGGGTCCATTGGGGGCCGGGGTTTGCTGGGGGCGGTGCGGATGTGGAGCGCTGAGCAGGGGCCCGTATGGGGGGTTGGGGCGGGCCGTGGAGGAGCCCCTTCGGAGGAGGGGCGGGCCGTGGTTCAGCCGCGCTGGGCGGTGAGGCGTTCGCGGACCGCTTTGGGGAGCCCCGCGAGTACGCGGTCGTAGGAGTGGTCCACCATTTCCCGCACCTCCTCGTCGGGGACGGACGAGTCGAGGACCACGGTGTTCCAGTGCCGCTTGTTGACGTGGTAGCCGGGGATCACCGCCGGGTACTGGCCGCGCAGGTGGAGGGCCAGGTCCGGGTCGCACTTCAGCGTCACCTGGGGCGCCCGGTCCGCCGCGGCGTCCTGGAGGATGGCGAACACCTTGCCCGCCACTTTGAACACCGTGGCCCCCGGGCCGAACGGTTCGCCGTCCGTCGTCTCCGGCAGTTCCAAGGCGAAGTCCGCCAGCTCTTCGGGGGTCATCCCGCCCTACCTTTCGAGAGGTTGTGCGACACCCTATGCGCGCCGGGGAGTCGGGGCGTGGCCGGGACGACGGTCGGCGGGGGGCGACGGCCGGTCAGCGGAGCCGGACCCGGCCGGAGTGGTCGGGGTGTCACCGCTCGTCCCTCGTCCTCTTCGCCGCTCACGTGGCCGACTGCGCGCCATCGCCCGCACGCCACCGGTCGACGAACCAGCCGGTGCGCCGCGGGATGCCGGACGCCCGCGTCCAGTTGGGGCCGAGCGCCCGCGCCTGGCCCGGAGAGGCGAGGAGAGCGGTCGGCGCCCGCACGTCACCTTGAGGCGGCCGTGGGGCTTGGTGGGGCGTGCGGGTGGCGTGTGTCGTATGGCTTGTGTGGCGTATGGCTTGTGTGCCTTACGGGGCCTGAGCGTTTTCTGCGGCGCGCGCTGACGTATGCGTCGCGCGGTGCGGACGGGGCCTGGGGATGCGACGGACGGCGGGGGCGACGGGGTGCTCGTCCACCCGTTCACTCACCGGCGCCCCGCCGGTACGTGGCCTTCGCGGCGCGGATCAGCTCCCGGACGCGCGGCGGGGCGTAGGTGGGTGCCGCGCACAACTGGTCCAGCGTGATCTCGTCCTCGAAATAGAGGGACAGGGTGTCCCAGGGCGTGAAGCAGTCGTGGCAGGCGTCCACCCGGGGACTGGGAGCCAGCAGCTCCCGGTACAGGCCGCTGGTGCCGAGCCCGGCGAGGGAGCGGTCGGCGTCCCGGGCGAGCGCGTTGCCGACGTCGGTGAACCAGATGTTGGGGCACGGCGTGATCACGCCGTCGCTGAAGGTGGAGACGACCAGCCGCGGCAGATGGCAGCGGAAGGCGCGCCCGCCGCGGCGGCAGAAGTCCAGCAGCCGGTCGAAGTAGGGGAGCGGCGGCAGGATGTGCCGGTACCGGCGGTGCCGGCCGGCCAGTTCCTCGATGTGGCGGACCTGTTCGGGGCGCACCTTGAACGGGCCGGAGCCGGTGCCGCGCACCGGGAAGGGGAAGAGCGTGGGCGGGGTGGCGAACCCGGCCAGCCACGCGGCGAACTCGTCGAGCTCCACGACACTGCGGTCGTTCAGGACGCAGTGCACCTCGACCGGCAGCCCGGAGTCGAGCATCCGGGTGACCGCCTCGACGACCGTGCGGTGCAGCAGCCGGGACCGCACCCGGTAGCTGTTCCCGGGGTGCAGATGGCTGTCGAGCGAGATCTGGAGCACCGCGTTGCCCCACGAGCGCAGGCGCGCGAGCTGTTCCTCGGAGATCAGCACCCCGTTCGTCTGGATGACCAAAACCTCGTGGTACGCGGACTGCTCCTCCAGGAAGTCCATGATCCCCCGGACGAGGAAGGCCTCCCCGCCGGTGACCTTCAGCAGCGGCAGGTCGAAGTGGCCGCGCAGCCGACCGGCGATGCGGTCGATCCGGCGGCCGAGACCGGAGGACGGCGTGTAGCGGTCGCGCTCGGGCGGGTCGAGGACGGACGCGAGCGCCTGCCCCCGCGTGAGGTTGTTCCGGCCGGTGAGGCAGTACGCGCAACCGAGGTTGCAGGAGTCCTCGTTGACGACGAGGGTGTTGCCGATGAGCGGGAGGCGGGGCAGTGGGGGCAAAGGAGGTCCTTTCGCGGTCACCCGGGAGGGCGCGGCAGCGGCCCCGCCGTTGCGGCCCGCCGTCCCTGTCGTGGACGTAGCGGGAAAGCGCCGGTGACCGGGATGGCCGGGAACGGGAGAGCCAGGACCGGGACGGTCGGGACCGGGACGGCCGGGAAGGGGACGGCCGGGACCGGAACGCCCGTCGCCGTCACCGGACCTCCGCCGAACCGGTCGGCCGTCCGGCGTCCCGTCCGCCTTCCCGGTCGATTCCCTGTCCGTGGTCCCGACCGGTGTCCTGACCGGTGTCCTGACCGTTGTCACGTCCGTTGTCCCGAACAAGTTCTCGCCCGTTGTCCCGTCCGGGTTCCCGCGCGGGCTGCCGTCCGGTCCCGCGTCCGGCAGGTCGTCCAGCGGCCCGCTCGGCGGCCTTCTCGGCGGCGGTGACGGCCGCGGCGTACGCCTCCGGGGTGCCGTCCGGCGCGAGCAGCACGGGCAGCGCGCGGACCGAGGCCCGGGGGTGCAGCCGGGCGAAACGCTCCATGTTCCGGGCGCGCTGCTGCCACCCGTCCGGGCGGGGGTGGCCCAGGTGGACGCCCAGCGCGTCGGGTATGAGCCGTCGGCGCAGGCCCAGGCCGTGCAGCCGTAAGCCCAGCTCCAGGTCCTCGCATCCCCACTCGTGCCCGAAGCCCTCGTCGAATCCGCCCGCCCGCCGCCACGCGGCCCGTTCCACGGCGGTGTTGGCGCCGACGAAGCCGAGCCAGGGCGCGACGTCGGGGAGCGCGCCGCCCGCCATCGCCTCCACCGCGCGCTCCAGCGCGCTCGCCACCAGGCCGCCCGCCGCGGGCGCCGCGCCGGAGCCCAGCGCGGCCCGCTCCCGCCGCACCGCCGCGGCGCCGGAGTCGCGCAGCCGCGCCAGCAACCCGTCCGCCGCGGGCAGTTCGCGGACCCGCCCGTGCAGGAACAGGCCGGGGCGCGCGGCTGCCGCGTACGCGCTCAGGAAACCGGGCCCCACCAGGACGTCCGCGTCGAGGAAGACCAGCCACGGGGCTCCGGCCGCCGCGGCGCCGGCGTTCCGGGCGGCGGCCCGCCCGCGCCGGGGCCCGGTCACCACACGGAGCGGCAGCACCTGCGCGGCCTCCGCCAGGACGTGGGAGACGGCGCCCTCGGCGGCGGGGTCCTCGGTGTCGTCGTCGTCCACGATGATCACTTCGTGGGCGGGCGCGTCGATCGCCCCGGCCAGGCACGCCAGCGTGGCGCGCAGCCGCGCGGGGTCTCCGCGGAAGGGAATCACCACGGCCAGTTCGGGGGTGGCCGGCGATGTGGGGGTGTGCATCGGAACAGCCTTTCCGTCGGCAGGGCGCATTTCCGCTGCTCATCGCGCAGCCATCGCTGCTACCGGAACGCGCGGACCGGCACGGCGAATCCCGATCCCGTCCCTGCCCGGGCAACGGGAAATAGGCGGGCCGAAACCCGGGACACCGATTCTTCCGCGCGTTGGGAGGACCGTCGGGAAACGGCGGGAGA
Source organism: Streptomyces sp. NPDC003077 (assembly GCF_040611095.1). Taxonomy (NCBI): domain Bacteria; kingdom Bacillati; phylum Actinomycetota; class Actinomycetes; order Kitasatosporales; family Streptomycetaceae; genus Streptomyces; species Streptomyces sp. NPDC003077. The sequence goes on along the minus strand of NZ_JBEXNM010000051.1, from coordinate 15,993 downwards.
ACACGGGAAATCGACAGACAGGACGTCCCGGGAACCCACCCCACGGCCGAACGACTCGCCCCCAGAGGCTCCAACGTGATCAGGCGGAAAGTCAACCGGTCGCATGGGGAGAATTCCGGCCGCGTTTTTCGTCTGGTCGAGGGCCGATGGGGCGGGTGTGTTCCGGTCGGTTCGCCGCGGGCACCGGTCGGATTTCCGGGGTGCCGGTCGGCTGAGGCCGGTGAGGGGCTGCCGTTCCGGCAGGCCGGATACTCGGTGCGGCGACGCGTCGGAAGGCCGGACGTCCTCGGCACGCCCGGCAGGCCGACGAGCGGAAAGGCCGACGAGCAGAGAGGTCGATGAGCAGAGAGGTCGATGAGCGAAGAGGTCGACGAGCGAAGAGGTCGACGAATCGACAAGCTGCCGACGAATCGACGAGCCGTCGACAAGCCGGAGTGTCGCTCTTCATCCGATATGTCATATACGGGTAGCGTCGTGTCGACGATCAGTGTCGCGACGGAGGCCCCGATGCCAGACGGCCACACCTACCCGAGGGCGTTCTGCCACGTCGGCATCAGCGTGCCGGACCTGGACCGGGCGGTGGACTTCTACACCACCGCCCTGGGCTGGTACGTCATCAAGCCGCCCACCCGGCTCGAAGAGGACGACAGTCCGGTGGCCGTGATGTGCACCGACGCTTTCGGTTCCGGTTGGCAGCACCTGCGCATTGCGCACCTGTCCACGGGGGATGGCATCGGATTCGAGATGTTCGAGTTCCGCGACAACGTCACGCCGGACAATCTGCTCGAATACTGGAAGACGGGCATCTTCCACTTCTGTGTGCAGGACCCCGATGTCGAGGGACTGGCCGAACGGATCATTGCCGCCGGCGGCCGGCAGACGATGCCGGTGCGTCACTACTATCCGGGCGAGAAGCCGTACCGAATGGTCTACTGCGCCGACCCCTTCGGCAATCCGATCGAGATCTACAGCCACGGTTACGAGCTGACGTATTCGGTGGGGGCCTACGAGTGAGCGGACGGGTTCCGCGAGCGGGCTTGCGGAACGGCGGACGCGCCGGGGCGAAGGGCCGGCGGGCGTACGAGTGACCGGGCGTACGAGTGACCGGGCGGGCGCCGTCGGCGGGCACACCGGGGCCGGTCGGCCGTTCCGGTTCTGGTGACGGCCGTTCCTTTGCGGGGGCCGCGAGCGGCTCGTAGCGCATGGCCTGCTCAGGCGGTGGGGGCGGAGGTTCCACGGCGGCTGGGGCACGTGCCGCTGTTCTGTGACGAGCCCATGGTGGGGCTCACTTCCGGAATGCCGTGGTGGTCCGGCCGACCGCCGCCCTTTGCACCGCGCCCAATTGGTGGCCGAATGGCAGGACGACTGACTCCGCTCGTGGACGTGTCTCGCAACCCCTTCCCTCCGCGCGCAGAGGAGCGGCCTGCGGAGGAACGGCCCGAGGGGAAACGATCCGGGGCGAAGCGGCCCCAGGAGGAGCAGGGCCGCAGGGGAACGCTTCAAGGGGAAGCGGCCAGAAGGCGGAACGCTCCGAAGAGGGAACACCCCGAAGGGGGAACACCCCGAAGAGGAACGATCCGGGGAAAAGCGATCCGAGGGGGAGCGGATGGCGGCAGGGGATTCGGCGTCCCGCAGAGCCGAGGAAGCGCGGCGGCTGGAGCGGTCGCTGCACGCACAGTGGCAGGCCGCCCGGAGGGAGGCGCGCCGCTGGGAGGCGGCCGGCGAGGCCGAACGGCGGGTCGCCGCCCTCCTTTTGGTGCTCACCGAACACGGCTGGCGGCTGCTGGTGGACCGGCGGTGGCCCGGCACCCGCGCCGCCAACGTGGACATGCTGCTGATCGGCCCGGCCGGCGTCTTCGTCGTCGACGTCAAGAACTGGCGCTCCGCCCCGCGCGTCCGCGACGGCCGGCTGTACGCGGGGCACGACCCGCGCGACGCGGAGGCGCGGAAGCTGATGGCGGTGACCCGGACCGCCGAGGACGCGGTGGCGTCCCTCGGGCTGTCGCCCGTCGCGGTCCGGCCCCTGCTGGTCTTCGCCGGGTGGCGGGGGGACGCCTGGCGGGGGCGCGTCCGGCTGCTGGGCGAGCGCGATGCCGGCCCGGCGCTGCTGGCCGAGCCCGGCAGACTGCGCCCGGCCGAGGTCGGCGCCCTGGCCGCTCACCTCGCGCGGGTCTTCCCGGAGTACGAGGGCTCGGCCGTCCCGTCAGTGACATCCGCCGAGCCCGGCCCCGAGGGGCAGTTCGACGCCGCCCGGTTCCGGGACGCCGTCCTGGCGGCGGCGCGCCGGGCGCCCATCGAGCAGTGGATGACCTTCCTGCACCCCGATCAGCTCCCCCTCGTCCGCCGTGACTGGGCCGGTCCGGCCCGGATCAGCGGGCCCACCGGTACCGGGAAGACGGTCGTGGGCCTGCACCGGGCGGCCCGCCTCGCCCAGAGCGCCGACGCCCGGATCCTGTACGTCACCTATGCCAACAACCTGCCGCGCGTGCAGGCCACCTTCCTCAGGGAGATGGCCCCGGACGCCGCCGACCGGGTCGACTTCCGCAGCCTGCACGCCTGGGCCCACGAGTTCCTCGCCGCACGCGGTGTGCCCACCCGCCTCCACAGGAGGAAGGCCGAGACCGCCTTCAGCCTCGCCTGGGCCCGCGTCGGCCGCGGCAGCCGCCTGGCTGAGATCGATCCGACCCCCCGCTACTGGCGCGAGGAGATCGACCACGTCATCAAGGGGCGCGGCATCACCACCTTCACCGAGTACGCGGCGGTGCCCCGGCGCCGCCGCCGCGCTGCCCTCGCGCGCCCGCACCGGGAAGCGGTGTGGACGCTGTACCAGGCGTACGAGCGGCTGCGCGCCGCGCGGGGCGTGCACGACTTCAACGACATCCTGGCGCTCGCCCTCAAGGAGGCCCGCGACACCCCCGGCTCCCCCTATGGGGCCGTCATCGCCGACGAGGTCCAGGACCTGACCCTGGTGGGCGTCCGCCTCCTGTACGCCCTCGTCGGCGACGCGCCCAACGGCCTGCTCCTGATAGGCGACGGCCAGCAGGCCGTGCAACCCGGCGGGTTCCGGCTCACCGAAGCCGGCCTGGACATCCGCGGCGACCGCGCCCAGGTGCTGCGGACCAACTACCGCAACGCCCGGCAGATCCTCGACGCCGCGCTCGCGGTGGTCGCCGGGGACGCCTTCGAGGACATCGACGGTGTGCACAGACCCGGCCGGCGCGAGGTGGGCACCGCCTACCACGGGGGCCGGGTCCTCCGCGTCACACGCGCCACCGAGGACGACCACGACCGGGCGCTCCTGGGCCACCTGCGGGCCCTGCCATCCGGTGCGTGGGCCGACACGGCCGTCCTGTGCCCGACCACCCGCGTCCTCGCCCACCAGCACAAGTTCCTGGCCGCCGCCGGGATACCGGTGTGCTTGCTGGAGCAGTACGACGGACACCCGGTACCGGCGGTCAAACTGGGCAGCTACCGGCGCGCCAAGGGCCTGGAGTTCAAACACGTCTGCCTGCCGTGCCACGACGAGGCGACGACCGCGGACGGAGCCGGGGACGGGACGGGGGACGGGGACGAGGGCGCCTCAGGGACCGCCGCCGAGCGGGCCGAGCTCGCCCGGAGCCGCCTGTTCGTGGCGATGACCCGGGCCCGGGACACGCTGTGGCTGGGGAGCGTGCGGGGGCGCGGTGGTGACGACTCGCACGAGGCCCGGCGGTGACCCCGGTAGGTGGACCGGCGGTGAGGGGCGCGCCCGGCGTGTCGGAGGCCGGGCGCCGGGCGTGAGCGCCGGCGCGCGGGAGTGCGCGGAGCGCCACCGGCGTGAACGGATGGCCGGAACGCGCGGGTGGGGTTTGAACGCCGGGCGGGCGGTACCGAGCATGGAGTCGGCGCCGGTGACGGGGCGATCGGGCGGGCCCCGGCCGGGCGAGGGGGCGACCCGTGGCATTGCGTATCCACTTCAGCGCTGACGACCTCACCCAGACGCGGCTCGCGCAGGCGCCCGACCCCCTGTGGGAAGTGCTGCTGAGCCTGCACATGCTCCAGACCCACGACGGTTCGCTGGTCTTCGACACCTGGCGCCGCGAGGTCAGGGGAAAGCTGGACGCGTCCCTGCGCCCGCTGTTCGCACTGGCCCCGCCCCGCGGCTACTCACCGGACTTCCTCACCCCGGCGGCGGCCTCCGGCGGGCTCGACCTGGGCATCAGCGCGCTCCTGTCCACTCCGCGCACCCGGTTGCGGGACGACCTGGACCGGCTGGCCGAGGACCGGCGGCGGCTCCCCTGGGTGCGCCGGCTCGCCGACGGGGAGGCGGACGCCGTGCGCGACCTGGCCGCCGCGATCCGCTCCTACCACCGGCTGGCCCTCGCCCCGTACTGGCCCCGGGTCCGTGCCGAGGTCGGCGCCGACCTGGCGCTGCGCGCCCGCACCCGGGACGCCGTGCCGTCCGGTGCCTTCGACCACCTGATGCGCACGCTGCACCCGAGCCTGGAGTGGAACGCGCCCGTCCTGACCCTGCGCGGCCGGCACGTCCAGGGTGACCTGCACCTCGACGGCCGGGGGCTGCTGCTGTTGCCGTCGTTCTTCTGCTGGCGGGTGCCCACCGTGCTGCGGAGCCCCGCACTGCCGCCGGTCGTCGTGTACCCGATCGAGCACTCCTGCGGCGAGCTCACCACCGAGGCGCAGGCCCGGGGTTCGGCCGCCGACGGGCTGGGAGCGCTGCTGGGCCAGACGCGCGCCGTGATGCTGGAGGCCATCGCGGAGGGGAGCACCACTTCGGAGCTGGCGCGGCTGGCGGACGTGGCGGCGGCGACCGCCAGCCACCATGTCGCGGTGCTCCGCCGGGCGGGGCTCGTGGTCACCCGGCGGGCCGGGGGCGCGGTCCTGCACACCCTGACGCCGCTCGGTGCCGATCTGCTGGGCAGCCACAGCGGGGTGTGAGCCGGGGCGCGGCCGGCGCCGACCTCCGGCGCCGCCGGTGACCTGCGGGATTAGACCTCTGTCGAATGCCCTGGCGGCGGAGTGCCGGGCTCCCTCAGTCTGGAGAGCGCATCAGAAAGCGGGGGGACGGGACCCGGCAGGCCGGCTGGGGCCCCGTGTGAGCCGGCGGGCCGGTCCGTCGGCGGCCAACGCCACGCTCTCGCCGGTGGCGGCCCTACCGGTGGCGTGGCACGGCCGGCGCTTCGAACGGGGGAGAAGCGCCGGCCACACTTCGGGCGTCCGTCGGCCGTGCTCGCCGTCGGCCGTGCTCGCCGTCTCCGGGCTCGCCGTCTCCGGGCTCGCCGGGCGGGGGCCGCCTCCCCGCGCGCCGGACCGCCCCCGCTCCGCGGCAGGTCGCCGCGCCGCGTTCGGCGGGGCACTTCGAGCCGCGTTCGGCAAGAGGGAGCAAGAGGGAGGGGAACGGCCGAGGACGGAACGAGCCGAGGGCGGAACGAGTGGAAAGGGTGCCAAGTCCGTTAGGCGAGCGTCGAATTCGCGCCACTCGTGCGCCGAGTTCCGATTCCCTGGGAGCGCGGGACTCGTCCGCGGCCCATCCCGTCGCGCGGAGCACCTGCCTCCCTACAGACGCCCGCTTCCTCGGGGGTGCCCGCTTCCTCTGGGTCGGCCACGGGAAATGCGTTGCCCCGGAATCCTCCCCGGTGTTGGGTGGCCGAATGGATCACCAAGAGATGCTGGAGCTCTACGACCGGCAGTTGCGGCGGGAGGCCCGGCCGGACGGGCCCGGGGCGCGGATCGAGTCGGCGGACGGCGTGGTGCGGCAGGTGGCACCGGCGGATGGCGGGTGGAACGGCGTCCTCTGGTCGGACCTGGACCGGGACGGGGCGGACGCGGCGATCGCCGCGCAGGTGCGGTACTTCGCCTCGCTCGGCCGCGAGTTCGAGTGGAAGCACCACTCCCACGACCGGCCGGACGACCTGCCCGATCGGCTGCTCGCGGCCGGTTTCACCGCCGAGCCCGCCGAGACGCTGATGGTCGCCCGGGCCGAGGAGCTGACCGCCCCGGTCGCCCTCCCCGAAGGTCTCCGTCTGCTTCCCGTGACGGACCGGGCCGGTGTCGAGCTGATGGCGGAGGTGCACCAGCAGGCGTTCGGCTCGGGGTACGGGCACATCAGGGACCGGCTGCTCGCCCTGCTGGACGACGCCCCCGAACTCCTCGTCGCGGTGGTCGCCATGGCGGGTGACGTGCCGGTGAGCGCGGCGCGGATGGAGTTCTGCCCGGGGACCGGGTTCGCCGGGCTGTGGGGCGGCGGCACCGTGGCCGCCTGGCGGGGGAAGGGGATCTACCGCGCGCTGATCGCCCACCGGGCCCGCGTCGCCGTCGAGCGCGGCTACCCCTACCTCCAGGTGGACGCGTCCGACCAGAGCCGCCCGATCCTGCACCGGCTCGGATTCGTCCCGCTGAGCGTCACGACGCCGTACGTGTACCAGCCCTGAGGCGGTGCGCCGGGTGGCCGTTTCCGTCCCCGGTTCCGTCCGGCCGGGCCCGTGCCCAACCTGACGGTTCCTGGCGGGGCAAGAAGCGTTCCCGGGCCCGATGAGAACCGTTCCGATCGCTTATGGGCCGACGGACACCGTTCCCGGGCCGACGGACACTGTTCCCGGGCCGACGGACACTGTTCCCGGGCCGACGGACACCCCGACGCGCACCGCCCCCGACGTCCTCCGGCCCACCCGGCACCGTTCCCGTACGCCCCGGCCCGACGGGCGCGACGCCCCCCGACGACGGGGCGGAGCCGCCCACGCCGGGGGCCGCCCGGAGCCGTGCGGCCTGCCGCCGCCCGCCAGGACGGGGGCGGGGCGGGCCGGTGGCCGGTCGCCGCCGGTGGCCGGTCAGTCGGTGGAGAGGGCTTCGAGGAGGTCGCCGACCTTCGGGTCGGGCAGGCCGCGGGCGACGTCCGCCTGGGCCACCATGCCGACGAGCTGGTGACCGTCGATCACCGGCAGTCGGCGCACCTTGTGGGTGATCATGGTGCGCAGGATCTCGTCGGCGTCGTCGTCGGCGCCGATGGTGACCGCCTCGCCCTGGGCCAGCTCGCCGGCCTTGGTGCCGCTCGGGTCCTTGCCCGCGCCGAGCACCTTCACCACGACGTCGCGGTCGGTGAGCATTCCCTTGAGCTTGTTGTCGGTGCCGCAGATGGGCAGGGCGCCGACGCCCAGCTCCGTCATCTTCCGAGCGGCGTCCAGCACGCTCTCTTCCGCCCCGATGCACTCGGCGCCGGGCGTCATGATCTCGCGAGCGGTGGTCATGTTCTGGTGCCTCCTTCGTGTGAGCGCGGCCCCGGACGCCGCGACCGGGGTCCCGGGCCGCCGTCTTCGTGGGCAATTCCCGCAGTGCCCCTCAGGACGTGGACCTAACGTCGTCTTCGCGCCCCACTTGCCGTAACGCCCTCTCCGGGGTCGTTCGGCGCGGGCGGGGCCGTCTCGCCGCGCGGGCCGGCCGTCCGGTTCGGCCGTCCGGGTGGATAAACCGCGTGCCGCGGGTACTCAGGGCTCCATGCTCTTCCTCAAGCCCCCCGGGGTGTATGTGCCGCAAGAGGACACCGGTGTGCTGACGGCGGCGCTGCTGCGCGAGCGGCTGCGTCCCGGCGCGGAGGTCCTCGATGTCGGCACCGGCACCGGCGCGCTGGCCATCGCGGCGGCCCGGTTGGGCGCGGGCCGGGTGACCGCCGTCGACACCTCGGTCAAGGCGGTCGTCACGGCCTGGCTGAACGCCCGGCTGGCCGGGCAGGGCCGGACCGTGCGGCCCCGGCGCGGCGATCTGACGGGTCCGGTGGCCGGACGGCGGTTCGACCTGATCGTGGCGAACCCGCCCTACGTCCCGTCCCCGGCCGCCTCCGTGCCGCGCGGCGGACGGGCCCGCTCCTGGGACGCGGGCAGCGACGGCCGGGCCGTGCTGGACCGGCTCTGTGCCCAGGCGCCCCTGCTGCTGCGCCGGGGTGGGGTCCTGCTGCTGGTGCACTCCGCGCTGTGCGACGAGGAGCGCACCTTGACGCTGCTGCGCGGGGCGGGCCTGCCGGCCGCCGTGACGGACCGCAGGGCGGTGCCGTTCGGGCCGGTCATGCGGGGGAGGGCACAGTGGCTGGAGGCCCGCGGGCTGATCGCTCCCGGGCAGGACAAGGAGGAGTTGGTGGTCGTCCGTGCCGAACGCGCGGCATGAACCGGACAGCCGTACGGACGCCGCGCACGCGGCGGCGGAGGGACGGGGCAGGGAGGTTCGCCGGGTCACCCGTGACCCCGGTGGGCCGCTGCTCATCGAGGGCCCCGTCGAGGTGACGTTGGAGGACGGCGGCACCGCGCGCTCGGACCGCCCGACGGTGGCCCTGTGCATGTGCCGCCGAAGCAAGATCTACCCCTGGTGCGACACCAGCCACCGGGGGCGGCCACGGCGCCGCCGCGAGGCAACGTCTCAGCGGGAGGCGGGGGAGGAGCACGGCGGGTGACGGCACAGGGCGGCTGGACCTGGCCGGGGCACGGCGGCTGAAAGCACCCCAGGAGCACCCCAGGAGCACCCCGGTAGGCCGTCCCCGGCGCCCCCTCACACCGCCACCCGCACCGAACTCCGCCCCGCCCGCCACGCGTCCAGCAGGTGCTGCCCCAACCGTTCCTCCAGCCAGTCGGTCGCGGCCACGCCGAAGGCCACGTCCGCGTCCAGTTGCGGCTCGTCGGTCAGCAGGCCGCGCACCACCTCGTGCCGGACCACCTGCTCGTGCACCGCGTCCGCCTCGACGTGCTCGGCGTAGAAGTGCACCGCCGCCGGCCCGGCGCCGACGCGCTCCAGCGCCTGGGCGAGGCGGCGGGAGCCGGGCGGGGAGGTGATCTCCACCCAGGCGAAGTGGCCGACCAGCGCCCCGCGGTGGGCGCGGTGCAGGCCGAGGAGCGACATGAGGTTGACGAGGGCGAGCATCTGCCGGGCCCCGGCGTCGGCGTAGTGCCCGTAGGACGGGTCCAGGCCGAGGTCCGCCATCAGGTCGGCGAACAGCCGCGCGTGCACCCGTTCGGCGCGTCCGGCCCCGAACTCGTCGTACTCCACGGCGGCCATCCCCGCCTTGGCGTGCCCCGTCAGGCGGGGGATCACCCACAGGTGCGGGTCGGCCTCTTTGAGGTGGTAGAGGGACCGGTGCGCGGCGTACTCGCGCAGGTGCCACCGTTCGCCCTCGTCGCGCAGGAAGTGGGAGACGCCCTCGCCGTCCGCCGGTTCCAGGAGCAGCCCGTCCAGGGCGGCCTGCGCGCTGCCGGGGACCTTGACGTCCTCCCGGAGGGCGGCCAGGAACCTCCGTTCCAGCGCGGCGCGCAGCCGCAGCAGGTCGGGGTCCCACTCCCAGGCGTCGTCCACGTCGGTGAACCCGCGGTAGTGGAGTTCGTAGCAGGTGTACAGGGCCAGGTGCAGGTCGTCGCCGTAGGGGTCGAGGGCGGTGACGGCGGGGGCGTCGGGCAGCGCCGGCCGGCGTTCCGGCGGCCGGTCGAGCGCGGCGCACACGGCGGCGGAGATCTCTCCCCGCGCGGACGGCAGACGGGCCATGCGTACGAATCCTCCTCGTCGTCCTCTGGGTTTCCGGGGCCTGCCCCGCCAGTCGGCGGGTCCTCACCCCGTCCGGAAGTGCTCACTGCGTTCCGTCCGCAGCGTCAGCCCCAGCCCCGGTGCCCCCGACGCGCCCGGGATGACCGCGCCACCGTTCGGATCGAGGGTGCCGTCGAAGAAGCGTTCCTCGATGCGGACGTGGTCGTGGAACCACTCCAGGTGCCGCAGGTTGGGCACGGCGGCGCAGACGTGGGCGTGGACGTGCGGGGCGCAGTGGCCGGAGATCTCCAGCCCGGCGGCCTCGGCGACCGCCGCCGCCCTGAGCCAGACCGTGATGCCGCCGCAGCGGGTGACGTCGGCCTGGAGGCAGTCCACCGCGCCGGAGTTCACCATCCGGGCGAAGTACCCCAGGTCGTAGCCGTATTCGCCGGCGGCGACGTCGGGGGCCACGGATTCGCGGACCCGGCGCAGGCCGTCCAGGTCGTCGGAGGAGACCGGCTCCTCGTACCAGGTCACGCCGGCGGCGGCGAACCGGGCGGCCATGCGGACGGCCTGCTTGGCGCCGTAGGCGCCGTTCGCGTCGACGTACAGCTCGCAGGCGTCGCCGATCACGGTGCGCGCCCGGTGGACGCGTTCCACGTCGCGGTCGGGGTACTGCCCCCAGGACTCGCCGATCTTGATCTTGACGCGGCCGAAGCCCCGCTCCTCGGTCCACTCCCGCAGCTGCCGCTCCGTCTGCCGGGCGGTGTACGTGGTGAACCCGCCGCTGCCGTACACCGGCACGTCCGGGCGCGCCGAGCCCAGCAGCCGCACCAGCGGCACGTCGAACAGCCGGGCCTTGAGGTCCCACAGGGCGATGTCCACCGCCGAGATCGCCCCGGCCACCAGGCCGGGACCCCCGGCGTTGCGCACCGCGCGGCGCATCGCCTCGTTGGCGGCCGGCACCTCCAGGGCGGACAGGCCGGTGACGACGGGCGCCAGGACGGCCGTGACGACGCCGGCGGTGGCCGCGGCCCCGTACGTCCAGCCGGTCCCGTGCACGGCGCCGGATCTGGCCTGGACCACCACCATCGTGGTGGAGTCCCAGGTCAGCGTGCCGTCGCCTTCGGGGGCGTCGGTCGGCACCGTGTAGACGCAGACCGACAGGCCCTCGATGACGGGGACGTCGGGCGGGGCGTGCTGGTGGTTCCGGGAGGGGACCTCGGGGTCGTTCGACGCCGGTCCGCCGAACTCCGCCATCGGCGGAGTCACCGCATCACTGCCCTTCCCCCGCACCCGGCCGGTCGTTCCGGTGGCGGTGCCCCGGCAGCATCTCCTGGATCTTGGCCTTCACGCCCTGCTTGATCACCCCGGCGCTCGCCGAGTCGCCGTGCAGGATCGCCGAGGCCGCCGCCTCGATCTGGTCCAGCGTGGCGTGCGGCGGGATCGGCGGCACGTCCGGGTCGGTGCGCACGTCCAGGACGAACGGCCGGTCGGCGGCGAGCGCCTGCCGCCACGCGGGCTCCACGTCCTCGGGCTTCTCCACCCGCACGCCGTCCAGCCCGATCGAGCGCGCGAAGTCGGCGTAGGGCACGTCCGGGATGTGCTGCGAGGCCTCGAACTGCGGGGCGCCGGCCATCGCCCGCATCTCCCAGGTCACCTGGTTCAGGTCGCGGTTGTTGAGGACGAGGACGATCAGCCGCGGGTCGCGCCACTGCTGCCAGTACTTGTGGATGGTGATGAGCTCGGCCATCCCGTTCATCTGCATCGCGCCGTCGCCGACCAGGGCGATCGCCGGGCGGTCCGGGTGGGCGAACTTGGCGCCGATGGCGTACGGGACGCCCGGCCCCATCGTCGCCAGCGTGCCGGACAGCGAGCCGCGCATCGCGCCGCGCATCCGCAGGTGCCGCGCGTACCAGTTGGCGGCGGAACCGGAGTCCGAGGTGAGCATCACGTCGTCGGGCAGCAGCGGGTCCAGGGCGTGCACGGCGTACTCGGGGTTGATCGGGTCCGCGTCGACGTTGGCGCGCCGCTGCATCACCTCCCACCACCGCTTGACGCCCGACTCCACCTCGTCCCGCCACTTGCGCGCCTTCTTGTGCTTGAGCAGTGGCAGCAGCGCGTCCAGCGTGGCGCGGGCGTCCCCGACGAGGTTGACCTCGAAGGGGTAGCGCAGGCCGATCATGAACGGGTCGATGTCGATCTGCACGGCGCGCGCCTGGCCGTACTCGGGCAGGAACTGGCTGTACGGGAAGCTGGAGCCGATCGACAGGAACGTGTCGCACTTCTGCATCAGCTCGTAGCTGGGCCGGGTGCCCAGCAGGCCGATCGAGCCGGTGACGTAGGGGAGTTCGTCGGACAGGACGTCCTTGCCGAGCAGCGCCTTGGCGACACCGGCGCCGAGGAGTTCGGCGAGCCGCTCCACCTCTTCGCGCGCGCCGCGGGCGCCCTGCCCCACCAGGATCGCGACCTTCTCGCCCGCGTTGAGCACATCGGCGGCCCGCTCCAGGTCCCGTCGCGCCGGCACCGGGGTGTACTCGCCCATGCCCAGGCTGGAGGGCACCATCTTGAACGCGTGGGTCGGCGGGCTGTAGTCCAGCTCCTGCACGTCACCGGGGATGATCAGCGCCGTGACGGTGCGCCGGGCGTAGGCGGTGCGCATCGCGCGGTCCAGCACGTTGGGGAGCTGTTCCGGAACGGTGACCATCTCGCAGAAATCGGCGGCCACGTCCTTGTAGAGGCTCAGCAGGTCCACCTCCTGCTGGTAGGAGCCGCCCATGGCGCTGCGGTTGGTCTGGCCGACGATGGCCACCACCGGCACGTGGTCGAGCTTGGCGTCGTACAGCCCGTTCAGCAGGTGGATCGCGCCGGGGCCGGAGGTCGCCGCGCACACGCCGACCCTGCCGGAGAACTTGGCGTAGCCGCACGCCTCGAACGCCGCCATCTCCTCGTGCCGCGCCTGGACGAACATCGGGTCGTCGCCGGCCCGGCCCCAGGCGGCCAGCAGGCCGTTGATGCCGTCTCCGGCGTACGCGAAGACGTGCTCGACGCCCCATTCCCGCAGGCGTTGGAGGAGGTAGTCGGACACTTTGGTGGACACGGGGGAATTCCTTTCGCCGGTGGTCCCGGTGATCTCGGTGAAGTCGTCGAACTCGGTGGGCCCGGTGATCTCGGTGGTCCTGGTGGGCGCGGTGGTCCCGGTGATCCCGGTGGCCGGTGGATCGCGCGCGGGCGCGCGGGGCGGCGCCGGACGGCCGGGACCGCCCGGCGCGCGGGGCTCATCCCCGCCGCCGCGTCAGGGCGCGGACGGCACCGGCCGCCGCGGCGCCCGCCACGGCGAGCGCGGCGGCCGTCACCAGACGCGGGTCGCGGGCCGGCACCTCGGGCCGCGCCACGAGCCGTTCGGGGTGGGTCAGCGGCTGGGCGGCGGCGCCGTCCGGGTCCGCCCGGCCGTCCAGGCCCAGGGCCAGCGCCTCGGCCAGGTGCATCGCGCGCCGCCCGGTGCCGCCGTGCTCGATCTGCGTGCGGCAGCTGAACCCGTCGGCGAGCACCAGCGCGTCGGCGGGGGTGTGCCGCACCGCGGGCAGCACGCCCTGTTCCGCCACCGTCATCGACAGGTCGTGGTGCTCCCGTTCGAACCCGAAGTTGCCGGCCAGCCCGCAGCACCCGGCGTCCAGCACGTCCGCCTCGATCCCGGCGCGGCGCAGCAGTTCGCGGTCCGCGTCGTCCTTCATCACCGCGTGCTGGTGGCAGTGCGTCTGCACGGTGGCCGACCGGGACAGCGACGGGGGCCGCCAGCCATCCTCGGCACGCTGGACGAGCAGTTCGGCGAAGGTGTGGAACTGGTGCGCCAGCCGCTGCACATCCTGGTCCTCCGGCATCAGCTCGGGGGCGTCGGCGCGGAAGACGGCGGTGCACGACGGCTCCAGCCCGACCACCGGCGTCCCGGCCTCGATCCACGGCCGCAGCACCCCCACCGTCCGCCGCAGCACCCGTTTGGCGGTGGCGAGCTGGCCCGTCGAGATCAGGGTCAGGCCGCAGCACACGGCCTGGGTGGGCACCGCCACCCGGTACCCGGCGTCCTCCAGGACGCGCACCGCCGACCGCGCGATCTCCGGGTGGAAGTGCGAGCTGAAGGTGTCCGGCCACAGCACCACCGCGTCCGGGTCGCCCGGCCGCGGCTCCTCGGAGCCGCGCGCCCGCCACCACTGGACGAAGGACTCCCGGGCGAAGACCGGCGCCGGGCGCGCCGGCGCCACTCCCGCCAGCCGCTTGCCGAGCGCGCCGAGCACCGGCGCCCGCAGCGCCGCGTTGACCACGCGGGGAGCCAGGCGCGCCAGCCGCGCCCACAGGGGCAGCCACCCCATCGAGTAGTGCGCCATGGGCCGCACCCGGCCCGCGTAGTGGTGGGAGAGGAACTCCGCCTTGTACGTGGCCATGTCCACGTTCACCGGGCAGTCGGACTTGCAGCCCTTGCAGGCCAGGCACAGGTCCAGCGCGTCCCGCACCTCCGTGGAGCGCCACCCGTCGGTGACGGCGGAGTCCGCGTGTCCGTCCAGCATCTCGAACAGCAGCCGCGCCCGGCCCCGCGTGGAGTGCTCCTCCTCCCCGGTCGCCCGGTAGGACGGGCACATCACGCCGCCCGAGTGCGTACGGCAGTTGCCCACGCCCACGCAGCGCATCACGGCCTGGGTGAAGCTGTGCTCGTCCTTGGGGTAGCCGAAGTGGGTGGTCAGGCTCTCGGGGTGCCAGGTCGAGCCGAGCCGCAGGTGCTGGTCGGTCCGGTAGGGGCGGACCACCTTGCCCGGGTTCATCCGGTTGCCCGGGTCGAACAGCGCCTTCACCTCGCCGAACGCCGTCACCAGCCGCTCCCCGAACATCCGGGTCAGCAGCTCGCCGCGGGCCTGCCCGTCACCGTGCTCGCCGGACAGCGACCCGCCGTAGGACGCGACGAGGTCGGCCGCGTCGAACAGGAACCGCCGGAAGTCCGCCACCCCCTCCGCGCTGCGCAGCTGGAAGGGGATGCGGGTGTGCACGCAGCCCTGGCCGAAGTGCCCGTACAGCGACGCGTGGTCGTAGCCGTAGGAGGCGAACAGCTTCTTCAGGTCCCGCAGGTAGTCCCCGAGCCGGTCCGGGGGGACCGCGGAGTCCTCCCAGCCCTCCCACGTCTCCCGGCCGTCCGGCGGCCGGGCCGTCACCCCGAGCCCCGCCTCGCGGGCCTTGAGCATCTTCCGCTCCCGCTCGGGATCGTCGGAGAACGCCACCGTTTTGTCGTCCTCCGGGCGCCCCAGCGTCCGCAGCAGCTCCCGGCCCGCCCGCTCGACCTCGTCCTTCGCATGTCCGCTGAACTGCACCAGCAGCCAGCTGTTCCCCGCCGGGAACCGCTTGAGGGAGTCCAGGTGGACGCCCTCCTCGTGCATCAGCTCGGCCATCCGGCTGTCGATGGCCTCCAGTTGGCTGGGCTCGCTGTGGTTGACGATGCGCGGCACCTCGTCGGCGGCGGCGCAGATGTCCGGATAACCCAGCAGCACGATCGCCTCGTACGGCTTGACGGTCACCAGCTCCAGTTCCGCGCGCAGGACGGTGACGAGCGTCCCCTCGCTGCCGACCAGCGCGCGGGCGAGGTCGAAGCCGTTCTCCGGCAGCAGCGAGTCCAGGTTGTAGCCCGAGACCCGGCGCGGGATCTTCGGGTAGCCGCGCCGGATCTCCGCCAGGTTCCGTTCGGCGATCTCCTTCAGGCCCCGGTACAGCTCGGCCCGGCGGCCCCCCTCGGCCACGATCCGGGCGTACTCCTCGTCCGTCGTCCGCCCCACCCAGCAGCGCAGGCCGTCGTAGGTGAGGATCTCCAGCCGCCGTACGTTGTCCACGGTCTTGCCGTACGCCTGGGCCGACGCGCCGCACGAATTGTTGCCGATCATGCCGCCGAGCGCGCAGTGGCTGTGCGTGGACGGCTTGGGGCCGAACTTCAGCCCGTGGTCCGCCAGCCGCCGGTTCAGCTCGTCCAGGACGATGCCGGGCTCGACGACACAGGTCCGCTGCTGCGGGTCCACCTCCAGCAGGCCGTCGCAGTACTTCGTCCAGTCGATGACCACGGCGGTGTTGGTGCACTGCCCGCCGAGGCTCGTCCCGCCGCCCCGGGACAGCACCGGCGCGTCGAACCGGGCGCACACGCCCACGGCCGCCGCGCCCGCCTCCACGGTGCGCGGCACCACCACGCCGATGGGCACCTGGCGGTAGTTCGAGCCGTCCGTGGCGTACGCGCCCCGGCTGCCCGCGTCGAACCGCACCTCGGCGTCCACCTCGTCCCGCAGCGCCCGTTCCAGCGCCGCGACGTCGACGGAACCGAGCGCCGAGCCGTCCGGGGGCGCCGGGAGCCGCCGGGCCCGGGCCGCCGTGCCGGCCGTCGGGCCAGGCCGGCGAACTGTTTGCCCGGCACCGCGCCTGGGCCTACAGCCCGCCGTGGCGCCGACACCGCTGAGCACCCCCTTGCACACCCCGATG